>NZ_BAFY01000083.1 GCF_000308555.1 Nocardia cyriacigeorgica NBRC 100375 | reverse complement strand
TCGACCGCTATCGGGTGCCCGGCGCGGTGAGCTGCCGAAACCGGCCGACGAATTCGCCGAGCGCGCGGCGGTCTTCGATGTCGGGTGGGTGATGCCCGTTGTCCACGGTGACGGTGACCGTGGTGCCCGCGGCGATGCCCAGGTCTTCCCAGCACAGTGGCAGTAGCGGCGCGTGCACGGAGTGGGCGTTGGCGGTGACGACGATGGTGGAGGAGTATCGGCCCGCCACGTCGTGCAGGGCTTCGGCGGTATCGAGCGAGAGCGCGCCGGGAGACTCGAACTCTTCGAAGTACACGGTGCTCCTCCTGTCCGGGTGCGGTCGAACTCGTTCGATTCTCACAGGATCCACACAATTGATCCACGAATCCGTCACCGGCCCGTTCTAGGGTCCCAGACATGCGGATATGGGTGAACCGGGCGTTGCTCGGCACGGGGTGGGTTGCTCTGCTGGCAGGGATCGCGGGGATCGCGCTGTACTTCAGCGGATCGCAGCGGCGGACGGTGGTCCTGCTGGCGTCCGGTGCGTCGCTGCTGATGGTGGGCACGATCGTGGCGCTGGTGTTGTTCGCCATCGCTCGTGGGCGGCGCAGCATGATCGCCGCCGCGATCGCGGTGGCCGCGGCGTTGTGGACGCAGGTGCCGATCTATGTGCCGGACGGGCACGCCGCCACCGGGCCGCAGCTGATCGTGATGCAGTCGAATCTGCTGTTCGGCGAGGCGGATACGGGTGCGGTGGTCGACGCCGTTCGTGCCCAGCGCGTGGACGTGCTCACCGTCAACGAGCTCACCCCCGCCGCCGTCGCCGGGCTCGCCGCGGCGGGTATCGGCGCACTGCTGCCATACCACTACCTGGAAGATTCCGAGGCCGGTGGCGTCGGCACCGGCATCTACAGCCGGTACCCGTTGCGCGACACCAAGAACTACGACGGCTTCCTGCTCAACAACATCTCCGCGATCATGGACCATCCCGATCGCGGCGCCATCGCGGTCTACGCCTTCCACCCGGTGCCGCCGCCCTTGGATTTCGGCAGATGGCAGCGTGAATTGAGCGCCATCCGCGACATACTCGAGGTGGAGCAGCGACCGGCCATCGTCGGCGCCGACTTCAACGCCACCCGCGACCACAGCGCCTTCCGCGAGTTGCTGCGCGGCCGTTTCGAATCCGCCGCCGACCAGGCCGGCGCGGGCCCACTGCGCAGCTACCCGCAGGACCGGCGCTGGGGTCCGGTCATCGGCATCGACCACGTGCTGCTCGCCGACGCCACCGCCGACGAGGTCTGGACCATGGTGGTGCCGGGCACCGACCATCGCGCCGTCCTCGCCCGCACTCGTTTGCACTGATCGAGAAACCGCATCGCCGCGAATTTCCTCCGCGGCGATGCGTATCGGGGACGCCGAGCGATTACCATGTGGAGCGCTCGGACGGCAGGCGCATGCGGCGCCGGTCCGGGCCCGGGCTGTGTACCGGCCCGGTCGACCTTGGGGAGGCATTCAAGTGACAAGGAATAAGCGGCTGCGCTTTGCCGCCGCCATCGTGGCGTGCGCCGCGGTGGTGCTCACCGGCTGTTCGGAATCGGCCGAGGCGGCGCAGTCCGGTCCGGGGCAGGAAAACCCGTGGCAGATCGCGGGTGCGACGTCGAGCACCGGCCCGAGCGGGCCGCGCCCCGACGCCCCGGACGCGCCGATCCAGGCCGAGAACGGCGACGGCGGGCAGATGGATCAACTCGCCCTCAACGCCGTCTACGACGTGCAGGAATTCTGGAAGACCGAGTACAGCAAGACCTTTCCCGGCAGTTTCAAGCCTGTCGAGCAGTTGATCTCCTGGGACGCGCTGGCGCCGAAGTCCGAGGCCGTCGAATTCTGCACCGTCGACACTTATCAGATGGTCAACGCCGCCTACTGCAGCACCGACCACTCGATCGGCTGGGACCGCGGCGTGCTGCTGCCCGAGCTGGTCAAGGAGTTCGGCGACATGTCCGTGGTGATGGTGCTGGCCCACGAGTACGGCCACGCCCTGCAATTCCAGGCCGAGATCGCCGACCGGCGCACCCCCGGGCTGGTGCGCGAACAACAGGCCGACTGCCTCGCCGGTGTGTATCTGCGCTATGTCGCCGAGGGCGACTCCAAGTACTTCACCATGAACACCACCGACGGACTCAACGGTGTGCTCGGCGCGACCGTCGCGGTGCGCGACCGTGATCCGGACGACCCGGACAATGTGCACGGTTCGGCATTCGAACGGGTGACCGCGGTGCAGATGGGTTACACCAGCGGCGCCGCGGCCTGCAAGGCCATCAACGAGGACGAGATCGAACAGCGCCGCGCGGGCCTGCCGATCACCTTCGAAGACGACAACGGCGAACGTCAGCTGCCGGTCGACCAGGAATCGCTGGTCAGCGTCGCCAATGCCGCCGCCGAGGCTTTGCCGCCGGATGCGGCTCCGCAGTACGACTACTCGGGCGTGGCGTCGAGCTGCTCGGGGGTGACCGTCACCGAACCGGTGTCCTACTGCCCGGACGCCAATACCGTCGGCACCGATATCCCGGCGCTCGCCGAACGCGCCGGCCCGCTGGAGGACGAGGACAAACCGCTGTCGGCGATCGTCAGCGGCGATTACAACGCCTACGTCGTCTTCATCTCCCGCTACACCCTCGCCGTGCAGAAGGCGCGCGGTCTGTCGCTGGAGGGCGCCGAGACCGCCGGTCTGCGCACGTCCTGCCTGTCCGGTGCGATCACCACCGAACTGAGCAAGGAAGGCCGCGAGGTCCAGCTGTCGGCCGGCGACCTGGACGAAGCCATCTCCGGGCTGCTCTCGGACGGTCTGGCGGCCAGCGACGTCAACGGTGCGACCGTGGACAGCGGCTACCTGCGGCTCGAGGCTTTCCGCCTCGGCGTGCTCGAGGGCGAGGCGGCCTGCGCCAACAAGTACAACTGACACAGTCCGAACAGTGAAGGCGCCGAGGTCGTTTGGTCGACCTCGGCGCCTTCTGCTGTGTGACAAGGTTGCGAGCCCCGACTGTGGCCATGCGGCGGTGCCGTTCCGGCCGGGTAGCTCAGGTACCGGTCCGATTCATCCGCCGCACCGGATCACTTGCCGAGACGCGCCTCCAACCAGTCCACGACGTCGGTGAGTACCTGATCCTGCTCGGGCTCGTTGAAGATCTCGTGGTACAGCCCGTCGTAGCGGCGCACCGTGAGGTCCTCGGCGCCCGCTCCCTTTTCGATGAGATCGGTGCTCGACGGCGCGGCGATGGTATCGGCGGTGCCGTGCATCGCGAGCGTCGGTGCGGTCAGCTTCCGCAGACGACCCTTGACCGCCATCGCGGCGTTGAGTATCTCGGTCGCGGTCCGGGCCGGGAGCTTGCCGCGGTACACCAGCGGGTCGCTGTCGTAGGCGGCGACGACCTTCGGATCGCGGCTGATATCGGTGGAATCCAGCTTCAGCACACCGAGATTCGGCGTCAGCTTGGTGAGCACCGGCGCCAGCATCCGCTGAATCGGGTTGCCCACCGGAATGTCGAGCGGCGGCGCCGACACCACCACACCGTCCACCTCGATCGGCGCCCGCGTCGCCAGGAACAGCACGATCAAGCTGCCCATCGAATGCCCGAGCAGGAACGCGGGCACCTCGGGGAATTCCAGTCGCGCCATCGCGAGCAACGTCGCCACATTATCGGCGGCCGCATCCATCGACCCGATATTCGCCCGCGCCCCACCGGAATGCCCGTGCCCCGGATGGTCCAGCGCGTACACCGCGAACCCGGCCCCGGCCAACCGCCGCCCCACATGCTCATACCGCCCGGCATGCTCGGCGACACCGTGCACCAGCACGATCACCCCGCGCGCAGCGCTGTCGGGAAGCCAAGCCCGCCACTCGATCCGGGCACCATGCCCGATGAAGGACCCGGAGTCGGCGTGAGTCTGTCCGTCGGAGACCGACGCCGCATCATCGCCTGCGGAGGAAGCGGCGCCCTCGTCGGCCGCGTCCGCGTTATCGGACGAGCCTTCCTCGCCGGCCGAATCGCTCTCGGCTGCGGACGTTTCGCTGGACGCGTCGGCGGCATCGCCCTCGTCACCGGATGCAGCAGCAGTGTCATCAGATGCAGCGTCGTCGACAGCTGCGGCGGTGCCGCGGGATGTGTCGGTTTGTGGTTCGCCGTTGGTCGGTGCCGCATCGTCGTGTGCGGACACGGCGCTCCCATCGGCCGCGTCCGCGATATCGGACGAGCCTTCCTCGGCGGCGGCGTCCGCATCGCCGGGAGCTTCGACGGTGGCGGATTCACCCGTCGACGCGGGTGCAGCACTCGAGGCAGGACCGGGTGCGACGCCGGTGCTGGAATCGCCGGCCGTGGACCGCTCGCTGGTGGAGACGGACGTGTCTTCGCTAGCGGTTTCGCCCGAAACTGCGCTCGCCTCAGCAGAAGTGGCACCGGCCGAGTCGGTCTCGGTGGTAGCGAGGCCTGCTGCGGCGGTAGTCGGTTCGGAACCAGCCGCTTCGTGTGCGGCAGTCGCCGGTTCGGAACCGGCCACCGCTTGCGTGACCGTGGGCTCGGCGTCGGTGACGGCAGAGTCCGAAGCGGGGCTTGTGCCCTTCGCTTTCGTGGCCGCTGTCTTGCGGGCCGCTGCCTTGGTGGCCGTCTTCTTCGCGGCCGGGCGTGACGCCGTGCCTGCCGCCGGTGACTTGCGGGCGCGTGGCGTGCTCTTGGCGGCCTTCTTCGCCGGCTGATCGCCCGTCGCGCCGTCGGCGGCGGGCGTCGCGTCGGCAGCGGCCGCTTCGGCGGTGGTCGTGGTCGCCGGTTTCGGTGCGGCCTTCTTCGCGGCCCGTTTCTTCGCCGGGGCGGCAGCCTTCTTCGCCGCCGCATCGGTCTTCTTGGCTGCCGTACCCGACGCGGTCCCGGAGGCTGTGCTCTTGGTGGCGCGGGCGGCTCGTGCCCCGGCCTTCTTGGCTGCGGCCTTCGCCGGAGTCTTCGCGGCACCGTTGCCGGTGTCGGCGGTCGCGGAATCGGTTGTGCTGGAGGCGGAGTGCTTGTCCGGCTCGGCGGCTTGGCTCATGTGTCGGTTCCTCGGGTGGGGCGTGGTGCAGGTCCCCGGGTGGGGCTTGGAGCTGGTCCCCGGGTGGGGCTTGGAGCTGGTCCCCGGGTGGGGCTTGGTACTGGTCCCTGCGTGGGACTTGGCGCCGGGTCGGCGAGCTGGTCTATCAGTCGCCGGTTGAATGCGATGAGGCGAGCGTAGTTGACGCGGGAGATCCGTTCATCGGTTCCATGGATGCGTTCGAGATCGCTCCGGTCGAAGACGACGGGCGCGAAGTTGCAGCGGGTGGCGGCCAGATCGTCGTAGTGACGTGAGTCGGTGGCGCCGGGGACGAGGCCGGTGGTGACGGCGATGCCGGGCACCACCTCGGTGGCCAGGTGAGCGATCCGGTCGAAGGCCGGGCCGGGGGCGGCAACCCGAGACGGCTCCGATGACATGCCCACCAGCTCGATCCGCACACCGTCGTCACCGACGACGCGGCGGCAGTGGTCCAGCACCCCGTGGACCGAGTCGCCCGGCAGGATCCGGAAGTTGATCAGCGCCTCGGCGTGCTGCGGCAACACATTGGCTGTCACTCCGCCGTGGATGACGGTCGGTGCCGTCGTGGTCCGCACCATCGCCTCGGTCTGCGGTCTGGCCGCCAGCACCCGCGTGATGACCGGTCCGGCCACCCCGGCCATACCGAGCAGCTTGCGTCGGGCCGGGGGCATGGCCGCACGCAGCCGGCTCAACATGTCGCTGATCACCGGTGTCAACCGCAGCGGCATCGGCCGATCCTGCAACCGGCCCACCGCCCGCGCGATCCGCCCGACGGCAGTCTGCTTCCCCGGCATGGAGGAATGCCCGCCGATGTCGGTCACCGACAACCGCACGGTCGCATATCCCTTCTCGCCCACCATGATCGACGCCACCGGCCGGTCGACGCCATCGGCCACGCCTTCGGTGATCACCCCACCCTCGTCGAGCAACAGTTCCGCACGCACACCCCGCTCACGCAGCGCCTGGGCCATCCGTACCGCGCCGTCGTCACCGAAGACCTCTTCGTCGTGCCCGAACGCCAGATACACCGTGTGCGCGGGCCGTACTCCCGCGGCGAGAGCCGATTCGACCGCCTCGAGGATCGCCAGCACCCGGCTCTTGTCGTCGATCGCACCACGCCCCCAGATGAACTGCTCATCCACGACCCCCGCGAACGGTGGATGCGTCCAATGCGGCTGATCATCGGCCGGAACCACGTCCTGATGGGCGAGCAGGATCGCCGCCGTCCGCGAGGGATCGGCCCCGCGCCAGGTGTAGAGCCTGCTGTGCCCGAACAGTTCCAGCTCGAGCTCGGCGTGCACTCGCGGGAACGAGCGCTCCAAGTGCTGGGCCAGCAGCGTGAACGGCGCGCCATCGGTCGCCGCGGAATCCTCTCGCGACACCGTGGCACACCGTAACGCCGCCGCGAGTCGCTCCGCTGTCGCGTCATCGACACCGTCGAGCAGGTTTGCGCCGAGGCCACCGCCGGCCGCACTGGTAGGCGGTGTACGCGGATGCTGACCGCTCATCGAGTGGGCGCAGTGGGCAGGTTCATGGGCACCACTGCATTGTTCACCACCCCGGCGTCGAGGGTGCGGGTCTTCCTGCGATGCCACTTCGGGATGGCTTCGCCGACGCCGCCGGGCAGGTCGGCGGTGCGCGGCAGGCTCAGCACCGGGACCTCGAGGCGCGCCGCGGTGACGGTGACCTCGGCGAAGGCGGGGGAGTGCGACCAGACGTCGTCCACCACGTCGGTGATGCGCACGCCGAGCCGATGCCCGGCCGCGATCGGCCAATCCTGGGCCAGCAGCCGCACCTGCGCGGTCTCGCTCACCGGCGCGATCCCGCGGGTGATGACGACGGCCTGGTTGTCCGGCGCGATGTCGAACAGCTCCACCGCCACCGTCGCGTTCGGCGGTCCGGCCAGCGACAACGTCGCCGACGGGATCCCCGACAGGTGCACCTCGCGCTCGAACGGCGCGGTCACCGACCAGATTTCCCGGTCCGGCCCGGGCAGCAGCCCGCGATCGGTGTAGCGCCCGGTGCGCAGTTCGACCGGCACTCGCACCGTGTCGGCGGCCGGCCATTGCGTCTCACCGCGCCAGCGCCCGTCGAACTGGCCGACGGTGATACGCGGCCCGGGAATCTGCACATCGCGCCCGGCGACATGCTTGTCGAAGAACGCCAGCAGTTCGGTGTCGAAGTGCGGGGTCGCGCATTTCTCGTGGCAGGTCTGGTGTCCCCATTGCCCGAACCAGGCCTTGTGGTCGCCGGGTCCGAGGTTGTTCCAGAGGTCGAGGACGCGGTAGGCGCGGGTGTTGTAGTCGAGGAACCCCTGCCCGAGGAACAGCGGAGTGGTGCTGCCGTCCAGCTTGGCGACCAGATCGCGGTCGCGCCAGAACTCGGTGCCTGCGTCGTGGTCGGTGATGTCCTGGAGGTAGCGGGCGTAGCACTGCATGGGCAGTTGCAGCGCGTTGGCCTGATATTCGGGGGAGTCGCCGGGGTGTGGCGGGGTGGAGGCGATCAGCACGTGCTCGAAGCCGGCGAGGTCGGCGGGCCGCACCCCGTCCTCGGTGACGGGTTTACCGGAGAACTTCCACGACACACCCTGCATGTACAGGTAGCTGTACGGGTCGACCACCGGCTCGAACGCCGCGACCGCCGCCAAGCCCTTCGGCTCGGTCGCCAGCCCCATCAGCCCCGTCCACGCCTCGTAGGAGGCGCCCCACATACCCACCTTGCCGCTCGACCAGGGCTGGCTCGCCGCCCATTCCACCGCGGCGGCCACGTCGGCGCGTTCACCCGGCCCGCCGAAATCCGGGCAGCCCGACGATCCGCCGAACCCGCGCAGATCCACGATGACGTAGGTGTAGCCGGCGTTCAGGAACAGCTCGGGTGTCAGGTTCTCCACCGACGGCCCGCCCTCGAGCCGCGGCTCGCTCAGGTACGCCGAATGCGCGCGATACGGGCTGACGGTCAGGATCACCGGCGTGCGGACGTCGTCGGGCAGACCGGCCGGACGCAGGATGTCGGCGTGCAGCCGGGTGCCGTCAGGTGCGTCGATGTAGGCCTCATGCCACTGGTGCGGTACTTCCGGCCGCGCGCTCGCGGTCAGCGGCACGCCCGCGGTCACCACCACCAGCACGCCCACGACGAGCAGGAGTGCACGCACCAGAACCGGTCGACCACGCACCGCTCGTCTACCTCCGCATCCGTTCCAGCCCACGCGCGGGCCGGCGACGGACTACGTCGGCAGCGCACCTAAGAAGTATCGGGTCGCCGGACGAACGTCCAGCCCCAGGAACCGGGGGTGTGGTGACCACGGCCGCCGCAGGTGCCCGGGACCGCGGTACACCACGGTGAGCGCTGGTCGTCCCGTGGCGAGAACGCTCACTCGCGGGCACTATCCTGAGAGACATGCCAGCAGGTAAGCCCACCAAGGAAGCGAAGGCCGCGGCGAAAGCGGCCCGCAAACAGCAGTCGAAGGAGCGCCGCCAGCAGCTGTGGCAGGCCTTCCAGATGCAGCGCAAGGAAGACAAGCTGCTGTTGCCGCTGATGATCGGCGCGCTGGTCGGCATCACCGTCGTGTTCTTCCTGATCGGGCTGATCTTCGGCCTGCAGTGGTTCCTGCTGCCGCTGGGCATCCTGCTCGGTGTGCTCGTCGCGTTCATCATCTTCGGCCGCCGGGTGCAGAAGTCGGTGTACAGCAAAGCCGAAGGTCAGGCCGGTGCCGCGGCCTGGGTGCTGGACAACCTGCAGGGTAAGTGGCGGGTCAGCAACGGCGTTGCCGCCACCACTCAGCTCGATGCCGTGCACCGCGTGGTCGGCCTGCCCGGCGTGATCTTCGTCGCCGAGGGTTCGCCGCAACGGTTGAAGTCGCTGCTGGCGCAGGAGAAGAAGCGCACCGCCCGCCTGGTCGGCGACACCCCGATCTACGACGTCATCGTCGGCAACGAGGAGGGCCAGGTTCCGCTCAAGGACCTGCAGCGCTACCTCACCAAGCTGCCCCGCAATATCGACGCCAAGCGCATCGACCTCATCGAAGGCCGCCTCGCCGCCCTCAGCGCCCGCAGCGGCCCCGCCCTACCGAAGGGCCCGATGCCCGCGGGCGCCAAGATGCGCGGCGTGCAGCGCACCATCCGCCGCCGCTGAGCGCGAAGCGATATTCGGCGAGGGCCGGTGTTCCCACTCGGGGCGCCGGCCCTTCGCATACGGGCATATGCGGCGCGCGGGATCGGTATCGGCGTCGTATGTTCAGGCAGTGATCCGCTGATCGCTTGGCCCCGGAGCGGGAGGTCAGCGTGCGCGAACCACCGCGGTACCGGTCGCCCGATCATGCATACCGCGGCCGTCGGCGTCGGTGAACAGGGCGGGCACGACGAAGATGAGCAGCAGCTGACGGCCGAGGGCGCGCACGAATCCCACCCGCACCGGCGCGTCCACCCGGATCACCCGCAACCGCAGGAAGTACTGGCCCGGCGTGAACCCGAACAGGGTCACGGCGAGGATGCCGACGACCACCCACACCATCCAGGTCGGCGTGCTCAGCGCGCTCACCACGGCCTCGAAGTTGGTCGGCGGCTGCTGTCCCGCCGGGACGTCCGCCTCGGCAATGATCCGCTGCGGGTCCGGCCGCACGATCAGCGCCGCGATACCCATCGCGATCACCCAGTCCACCATCAGCGCGGCGATGCGGCGGCCCATCCCGACCAGTGAGCCCGCGCCCTCGCGCGGCAACCCGATGTGTTCGCCGCGGAACTCGGGGGTTGCCGGATCGCCCGGATCCGCTGTCGGTCCGGAGAGCCAGGATCCGGTGATACGTGCCATGGCTCCCAGAATAAGCGCGTGCGCTGGGCCACCGGCGACCGCATAACCGGTGCTCACGCCGTCGGCCCAGGTCACGAGTGGCAGAATGACCTCACCGCTAGAGCGTGGGTGGCACATGCCACCCGTTCGAGAGCACGTGTAACACTGGCGAAACACAACCTTGACTGCCGGGAAACACCGCGTCCATACCGTCTGGTCGCGACGCCCATGCAATCGACACTGGCCTGGGAAACAATCCGTAAGGAGAACTAAGTGACGTTCAGCACGGCCGACGAGGTCATCAAATACATCGCCGATGAGGACGTCGAATACGTCGACATCCGCTTCAGCGATCTTCCCGGTGTTCAGCAGCACTTCTCCATCCCGGCGAAGGCGTTCACCGCCGACCTGGCCGAGGAAGGGCTGGCGTTCGACGGTTCCTCCGTGCGTGGTTTCCAGTCGATCGACGAGTCGGACATGCTGCTGCTGCCCGACTACAGCACCGCGCAGCTGGATCCGTTCCGCGCCGCCAAGACGCTGAACCTGAACTTCTTCGTGCACGACCCGTTCACCCGCGAGGCCTACTCCCGCGACCCGCGCAACATCGCGCGCAAGGCGGAGGAGTACCTGCGTTCGACCGGTATCGCCGACACCGCGTACTTCGGTGCCGAGGCGGAGTTCTACATCTTCGACTCGATCCGTTACGACTCGGCCATGAACGGCGCGTTCTACGAGATCGAGTCGGTCTCCGGTTCCTGGAACACCGGCGCCGAGTTCAACCCGGACGGCACCCTCAACCGTGGCTACAAGGTCCGCAACAAGGGCGGCTACTTCCCGGTCGCGCCGTACGACCACTACGTCGACCTGCGCGACAAGATCGCCACCAACCTGCAGCAGGCCGGTTTCGAGCTCGAGCGCGGCCACCACGAGGTCGGTACCGCCGGTCAGGCCGAGATCAACTACAAGTTCAACACCCTGCTCGCGGCGGCCGACGACCTGCAGCTGTTCAAGTACATCGTCAAGAACACCGCGTGGCAGGAAGGCAAGACCGTCACCTTCATGCCGAAGCCGCTCTTCGGTGACAACGGCTCGGGCATGCACGTGCACCAGTCGCTGTGGAAGGACGGCAAGCCGCTGTTCCACGACGAGTCCGGTTACGGTGGCCTGTCGGACCTGGCCCGCCACTACATCGGCGGCATCCTGCACCACGCGCCGTCGCTGCTGGCGTTCACCAACCCGACCGTGAACTCCTACCACCGCCTGGTCCCGGGCTACGAGGCCCCGATCAACCTGGTGTACTCGCAGCGCAACCGCTCCGCCGCGGTCCGCATCCCGGTCACCGGCAACAACCCGAAGGCCAAGCGCATCGAGTTCCGCGCGCCGGACTCCTCGGGTAACCCGTACCTGGCCTTCGCCGCCATGATGATGGCCGGCCTGGACGGCATCAAGCGCAAGATCGAGCCGCTGGCCCCGGTCGACAAGGACCTCTACGAGCTCCCGCCGGAGGAGGCCAAGAACATCCCGCAGGCCCCCACCAGCCTGGCCACGGTCATCGACCGCCTCGAGGCCGATCACGACTACCTCACCGAAGGCAACGTCTTCACCGAGGACCTGATCGAGACCTGGATCAACATCAAGCGCGAGCAGGAAATCGCCCCGGTGAACCTGCGTCCGCACCCCTACGAGTTCGAGCTCTACTTCGACGTGTAAATCGAAGTAACGCACGATCTTTCGAGCCCTCCCGCACTTCGGTGCGGGAGGGCTCGTCCCCGTTTCGGGCTGGTTGCGGCGGGATCCCACGGTGTGTCGATCAGGAATCGAGAAGCGGCGAGCGGTAGGTGCTGGCTAGCGTGATACCGAGTTCGCGTCGCGCAGGAGATCTGCGCGACGTCCGGGGCCGAGTAATGGGAGGTCAGGCTATGACAGGCGATCAGCAGCTGGGCAAGCGCAAGCCCGGTACGCCGGGGCCGGTGTCGCGGTGGTTCCAGAAGAAGATGAACGCCCGTACCGCCGCGAAGATGCGGCGTAAGGCGAGCGGCAAGGTGATGGGCATGAACGTGCTGATCCTGCACACGATCGGCCGCCGCAGCCGACAGCGCCGCGAAACGCCGCTCGCCTGGTTCGGCGACGGCGACGCCAAGCTGGTCGTGGCCTCCGGCGGCGGCAGCGTGAACCCCGACTGGTACGCCAACCTCACCGCCCATCCAGACCAGGTCACGATCGAACTACCCGGTGAAGGCACCGTCGACGTCATTCCGCAGACGCTCGACGGCACCGACCGCGAGGACGCCTGGAAGCGCATCGTCGCCGAGGAACCGCGCATCGGCAAGTATCAGAAGAAGTCCACGCGGATCTACCCGGTCGTCCGGCTCACCCCGCGCTGACCCCACTCAGTCGGTGGGGCCCTCACACCAGTCGTCGAACGCGTCGAACGCG
>NZ_BAFY01000084.1 GCF_000308555.1 Nocardia cyriacigeorgica NBRC 100375 | reverse complement strand
AGTCCGGCACCGGCGCCGGCGCCGCGGAATCGGGCGGAGGCAAGCGCAGTCGATCCCGTTACGTCGGCATTCCCGTGACGATCAAGACATGACCGCATCGGCGGCGGGTTCGCACCCACTGACCGTCGGAATCGACGTCGGCGGCACCAACATTCGTGCCTCGGTGGTCGACAGCGAAGGTTCGGTGCTCGACACCGTGCAGGCGCCGACCCCGCATTCGGCGCGGGCGCTCGATGACGCAATCGACCGGGCGGTGCGCGAACTCGCCGGTCGCCATCGCATCGACGCGGTGGGTCTGGCGGTGGCCGGTTTCGTCAACGGCGACCACACCACCGTCCGGTTCGCACCGCATCTGCCCTGGCAGGACGCGCCGGTCGCGCAGCGGCTCACCGACCGGCTCGGCCTGCCGGTGCTGCTGGAACACGACGCCAATGCCGCCATGTGGGCCGAATACCGGTTCGGCGCGGCGGCGGGCGGGCACAACGTGGTGCTGGTGGCGATCGGCACCGGCATCGGGGCCGCCCTGCTCATCGACGGCAAGCTCTATCGCGGCACACATGGCATCGCACCCGAACTCGGGCATCTGCAGGTGGTTCCGGAAGGGCGGGCCTGCGCGTGCGGCAAGCGCGGCTGCTGGGAGCGCTACTGCAGCGGGACGGCGCTGGCCGATACCGCGATCGAACTACTCGCCACCGACCCAGGCCCATCGTTGCTGGCCAGGGAGGTGCTGCGGGATCCGGGCTCGCTCACCGGCCGTCGCGTCGCCGGCGCGGCCCAGGACGGTGATCCGCTCGCACTGCGCGCCATGACCGATTTCGCCCGCTGGCTCGGGCTCGGCCTGGCCTTCGTCGCCGACATCTTCGATCCGGACCTGGTGGTCATCGCGGGCGGGGTGAGTAGTTCGGCGCCGCTGTTCCTCGATGATGCCCGCGAACAGTACGCCGCCGCGCTCACCGGCCGCGGGCATCGGCCGCTCGCCCGCATCCGCACTACCCAACTCGGTGAGGCGGCGGGCATGATCGGCGTCGCCGAGATGGCGCGGGCCGCGCTCGCCGCGCCCGGCGGTGACATCTCCTCGGTCGCGCACACCAGTCGCTGAGCGCGGTCGTCGTCGAACGCGGTCGTCGCGGAACGCAGCCGGCCGGCGCGCCGGGCACACTCGCGGCAAACCGAATCCGCGCCGTCCGCGCGCACCGCCGGCCTCGGGCCGCGGACGCGGAAACTCCCGACAGCACCGGGCCGGGGACCGCACCGGGCCGACGCGGTGTGGTGAGATTCGCCTCTGCGCTTGGATGTGATCTGCGTCCAGCGGTAAAGTCGGCAACCGAGAGGTGCCCGCCTACGATCCCGCTCCCGGGGGTAAGGACGTCATGTTCTACTGGCTGCTGAAGTACGTGCTGATCGGCCCGCTCATCCACATCTACAACCGGCCCACGGTAGAAGGCGTGGAGAACATTCCCGCCGACGGCGCAGCCATTCTCGCCGGTAACCACCTCTCGTTCGCGGACTGGCTGTTCGCACCTCTGATGAGCCCGCGCCGGATCAACTACCTGGCCAAGGCCGAATACTTCAACACCCCCGGATTCAAGGGCAGGCTGCAGAAGTTCTTCTTCAGCGGCACCGGGCAGTACCCGATCGACCGCAGTGGGGCCAGCGCCGCCGAGGACGCCCTCAACGCCGCCCGCAAACTCATCGATCAGGGTCGGCTGGTCGGCCTGTACCCGGAGGGCACCCGCTCCCCCGACGGCCGCCTCTACAAGGGCAAGACCGGAATGGCGCGACTGGCGCTGGAGACCGGTGTCCCCGTCATCCCGGTCGCGGTGATCGGCACCGACGAGGTCAGCCCGCCCGGACCGTTCCGCTGGCGCCGCCGCAAGGTCACCGTCAAGTTCGGCGCCCCCATCGACTTCTCCCGCTACGAAGGCATGGGCGGCAACCGCTTCGTCGAACGTGCCGTCACCGACGAGGTCATGTACGAACTCATGCGCATGAGCGGCCAGGAGTACGTCGACGTCTACGCCGCCAGCCTGAAGAAGGGCGTGCCGTCCGGCTCGGCGCCCGAAGCCACCCGCATCCCCGAGTCCGCCGCGAGCTGAATTCCGTTCTCGACGTCCCGCTCACCTTCCGGTGGGCGGGACGTCTGCATCGGAGGGCAGTGCGCGGGCGACCGTCCCGGAGGCCGCCTCGGTGGCCGGTACCGCCCCGGATTCACCCCGCCACAACAGCTCCTTGCCGGCACGCCCGTCGACACCATCGAAATCGCCGCGGCCCGTTTCGGTTTCATGGTGAATGTCCTCGATCACAGCGCTACCGATCGGTAATGGTGCGCCACGTCCGGGATGGCAGAGTCGCGGTCATGTTCAAGAAGTTGCTTGCGTCGGTCGGGGTGGGTGCGGCCGAGGTGGAAACCGAATTGTTCGGTACCGGGGTGCAACCCGGCGGGGTGGTGCGGGGCGTCGTTCGGTTGCGCGGCGGGCAGGCGCGGCAACGCGTGTCGAGGGTCGGCGTGGAGTTGGTGACCCGGGTGGAGGTGGAGTACAGCGACGGCGAAGCCCTCGGTGAAGCCTCCTTCGCGCAACTGCCGCTGCACGGTGGCTTCGAGGTCGGGCCGGGGGCGTTCCTGGAATTCCCGTTCGCGCTGCACGTTCCGAGGGAAACCCCGATCACCTTCTACAACGGCCGCTACCTGCCCGGCGCGGCCATCGCGGTCCGCACGGTGGTCGAACTCGACAGCGGCGTGGACGCCACCGACACCGACCCCATCGCCGTCGCCGCACTGCCCGCGCAGCAGGCGGTGCTCGACGCGATCCTGCGCTGGGGTTTCGCGCTGCGTAGCACCGATGTCGAAGCCGGGCGCATCGCGGGCGCTGCGCAGCAGTTGCCGTTCTATCAGGAAATCGAATTCGGTCCCTCCCCGCGCTTCCCGCGCGTCAACCAACTCGAACTGACCTTCCTCGCCGCCGACAACGGCATGAACGTCGTACTCGAAGCCGATAAGCGCGGTAGCTTCCGCGCCGCGGGTCGCGATGACATCGGGACCATGTGGATCGACTACGCGACGGTGGGCCAGGTGGATTGGACGGCGGCCATCGGGCACCGGCTGAACACTCTCGCCTCGCGCTGAGTCGACGGGTGCGGCTCGCCACCCGGTCCCGGCGTGCGGAGCATCGGCGAGTCGTTGACCCGGCCGACGACGCGCGTTCACATTGCGTTGCCCCGGCTGCGCCACAGTCGACGCCATGGTTGTTCTCCGCCCCGGCACCGGCTTCTCCCGGCGCGCATTGCTGCGCACCTCGGCGCTCGGCCTTGTGGCCGCACCCACGCTGGCGGCCTGCTCGAACGATGCGGGGCCCGCGCTGGTCCGGCAGCGGCCGACGCTCACCCACGGCGTCGCCGTCGGCGATCCGCGTAGCGACGGCGCCCTCCTCTGGGCTCGTTCGGACCGTCCCGCGACCTTGATCGTGGAAACCGCCGCTACCGAATCCTTCGCCGACGCCAAACGATTCACCGGACCGCTGCTGACCCCCGATACCGATGGCACCGGCCGCCTGCGCGTCTCCGGGCTGCCCGCGGGCGAACTCGTGCACTACCGCGTCACCCTGGAAGGCGAGGACGGCGCCACCTCCGAACCCCTGACGGGCGTCTTCCGCACCGCCCCGCTGGCCCCGGCCGATATCCGGTTGCAGTGGTCCGGTGACGTCGCGGGCCAGGGCTTCGGCATCAATCCCGATATCGGCGGCATGCGGATCTTCTCCACCATGGCCGCCCGCGACCCGCACCTGTTCCTGCACTCCGGCGACGTCGTCTACGCCGACGGGCCGTTGCGGGAGACCGTGCCGCTGCCCGACGGCCGGGTCTGGAAGAACATCGTCACCGAAGCCAAGAGTGCGGTCGCGGAAACCCTCGACCAATTTCGCGGCCAGTACGCCTACAACCTCTCCGACGACAACGTCCGCCGCTTCAACTCCTCGGTCGCGCAGCTGGTCCAGTGGGACGACCACGAAACCACCAACAACTGGTCGCCCGGCGGCACTGTAGCCGCCGACAAGGGCTACACCGAGCGCGATATGAACACCCTCGCCGCCCGCGCCTGGCAGGCCTTCCACGAGTGGAACCCGCTCGACCCGCACGAGGCCGCCGACGGCAGGCTCTATCGCTCCATCTCCTACGGCCCGCTGCTGGATGTGTTCGTGCTCGATATGCGCACCTACAAAGACACCAACGGCGCCAACGTCTCCCCCGGCGGCCACATCTTCGGCCAGCAGCAGACCCGCTGGCTCATCGACGGGCTGCGTGCCTCCACCGCCACCTGGAAGATCATCGCCAACGACCTGCCGCTCGGTGTGGTGGTGCCGGACGGCAAGACCGCGTTCGAAGGCCCCGCCAACGGAAAGCCGGGCGCACCCTCCGGCCGCGAATCCGAGATCGCCCAGGTGCTCTCGGCGATCAAACGCGATCGGGTCACCGGCGTGGTGTGGCTGACCGCCGACGTCCACTACACCGCCGCCCACCACTACTCCCCTGAACGCGCCGCGTTCACCGATTTCGACGAGTTCTGGGAATTCGTCTCCGGCCCGCTCAACGCGGGTGCGTTCGGACCCAACACTCTCGATCCGACCTTCGGTCCCGAAGCGGTGTTCGTGCACGCCCCGCCGCAGCCGAATACCTCCCCGCTCGACGGCGCCTACCAGCATTTCGGCGAGGTGCTGATCGACGGCCGGTCAAGGGATCTGACGGTGAATCTGTGCGATGCGAGCGCAACGGTGCTGTTCAGTCGGCGGCTGCCCGCACCGGGCCGATGAACCGGCAGGATCGGCCGCGCACGCGGGCGCGTGCTGTGGTTAGCTTGCGTGCCATGAGCACGCCGCACACTGTCGCCGCCGAAGAACATCTCCCTCGTGACACCGCGGATGTCGTTCGCACCGTGCGCGATTCGCGTCAGCGCGCCGAACCGCTCACTGTTTGCGGTGGTGAGCTGGTCGACGACGGCGTGTCGGTGCCCGATCAGCGCGCCGTGGTGTCGATGCGCCGGATGAATTCGGTGCTCGATATCAATCTCCGGCGCGGCACGGTCCGGGTGCAGGCCGGCGCTCGGTTGTCCGAGATCGACCGGCGGCTCGGCGCGCACGGGCTCGGTCTGCCGATCGTGGGCGACCACCGCGATATCACCGCGGGCGGATTCGCCTCCGTCGGCGGAGTGAGCACGGCCTCGCACAAGTACGGCATGTTCATCGATCAGATCGTCGACCTCGAGTACGTCGATCCGGACGGGCGCATCGGTACCTGCGGGCGCGACCATCACACCGAACGCTTCCATCGCATTCTCGGCGCAGGCGGGCGCGCGGGCATCATCACCGCGCTGACCCTCGACACCGTCGCGGTGGACAAGGACCACAGCTGGCTCAGCACCAACGCCCACCGCTTCCTGGATTTCGATTCCTTCGTCGAGTACGCGCACGGTCAGGTCGCGCGGCCCGGCGAGGCGGTGTTGCAGGTGGGCCGCTGGGTCGATACGGCGCCGCTGAAGGTGTCGCGGCCGGTCGGCACCGGGCACGTGCAGCTGGGCACCGTGCGGTTCGGCCAGTGGTCGAGCCTCTACCCCACCGCACCCACCCGTTCGCTGCGCGCGCGCCGCGAAGTGGGCACCAGGGCCCGTAAATCGCTCGGTGTGATCGCCTCGGCCGCCGGCGGCCGCGCGGGCATGCCGGTGCGCAACGCCGCCGCGGGCGCGGTCATGCTCACCCCGAAGGTGCTCACCCTGCGCGATGCCGAATATCTCGCCGACACCGTCATCAGCTCCTCCGAACGCGGCCCCGCCTACCGCGTCGGCGTGTTCGCGCCGCTGTCGAGCTACACCTCGGTCTTCTACCGCCTGCACGACCTGTTCGCCGGCCACCGCGAACGCACCGGCTGCTTCACCGTCATCTCCGCCATGACCTACGGCGTGCGCTCGAAATTCCTGCGCGCGGAATCGGCCACCCGCGGCCTGCCCTCCGAAGACCACGGCCTCATCACCTTCACCTGCCGCCTGCGCCCGGCCTCCCTGCCTTCCGAACAACTCCGCGACATCGTCACCACCATCGACGAAATCTGCCGCTCGGAGAACGCCCTGCGCTACGAATCCGGGGAGTAGTGCGCGGTCGGCTCCGTCGCTCGCGCCGCCACGGACCCCTATCGTGGCGGTGTGGATGTGTTCGACGAACTGCTGCGCAACGTCCGGGGCGATGGATCGGTGTTCGAGCAGTCACAGCTTGCGCCGTCGGGGTCGTTGCTGCTGGGTGAGTCGGCGTATCTGACCTTGTGCGCGCCGATGCGCGGCGGCGGGGTGCTCGACACCGGTGATGGCGAGCCGCGGCGGATCGGGGCGGGGCAGACGGCGATCGTGTGCGGGCCCGATCCGTTCACGTTCACCGACGCGCCCGGACCCGGCGTGACCGAGGCGGAGCCGACCGTGCTGATGGTCGGCTCCTACGACATCCGGGCCGAGGTGCCGCAACGGTTGTTGCGGGTGCTGCCGCGGGTCGCGGTGGTCACCGATGCCGAGGACTGCGGCCCGCTGCGGGATTATCTGCAAGCGCAGCTGACGCTGTCGGGACCGGGCCGGCAGATCGTGCTCGACCGGATGCTGGACTGGCTGCTGGTGTGCACGCTGCGCGAATGGTTCGACCGCCCCGAAGCCGAACCGCCGGCCTGGTATCGCGCACTCGGCGATGACGTCGTCGGCCCGGCGCTGGCCGCTCTGCACGCCGACCCGGCACGGGCCTGGTCGACGGCCGAGCTGGCCGCGACCGCCGGGGTCGCGCGCACCACCTTCACCACTCGCTTCACTGCCTCGGTCGGCCAGAGCCCGGCCGCCTACCTCACCGAATGGCGGCTCACCCTCGCGGCCGACCTGCTGGCCCATTCCGAGCTCACCGTGGCCGCGATCGCCCGGCGAGTCGGATATGCCGATGCGTTCGGCTTCTCCAGCGCGTTCAAGCGGGTTCGCGGGATGAGCCCGAGTGCCTACCGTCGCACCGCGGTCGGCGGCTCCGACACCCGGGTCGCCACCGCCGATTACGCGCGCCAGGCATCCGCCTCCGCCGCGGCGAATTCGGCGAAGGTTCGCGGTTCCCGGCCGAGCGCACGGCGTACCCCGTCGGCGACCACCGCGTCGGAGCTGGTGCGAATCGACCGCAAGGCGCCCGACCAAAGGTCGATCTCCGCCTCGGAGAGGCCGAGCTCGGTCAGCTCCCGCACGAAGTCGGCGACTTCCACCGGAACGTAGTCCGCACGCCGCCCCGAGGCCACCGCGATCTCGGTGAGTGCCTCCGGGATGCTCAGCGGCGCAGGCCCCGTCAGATCGTAGATCTGCCCGTCATGCCCGTCACCGGTCAGAGCCGCCACGGCGACCTCGGCGATGTCGCCTGCGTCGACGAAGGCCGCTTTTCCCTCGGCGGTCGGCAAGGCGAGCCGACCCGAGAGCACACCGTCGAGGAAGGCGCCTTCGGAGAAGTTCTGCATGAACCAGCTCGGCCGCAGCACCGTCCAGGACAGGCCGGACGCGCGCAGTGCCGCCTCCCCGTCGAGGTGGGATCGGCCACCGGCGTAGTCGTCTCCGAAGTACCCCGGCGTATCGACACCACGCGCGGACAGCAACACCACCCGGTGAACACCTGCCGCGGCGGCCGCACGCACCAGCGCCGGAGTGGGCGACGGCGAGACATCCAACGGCACCACGAAGACGGCCTGTACCCCGACGAGCGCGGCGTCCCATGTCTGCGGGTCGGTCCAGTCGAATCGAATCTCACCGGATCGGGAGGCGACGCGGACGTCGACTCCGCGCTCCCGCAGTAGCGCGGCGACGCGCCGCCCCACTTTGCCGGTCCCACCGATGACGAGCACTGTGCTGTTTTCCATGATTCGATCCTCGCCCGCGCGGGTGGGCCGCAGCCATGTCCGAGGCGCCGGAACAGATAGGCGCTTGACGAGGCTCACCGGAACCCCGTGAAACGGCGATCGCCCCACCGGTAGGAACCGGTGGGGCGATCGCCGTGCTGCTGTGTCAGTGCTTCTCGGGACCCATGTGGTACTCGAAGACCAGACCGCCGGCGGCGATCAGGACCAGCACGACGCCGATGCCGATCAGCCAGAACTGGAAGAAGGCCAGGCCGAGGGCGGTGACCGAACCGGCGGCCGCGAGGCAGATGGGCCAGAAGCTGCCGGGCGAGAAGAAGCCCAGGTCGCCGGCGCCGTCGACGATCTCGGCGTCTTCGTAGTCCTCCGGGCGCAGGTCCAGGCGCCGGGCGACGAAGCGGAAGTAGGTGCCGATGATCAGCGACAGGCCCGCGGTCAGCACGATGGCGGTGGTGCCCGCCCATTCGACGCCGGTGCGCGACTGTGCCGTGAAGAAGCCGTAGACGATGCCGACGATGACGAAGAACACCGTCAGCAGTTCGAAAATCCGCGCTTCGATCTTCATGTCAGATCAGTCCTCAGTTGCTCTCGGCCGCGCTCTTGACGGTGCGGTCGGTGTTGAACGGCCGGGTGGAGGTGGCCACCGGCGATTCACCGATGGACTCGAGCGCCTGGGCGTTGGTCATGCCCTTGTCGCGCGCTTCGATGTAGGCCTGGAACTTCTCCGGCGAGACGGCGCGGACCTCGAAGTTCATCATCGAGTGGTAGGTACCGCACATCTCGGCGCAGCGGCCGACGAACGCGCCTTCCTTCTCGATCTTGGTGATCTGGAAGACGTTGTCGGAGTGGTTTTCCTTCGGGTTCGGCATCACGTCGCGCTTGAACAGGAACTCCGGCACCCAGAAGGCGTGGATGACGTCGGCGGCGGCGAGCTGGAACTCGATGGTCTTGCCGGTCGGCAGCACCAGCACCGGGATCTCGTTGCTGGAGCCGATGGTCTCGATCTTGTCGTAGTGCAGGTAGGACAGGATGTCGTTTTCCGGCTTGCCGTGCACCGGACCCGGCTGCGGGTGGCCGTGCTCAGGGTCGATGCGCTCCTCGTAGGCCTTCAGCTGCTCCTCGTTGAGGGCCTCACGCTCGGTGTCGATGCCGTTGTAGGTGAAGCCGTTCTTCAGGTCCACGGTGCGGTAGCCGAACTTCCAGTTCCACTGGAAGGCGGTCACATCCACGACGACGTCGGGGTTGTCGACCTTCTCGTGCACGTAGTTCTGCACCACGACGGTGAAGTAGAACAGCACCGCGATGATGACGAACGGGATCGCCGTGTAGGTCAGCTCCAGCGGCACGTTGTAGCCGGTCTGGCGCGGGAACTCCGGCGAGTCCTTCTTCTTGCGGTGGAAGGCGATGGTCCAGAAGGTCAGACCCCACACCAGCACACCCATCAGCAGGGCGGCGACGACCGACCAGGTCCACAGCTCGCGCATGCGGGTGGCCTGCGGCGTGATGCCCGATGGCCAGCCGAACCGCAGCCAGACATTGTCGATCGAGCAGCCCGAGACGAGCATCGCGGTGATCCCCAAGGACACCGCCAGCCCGGCCCGCCGAAGGACACGGCCCTGCCGCCCCCGGGCGGGGTGTGCCCCGATCTCGTCGCTCGCCTTGTGCGCCACGCTCACGCCTTCCTGGTCGCCACACATTCCGACACTGCACCGCCCGCTGGGGACGGCACGTCAACAGCTTGTCCGAACCTCACCGCGGATACCGGCGCTTTCGCGCACGGAGCACCACGGGACGGCCCGAGTACTACGCAGCGTAGACCAAACCTGGTCTTGGTTCCGCGTCGGGTCGGCTTCGACACTCCGTGGTGCGGCACGCATCCGCGCCGGTGACGCCATCGGCCCTGCACCTGGCCGTCCGCGTCGCGGCCGCACGACCGGAACGCGGGCCACGACCGCCGATAGCCGCCCGACGTGGGACCGCTGGCCGCGGCATCTGTGCGGCACCGGATGTCGGCGCGGATGCGGACGATTCCCGGCGTCGGCGCCGCCGGGATCGCTGCCCTGAACAAGGCGATCGGCCGCCGCGTGGGGCATACTCGGTCACTAGATTTTCGCCAGGGAATCCCCCGCCGCGCGCGAACCGGATCGGCGCGGCGCCCGACCGCAGGAAAGAGGTTGCCGACGCCGTGTGTGGACTGCTCGGATTTCTGACGTCTGACAAAGCAGCGCCCGACACGGTGGAGCAGGTGTACGACGCCCTGCACTGCGGCCGCCACCGCGGGCCGGATGAGCGCGGCACCTGGCACGACGAGCATGTGATCTTCGGTTTCAACCGCCTGTCGATCATCGATATCGAGCATTCGCATCAGCCGCTGCGCTGGGGCCCGGCCGACAATCCGCAGCGCTATGCCCTCACTTTCAACGGTGAGATCTACAACTACCTCGAGCTGCGCGAGGAGCTGGCACGCGAGCACGCCGCCGAGTTCCCGGACGGTGCCATGTTCGCCACCGAGGGCGACAGCGAGTCCATCGTGGCGGCCTTCCACTATTGGGGCCCCGATGCGGTGCGCCGGTTGCGCGGCATGTTCGCCTTCGCGATCTGGGATACCGAGACCGAGCAGTTGTTCCTGGCCCGCGACCCGTTCGGCATCAAGCCGCTGTTCCTGGCCACCGGCCCCGGTGGGACCGCGTTCAGCAGCGAGAAGAAGAGCCTGCTCGAGCTGCTGCCGGCGATCGGTGCCGGTGATGAGCTGGATCCGCGCGCGCTCGAGCACTACACGGTGCTGCAATACGTGCCCGAGCCGGAGACGCTGCACGCAGGCATCCGCAGGCTCGAGTCCGGTAGCTACGCGATGGTCCAGCCCGGCGAGGAACCGAAGACGGTCCGCTACTTCGAGCCGACGTTCCGGGTCAAGCCGTTCGCGGCTGGCTCGGAGCAGGCCCGCTACCGGGAGATCGCCGCGGCGTTGGAGGACTCGGTCGCCAAGCACATGCGCGCCGATGTGACCGTCGGTTCGTTCCTGTCCGGCGGCATCGATTCCACCGCCATCGCCGCGCTGGCCATGCGGCACAACCCGAACCTGATCACCTTCACCACCGGGTTCGAGCGGGAAGGCTATTCAGAGGTCGATGTCGCCGCCGAGAGCGCCGCCGCGATCGGGGCCCGGCACATCGTGAAGGTGGTCTCGCCCGCCGAGTTCGCCGCCGCCATTCCCGAAATCGTCTGGTACCTCGACGATCCGGTGGCCGACCCCGCACTGGTGCCGCTGTATTTCGTGGCCAAGGAGGCCCGCAAGCACGTCAAGGTGGTGCTATCCGGCGAGGGCGCCGACGAGCTGTTCGGCGGCTACACCATCTACCGGGAACCGTTGTCGCTGAAGCCGTTCGAGCGGCTGCCGCGGGGGTTGCGCCGGCTGGCGGGCAAGCTGTCGGACCGGATTCCGGAAGGCACCCGCGGCAAGAGCCTGCTGCACCGCGGTTCGCTGACGCTGGAAGAGCGCTACTACGGCAATGCCCGCAGTTTCAACGACGCCCAATTGCGCGCGGTGCTGCGCGATTTCCGGCCCGAATGGACCCATCAGGACGTCACCGCCCCGATCTACGCGAAATCGCGCGGCTGGGATCCGGTGGCCCGGATGCAGCATCTGGACCTGTTCACCTGGTTGCGCGGCGACATCCTGGTCAAGGCCGACAAGATGACGATGGCGAACTCGCTGGAACTGCGCGTGCCGTTCCTGGACCCGGAGGTCTTCGCGGTCGCCGAGCGGATCCCGTTCGAGCAGAAGATCACCAAGGACACCACCAAGTACGCGCTGCGCCAGGCCCTCGAAGGCATCGTGCCTTCGCACGTGCTGCACCGCGCCAAGCTGGGTTTCCCTGTCCCGCTACGGCATTGGCTGCGCGGCACCGAACTCTACGACTGGGCCCAGCAGCAGATCGCCGAATCGCAGACCGACCACCTGCTGGACAAGGCCGCGATCACCAAGATGCTCGAAGCGCACCGCGCGGGCACCTCCGACCACAGCCGCAGGCTCTGGACGTTGCTGGTGTTCATGGTGTGGCATGGGATCTTCGTCGAGGACCGGATCAAGCCGGAGATCCAGGAGCCGGCGTACCCGGTGACGCTGTAGAGCGCCGATAGCCGAGAAAAAGCGAGTGCCCCGCTCTTTCGAGCGGGGCACTCGGCTATTCGGGGTCGGTCCGGACTACACCGCGCCGCTGAAATCGGGAGCGAACTCGAGACCCTCGAACGCGGCCGACGCGACGGTGGTGTGGACCTCGGGCCGAGCCGGACCGGTACCGACGAGCACCGCGTACGGCGACACACCGGCTCGAGCTGACGCGGCGTGCTGCCCGAGCGGAGCCTCAGCGCAGCAACGGCTCCAATTCGGCGGCGGCCTCGGGCCCGTAGGCCTGGGTCAGTCGCTTGAGGGCGTCATCGGGGTCCAGGCTCCATTCCTGCGTGCCGACGGTCTCCAG
Source organism: Nocardia cyriacigeorgica NBRC 100375 (assembly GCF_000308555.1). Lineage (GTDB taxonomy): Bacteria > Actinomycetota > Actinomycetes > Mycobacteriales > Mycobacteriaceae > Nocardia > Nocardia cyriacigeorgica. The sequence goes on along the minus strand of NZ_BAFY01000084.1, from coordinate 14,871 downwards.
CACCAGCACCGCAACCAGCGAACCCAGCTGCGCGGCACGCTCCAGGCTCAGGCCGGCGGTGTGGCCGGTGAGGAAGCCGGCGCGGAAGGCGTCGCCGACGCCGGTCGGGTCGACCTTTGCGTTCTCCGGCACCACGCCGACGCGGACCTCGGAGCCGTCGCGATCGACCACGACCACGCCGTTCTTGCCGAGCGTGGTGACCCGGATGCCGACACGGGAGGCCACTTCCTCCTCGGTGAGCCCGGACTTCTGCTTGAGCAGACCCCACTCGTATTCGTTGGTGAACAGGTAGGCGGCGCCGTCGATGAGCTGGACGGTCTGGTCGCCGTCGAGCCGGGCCAGCTGCTGAGAGGGGTCGGCGGCGAAAGGAATGTCGAGTTCACGGCATTCGGCGGTGTGCCGCAGCATCGCCTCGGGGTCGTTCGCGCCGACCAGCACCAGGTCGAGGGTGCGGTTCTCCTCGACCAGGCCGGCGATGGAGATGTCGCGGGCCTCGCTCATCGCCCCCGGGTAGAACGAGGCGATCTGGGCCATGTCCTCGTCGGTGGTGCAGACGAAGCGGGCGGTGTGCGCGGAATCGGAGATGCGCACGGCCGAGCAGTCGACACCGTGGGCTTCCAGCCACTGCCGGTACTCGCTGAAATCGGCACCGACGGCGCCGAGGAGCAGCGGGTTCCGGCCGAGCAGGCCCATGGCATAGGCGATGTTGCCGCCGACCCCACCGCGACGGATCACCAGATCGTCGACGAGGAAGCTCAGCGACACATGGTCGAGCTGATCGGCCAGCAGGACGTCGGCGAACCGCCCGGGAAAACGCATGAGATGGTCGGTCGCAATGGACGCGGATACGGCAATGGACACGTAGCTGAACCCCTCTGAAGGCGGCAAAAGGCGAAGACCTGGACCGGAGTCCGGGTCTTCACCGTATCAACTACGTGTCCGTTGAAGGAACAACTGAGATCAGTTGAACGAATCGCCGCAGGCGCAGGAGCCGGTGGCGTTGGGGTTGTCGATGGTGAACCCCTGCTTCTCGATGGTGTCGACGAAGTCGATCGAGGCGCCCTGGACGTACGGGGCACTCATCCGGTCGACCGCGAGGGTGACGCCACCGAAATCGACGGTCAGGTCGCCGTCGAGCGAACGGTCGTCGAAGAACAGCTGGTAGCGCAGGCCCGCACAACCACCCGGCTGCACGGCGATCCGCAATGCCAGGTCGTCACGACCCTCCTGGTCCAGCAGCGCCTTCGCCTTCGCGGCGGCTGCGTCGGTGAGCGTCACACCGTGGACTTCGGTCTCGTTCTGCACTGTCATGAACTCTCCTAAGGACAGCTGTGGTCATCCCGTGAACAGCGCACGGCTCGTCGGGAGTCAACACCACCGGGCGGGCTGCTATTCCCATCTTGCCACCTTCTCCGCCTGTGCCGGACCCGACCCGGGTGACCCGGCCCACGTGTGTCGGGCAGACCGCATTTCCGGCCGTGGCATATATCGAATAGCCTGGTTGCTGTGAAATTGTTCCGCCGCGGCGACTCCAGCACCACCGACGAGCCCGCCGACCGCACGACCGCGGACGGCGATCCCGCCGCGAGTTCCGCGCGGCAGGCCGCCACCGCCACCGCGGGTAAGGGCCGTCCCACCCCGAAACGCCGTGACGCCGAAGGCAGGCGTCGCGGCCCGGTCGCGCCCGCTCCGCTCACCGCGAAAGAGGCCCGTGCCCGGCGCAAAGCCACCAGGGGCAACAAGGCCGAGCGCAAGACGGCCGCCGCCGAGCGCCGCGCCGCCGCCCAGGACCGGCGCGCCCGCATGCTGGCCGGCGAGGACAAGTACCTGCTGCCCCGCGATCAGGGCCCAGTGCGCGCGTTCGTCCGCGATATCGTCGACGCCCGCCGCAACCTCGTCGGCCTGTTCATGCCGATGGCGCTGGTGCTGATCCTGTCGATGTTCGCCGCTCCGGCGCTGCAGTCGATCGTGACGTTGGCCATGCTGGTCATGATGCTGTTCATGGCCATCGAGGGCGTGATGCTCGGCCGCATCGTCAACAACCGGGTCCGCGAGCGGTTCCCCGATTCCACCGACACCGGGTTCCGGCTGGGGTGGTACGCCTTTGTGCGTGCGTCACAGATCCGCAAGATGCGGGCGCCGAAGCCGCGGGTCGGCCCGGGCGACGCGGTCTGAGTTTCACTCACCCGCGCGCCGTCGAGAACGCATCGCCGCGAGTTCGTCACGCGCTCGTTCGACGTCGCGATCGATGATGTCCGTCGAGCCGATCCGGCCGAAGCCGATCCAGCCGATCGCTGCCAGGAACGCTGCCAATGCCACCAGGGTTATCACCAATCCAGTCATGGCAGTAATTTTTCGCTCGACGATATACGGCCGAAAGTGGCAGTACTGACATACTTCACCAATATTCGGCCAGATAGACTGGCGTCATGTTGTCCCGGGTCGCCGTCGTCCTGTCCGAGCGGCTGGCCATGTTCGAGTTCGGGGTGATCTGCGAGGTCTTCGGCCTCGACCGCACCGCCGACGGCCTGCCCGGCTTCGACTTCCGGGTGTGCGGGCGCGAGCCCGGGCGGCCGCTGCCGGCCACCTCGCCGGGCGTCACCGTCACGCCGGAGTACGGTCTCGATGAACTCGCCGCCGCCGATCTGGTGGCGATTCCCGCCTTTCCCGCCACCACCGACCACGACCCCGTCGTCGTCGCCGCCGTGCGCGCGGCCTCCGAGGCCGGTGCCATCGTGCTCACCGTCTGCTCCGGCGCCTTCCTGGCGGGCGCCGCGGGTTTGCTCGACGGACGTAAATGCACCACCCACTGGCGTTACGTCGACCAACTCGCCGCGCGATTCCCGGAGGCGACGGTCGACCCCGACGTGCTGTTCGTCGACGAAGGCAACCTCATCACCAGCGCGGGCACCGCCGCCGGCATCGACGCCTGCCTGCATCTGGTGCGCCGGGAAATCGGCAGCGCCGCCGCCAACGGCATCGCCCGCCGCATGGTGGTGCCGCCGCAACGCGACGGCGGCCAGCGCCAATTCATCGAACGCCCGGTCCCCGACTGCGCCTCCGACAGCCTGCGCACCAGGCTGGAATGGATGCAGGACAACCTCAACCTCCCGCACACCGTCGAATCCCTCGCCGCCCGCTCGACCATGTCCACCCGCACTTTCGCACGCCGCTTCGCCGCCGAAACCGGCACCACACCGGTCAAATGGCTGACGACCCAGCGCGTGCAACTCGCCGAACACCTGCTGGAAGACACCGATCTCGGGCTCGAACAGATCGCCACCCGTGCCGGATTCGGATCGGCGGCGTTGCTGCGCCACCACTTCCAGCGCGTGGTCGGTATCGCGCCGACGGAGTATCGGCGCCGGTTCGGCGGTGGGACGCGGTAGCGCGCCGGGCGGTGCCGCGTCGCCGGGTACCGGCACGCAATGCTCCCGGCAGGCGCGTTCGGCGGCCGTCCTCCGGCGGGCGGGTTGATAGCGTGGACGGGTGCCGCCCACCCCTCAACCAACTCCCACAGGTCGCACGCTCGTCCTCGGCGGCGCGCGATCGGGGAAGTCGGCCTACGCGGAATCGCTGGTGACGGGTGGCCCGGTGCGTTATATCGCCACAGCGATCCCCGACCCCAGCGACACCGATTTCGCCGAACGCATCGCCAAGCATCGTGAGCGCCGCCCCGCCGACTGGGAGACCGTCGAGAACGCCGATACCGCAACGGTTCTCGCCGACCCGTTCCCCGGCGCCACCCTGATCGACGACCTCGGCACCTGGCTCACCGCTCGCATCGACGCCCACGACGCCTGGGAGCAACCGCGCGGCACCGTCTCCCCCGACACCGATGCCCTCGTCGCCGCCGTCGCCGCCTACGACCATCGCCTGGTCATCGTCAGCCCGGAAGTGGGGATGGGCGTCATCCCCGCCACCCGCTCAGGCCGCCTCTTCCGCGACGAGATCGGCACTCTCAACCAGCGCCTCGCCCAGGTATGCGACGAAGCCGTCCTCATCGTCGCGGGCCTACCATTGCGCCTGGGCTGAGCGAACAGCACTCACCACCGCAACAGTTCGGTGCTGCATCCGACTGGCGGCCGACCTGCCGCAGCAACTGGCCGAACTGGAAGAGCGCGCCGATCCCGCCGGGCAACCCGCCGCCATGGCCGGCTATGACCGCAGGCTGTTCGAACGCGCCGGCAATCTCATCGAGCTGGTGCGCGAAGCCGGCCGCACCGAACCGGAACTGGCCGACGTCTACGAGCGCGCGCGCACGCTGGGCGATCGCACCCGCGTCGAGGTCTTCTCGTCCTGGCCCGATGCCACCCTGCGTCCCGGCCTCGATATCGCGACCGCCACCGACATCTACGCCGCGCTGTGCAGTATCGACGTCTACACCACCTGCACCGTCGAGCGGGGCTGGTCACCCGAACGGGTCGAACGCTGGTGGAGTGAGGCGCTGGCCCGGGAATTGCTGGCGAACCGATAAGCGATGCCGGCGTGACGGGCGGTAGGCGGCAGATGATCGTCGCCGGGCAAGATGGTGCGCAGTGATGCAGGCGCGACCGGAGGAGCTCGGCACAGTGACAGACGGATTCGGGGCGGTGGTGGCGCCGGACGCGCAGGTGCGGGCGGCGGCGCAGCAGCGGCAGGCCCGGCTGACCAAGCCCGCCGGTGCGCTGGGACGGCTGGAAACGCTGGGCAATTGGGTCGCGGCCTGTCAGGGCGTGTGCCCACCCAAGCAGTTCGAGCGGGCGCGGGTGGTGGTGTTCGCCGGTGATCACGGGATCGCCCAGCAGGGGGTTTCGGCGTATCCGAGCGAGGTGACCGCGCAGATGGTCGCCAACTTCCTCGGCGGCGGGGCGGCGGTAAACGCGGTGGCCCGGGTGGCCGACGCGACGGTGCGGGTGGTCGATATGGCGGTCGACGCCGAGACCGATCCTGGCATCTCGCAGCACAAGGTGCGCCGGTCCAGCGGGCGCATCGACCGCGAGGACGCCCTCACCACCGACGAGGTCACCGCCGCACTGGCCGCCGGCCGCGCCATCGCCGATGAGGAGATCGATGCGGGTGCCGACCTGCTGATCGCCGGCGATATGGGCATCGGCAACACCACCCCCGCGACCGTGCTGATCGCGACCCTCACCAACACCGAACCGGTCGCCGCGGTCGGGCGCGGCACCGGGGTCGACGATGCGGGCTGGATCCGCAAGGTCGCCGCTATCCGCGATGCCATGCGCCGCGCCCGCCCGGTCGCGAAGGATCCGGTCGATCTGCTGCGCGTCGCGGCGGGCGCCGATATCGCCGCCATGGCGGGCTTCCTCGCCCAGGCCGCGGTCCGCCGCACCCCGGTCATCCTGGACGGACTCGTCGTCACCGCCGCCGCGCTGGTCGCCGAAGACCTGGCCGCGGGAGCGCGCGACTGGTGGCTGGCCGGACATCGCTCCACCGAACCCGCCCACGCCCTCGCCCTGACCAACTTGCGGCTGGAGCCGTTGATCGATCTCGAGATGCGCCTCGGCGAGGGTTCCGGCGCCCTCACGGCGCTCCCGATCCTGCGCGCGGCCGTCGCCACTCTCGCCGATATGGCCACCTTCGACGAGGCGGGCGTGAGCACCTCGGACGCAGTGCCCGCCGTCGACCTGCACAAATGATGGGCAGGTCGAGAAGCAACACGCCGGCACCATCTGCCCCTACGGCGCATCGCCCACACCAATTCCCCGCGGGGCCCCCGCACACACCGAGAAGAGCCACCACCGCTCGCCGGGGCATCCGCCCGATCACCACGCATGCACCGGCGGAGACCGCCCCATGATCGGCCCCCGATTGGCGTTCTCCTGGCTGACGGTGCTGCCGGTCCGCGGACCGGACACCATCGATCGCAGCAGCGCGGGGATCGCCATCGCCTGGGCGCCTGCCGTCGGCGCGGCGCTCGGCCTGCTCGCGACCGGTGCGCTGTGGTTGCTCACGGCAGCGGGCGCGAGCGGCGCGGTTGCCGGTCTGGTGGCCGTCGGTCTGCTCGCGCTGGCCACGCGGGGCATGCACCTCGACGGGCTCGCCGATACCGCCGACGGCCTCGGCAGCTATGGCCCGCCGGAGCGGGCCCGCGAGATCATGAAGAGCGGCAGCGCGGGACCGTTCGGCGTCGCCGCCATCGTCTTCGCCATTGGGCTGCAGGGGTTGTCGTTCGCGGCGCTGGCCGAGGCAAACCGGTGGTTCGCTGTGGTGCTGGCGGTGGTAGTCGCCCGGGTCGCTGTTGTCACCGCGTGCCGGCGCGGCATCTCGGCAGCTCCGGGCACCGGATTCGGCGCGCTGGTTGCGGGCACGCAATCGCTTGTCGTCGCGGGTGCCTGGGGGCTCGCTGCCGTGGCGGCCGGATTCTTCGCCGTGCCGGACCATCGCTGGCTGGGTCCGAGCATCGTCGTGGTCGCCATGGTCGTCTCACTCATCATCGCCCGGCACTGTGTGCACAGGTTCGGCGGATTATCCGGCGACGTACTCGGCGGCATCGTCGAGACCACCACCGCGGTCGCCGCGCTCGGCTTCTCGCTGGGCCACTGAACCGCTCGCGCGGCTGCCACACGCAATCGTCGCACCCGGTCGCGGATCCGGGCGGCCGTCTGGCGAGGCATACGACCCGGCCGATAGATCCCACGTCCGCAACGCACGACACGTCCACGCCGGATTTCCCATCGCAACGCGTCCGACACGGTCTTCGACGACCGTCCGCGCACTCGAAACCCGGCGCGTTCCAGATCTACCGTGAGCCCGGCCACGGTGACCGGCCGTCCGGCCTGGAACATGGCCCACGTCAGCACGTACCGCAGCTCGATTCCCGAAATCGTGCAGATTTCCTCCCCGCCCATACGCCCAGTGTGCACATGGGGTACGACAAGTTCGCCGCGCCTGCGCTCGGGAGGAGTCGTGTTCGCCCACCTCTGAGCGACAGCCGGATCGCCTTGTCGCTCAGAGGTGGGCGAAAGGTACCTTCGCCCGGCACGCTCGCGTTGCAACCAACTCCGGGCGACTCCGCAGCAACCGTCCCAGTCACCGAGGGGCGCGCTACCTGGGCGAATCCCCGATCCGGTGTGTCGTACGGTGTCGAATCGGCCAGCTGACCCGACACCGCTGATACCCATGGCCCTACAGTGGCGGGTATGTCAGCCGAGCGCCTGTACTTTCGTCAGCTGTTGTCCGGACGGGATTTCGCCGTCGGTGATCCCATCGCGACACAGATGCGCAATTTCGCCTATCTGATCGGCGACCGGGATACCGGCGAGTGCGTGGTGGTCGATCCGGCGTATGCCGCCGGTGAGCTGGCCGATATCGCCGACAACGACGGACTGCGGCTGACCGGGGTGCTCGCCACCCACCACCATCCCGACCACGTCGGTGGCACCATGCTCGGCTTCACCCTGCGCGGAGTGCGTGAGTTACTCGAAAAGACCAGCGTCGCAGTGCATGTCAACAATCAGGAACTGCCGTGGGTCGCCAATGTCACCGGGATAGCACCCAGCGAACTCACCGGACACGACCACGGCGACAAGGTCAGCGTCGGCGCGTTCGACATCGAGTTGCTGCACACCCCCGGGCACACGCCGGGCAGCCAGTGCTTCCTGTTCGACAACCGCCTGATCGCCGGCGATACGCTGTTCGTGGACGGGTGCGGGCGCACCGACTTCCCTGGTGGCGATTCCGAGGCAATGTTCCGCAGCCTGCGCTATCTGTCCGAACTGGACGGCAATCCCACGGTCTATCCCGGCCACTGGTACAGCCAGGATCCGAACGCCTCTCTCGACACGATCCGCGCCAACAACTATGTGTTGCGGCCGACGTCGCTGGCCGAATGGCAGGCGCTCATGCCCGGCTGATCCACCGATTCGCCCCTCCGGCCGGTGCCGGCCACCGTCGGCCGGCCGGAATGGCGGGCACCGTCACAGACGGCGCATCCACTGGTGGATATCGGCGAAAGTGCCGCGCTGGATTCCGGTGAGGGTCTCGCGCAGCGCCATGGTGACCTCTCCGGGCTCACCGCCGCCGATGGCGAACTCCTCATCACCGGAGCGCACCCAGCCGACCGGCGTGATGACGGCGGCGGTGCCGCAGGCGAAAACCTCGGTGATCTCACCGGATTCGGCGCCCTTGCGCCATTCCTCCACCGAGATCTTGCGCTCTTCGACCTGGTAGCCGGAGTCGGCGGCAAGAGTGAGCAGCGAGTCGCGGGTGATGCCCGGCAGCAGTGAACCCGACAGTTCCGGCGTCACCAGGCGGGCCTCGGAACCGGACCCGAAGACGAAGAACAGATTGTTGGTGCCCATCTCCTCGACGTAGCGGCGCTCGCAGGCGTCCAGCCACACCACCTGGTCGCAGCCCTTCGCGGTGGCCTCGGCCTGGGCAAGCAGCGAGGCCGCGTAGTTGCCCGCCACCTTCGCTTCGCCGGTACCACCGGGAGCTGCGCGCACATATTCGGTGGACAGCCACACCCGCACCGGCTTCACACCACGTGGGAAGTAGGCGCCGGCGGGTGAGCCGAGCAGCAGGTACTTGTAGGCCGCGGCGGGCTTCACGCCGAGGCCGGACTCGGTGGCGAACATGAACGGCCGCAGATACAGCGACTCCTCGCCGCCTGCGGCGGGCACCCAGCGCTCATCGACCTCGAGCAGCTGGCGCACCGATTCGATGAACAGCTCGTCGGGCAGTTCCGCCATCGCCATGCGGCGCGCGGACCGGCGGAAGCGGGCGGCGTTGGCGTCGATCCGGAAGCAGGAGACGCCACCGTCGGGCTGCCGGTAGGCCTTCAAGCCTTCGAAGATGGCCTGGCCGTAGTGGAACACCATGGTCGCCGGATCCATCGACAGCGGCCCGTAGGGCTCCACGCGAGCGTTGGTCCAGCCCTCGGCCTCGGTGTAGTCGATGGACACCATGTGATCGGTGAAGTACCGGCCGAAGCCCGGTGCCGTCAGTATCTCCTGTACCCGCTGCTCCGGAAGCGGCGCCGGATGCGGAATACGGGTGAACTGTGCAGCAGCGGTCATAAGGCGATCTTATCGGTCGAGGTTTCGCCGCTTTTCAGCGCGTTTGGTTGCGCTGGTGGCCGAGACACGACAGGGGGCGTCGTCCCCGTCCGATGACAGCCGGATAGTCACCGGGCGCGGTCGCCGTCGGCACCGGCAGCATTGAATCAGCGGCGTCGCCGGATCGGTCGGGTGACGATGTCGGCCGGCAGGACGACGCCGGCTATTTCGCCTTCACCTCGACGAACGGCGGGCGCACGATCTCGCAGCGCAGCCTGCGCCCGCGCACATCCACCGCGACCTCGGCGCCGGGCTCGAGCGCGGCCTCGGTGTCGAGCAGGGCGAGCGCGATGCCCACCTTCAGCGACGGCGAGAACGTTCCCGAGGTGGTCTCGCCCACAACGTCCTCCCCGAGCAGCACCTGCTGCCCCTGCCGCAACACGCCGCGATCGAGCGCCTTCAGCCCCAACAGGATTCGCTTCGGCCCCGCCGCCTTCTCCTGCTCCAGCGCAGCCTTGCCCCAGAACTGCGGCTTCTTCCAGCCGACCGCCCAGCCCACTCGCGCCTGCACCGGGCTGATCTCGGTGGACAGCTCGTGCCCGTGCAGCGGGTAACCCATCTCGGTGCGCAGGGTGTCGCGCGCGCCGAGCCCGGCGACCTGCCCGTCGGCGGCCCGCACCTCACGCACCAGCGCACGGAAGAGCGGCTCGGCGTCGGCCCACCGCGGCAGCAGCTCGTAGCCGTGTTCGCCGGTGTAGCCGGTGCGGCAGACCCGCACCGGACGCCCCTCCCATTCGGCATCGGCGTAGGCCATGTACTCGAGGTCGGTCGGCAGGCCGAGCGCGGTGAGGACTTCGGTGGAGCGCGGGCCCTGCACCGCGAACACCGCGTAGTCGCGGTGCTCGTCGGTCACCGTGATCGCTTCGGGGGCCACCTTCCGCATTTCGGCCACGACGGTCGCGGTGTTGGCGGCATTGGGGACGAGGAAGATCTCGTCGTCGGCGACGTAGTAGGCGATCAGATCGTCGATGACGCCGCCGTCCTCGGTGCAGCACAGGGTGTACTGCGCCTTGCCGGGACGGATCCGCGCCAGATCGTTGGTCAGCGTCGCGTTGACGAAGTCCGCGGCGCCGGACCCGCGCACCGTCGCCTTGCCCAGATGGCTGACGTCGAAGAGCCCGACCGTGGTCCGCACCGCCTGATGCTCGGCGACGGTCCCCGCGTACGACACCGGCATCTCCCACCCACCGAACGGCGCGAAAGTCGCACCCAGTTCGACGTGGAGATCATGGATCGGCCCTTGCAGCAGGTCAGCGTCGCTCACCCGGCGAGCTTAACCCGCCGCGACGCGCGCCCCGCCCGGCCCTGGCGTCGGATCATCGCATCACGGCCGGAACCACATCGGAATCAGCGTCGGCCCGTTCTCCGGCAGCGGATGCGTCTTCCCGGTGGCCTCGAACCCGCACCGCGCATACAGCCGCGAGGAGCGTTCGGTGCTGGCCTCGAGAAAGGCGGGCACCTGCTGTTCGGTGTAGACCTTCAGTCGGTCGCCGAGAATCGCCGCGCCCGCACCCTTGCCGCGATGTTCCGGCACGGTGACGATCACCTGGAGGTACTGGTGCGGGAATTCCCGCGGATGTTCGGCGGCGAGCAGTGACGTCACCGCCTCCAACCTGCGCGCGACGCTGAGATCAGGCGCCTGCTCCCGCATCGCCCGCGCTTCCTCCGCATCGGCCACGAACCGCTCCGGTGACGTGACGTACTGCCAGATCGACACCGCCCAGATGTCCTCGCCGGCCCCAGCGATCCAGATCTCGTCCTCTTTCAGGCCGCGATCGATGATCATCGGCACGTGCTGGTCGATGAACGGTTCGATCGAGTGCCCCTCCAACACCCAGGCCGTCACCGCCTCGTCGGAGCATTTGCCGAACGCCTCGACCACCGCATCGCGATCCGCCTCACTCGCCCGACGCACCGTCAGCGTGTCACCCATAGCATTTCCTCCCGCCGTGAACAGTGTGTACGGCTGCCAAAGTAGAGCGACGACAATGCCCTTGCCATCATTTCGTCACACTGCTTACTGTGATGAAATGGCGGCGTCGACCACCCCCGACAGCGGCACGACCGGCGAGCCGCGCGTAGTACCCGAAAGCTCCCGCCGCGCACGCGGCGAAGCCGACCGGAGCGTGCCATCGAGTACCGGGCGCACGACGCCCGGACACCCTCGCCGCGCACCCGCCGCGCACGGCGGAACCGATCGAGCAGCGCCATCGAGCACCGTCCCCGCTGCGACGACCGAAAGCGCCCCCTCGGACGCGTGTGTGACCTGCGGACAAGGCCTCGCCCACCCGTCCCGCGGACGCCGCCGCCGCTACTGCTCCCGCTCCTGCCAGGCCCGCGCCTACCGCGCCCGCCGCGACGCCCTCACCCCCGCGCATCGCACCGCCCCCGCCCGCCGCCACGCCACCGGTGCATCCCTCACCGCCGTCACCATCGCCCGCACCGCCGTCGAGCTGGCCGACCGCCTCGGCCTCGACGGCCTGTCCACCCGGCGGCTGGCCGGCGAACTCGGCGTCGCCACCGCGGCCCTGTACCGCCACTACGCCGACCGCGAGGCCCTGCTGGCCGCGATGGCCGAGCTGGTCCTGGCCGAGGTACCACCCCCGCCACCGGAGCTGACCGGCTGGCGCGACCGCGTCGCCTATGAGGCACGCCAGGAATGGCAGCTCTACCAGCGTCATCCATGGCTGCTGCCGGTGCTGGCGCGCACCAGGCCGCCGGTCGGTCCCGCACTGTTCGACATCTTGGAGCGCACATTCAGCGCGCTGGACCAGCCCACGATGACTCCGCTCGAGATCCTGTCGATCTACCTCGCTCTGTCCGGCCTGGTCCAGGGCATCGCGTTGATGTGGAGCGCGGAGTACGCGGAGCGCGCGCTCGCCCCGGACGCCCATCCCGGCGAGCAGGTGCACGCGGAGCTGGCCGAGCTGCTCGATCCGGCCGCCCGGCCGGTGATGCGCAAACTGTTCGCCGACACCGGGCCACCCGAGATCGACTTCGACGGGGTCATCGACGCGGGCATCGACCTGCTGCTCGACGGCGTCGCCGCCCGCTACCGGCGAGACCGCGATTAGCCTGAGGCCATGACCGCTGTCGCTGATCGCCCGCTGGGCCCCGAACTGCATCGCACCGAATCCATCGGCCCCGACACCGATGTGCTCGTCATCGGATTGACGTCCTCCGAGGACGGTCCGGCCATCGTGCCCGAGGACCTGTTCAGTGACGTGCTCGGTCCGGAGGTGCGCGCGGAACTGCTCGACCAGCTCGGTGCCGTCGGCGCCAAAGGCAAGGCCGAGGAGCTGATCCGCATTCCCGCGCCCGCCGCGCTCGACCGTGTCACCAGCGTCCTCGCAGTCGGTCTCGGCAGCCCCGACAAGCTCGACGCCGAGCAGATCCGCCGCTCCGCCGGTGTCGCCGCGCGTTCGCTGACGGGCACCGAACTGGTGTCGACCACGCTGTCCGGGCTCGACCTCGCCGCCGCGGCGGAGGGCTTCTATCTTGGCGCCTACTCCTTCACCCCGTTCCGCTCCGAGAAGACGGCCCCCAAGCCGGACGAGCGCCCGGTGGTGCGCGTCGAATTGCTGGTGCCCGAGCCGGGTTTCGGCATCACCGAGCTGTTGCGCGCCCAGCTGGTGGCCGAAGCCGTCGCCACCGCACGCGATTTCGTCAACACCCCGCCGAGCCACCTCTACCCCGCCGAGTTCGCCGCGCGCGCCCAGGTGCTGGCCGAGGCCGCCGGGCTGGAGGTCGAGGTGCTCGACGAGAAGGCTTTGGAGGCAGGCGGTTACGGCGGCATCATCGGCGTCGGCAAGGGCTCCTCGCGCCCGCCGCGGCTGGTGCGGCTGACCTACGAGGGCGGCCCGAAGAAGGTCGCGCTGGTCGGTAAGGGCATCACCTTCGACACCGGCGGCATCTCCATCAAGCCCGCGCAGAACATGGAGAACATGACCTCGGACATGGCAGGCGCCGCCGCGGTCGTGGCCACCGCGCTGCTCGCGGCGCGGTTGAGCCTGCCGATCACCGTCACCGCGACCGTGCCGATGGCCGAGAACATGCCTTCGGCCACCGCACAGCGTCCCGGTGACGTGCTCACCCAGTACGGCGGCACCACCGTCGAGGTGATCAACACCGACGCCGAGGGCAGGCTCATCCTGGCCGACGCCATTGCCCGCGCCGGCGAGGACGAGCCCGACTACCTCATCGACGTCGCCACCCTCACCGGCGCGCAGATGGTGGCGCTCGGCACCCGCACCCCGGGCGTGATGGGCACCGACGACTTCCGCGATCGCGTCGCCCGCCTCTCGCGCGAGGTCGGTGAGAACGGCTGGGCCATGCCGCTGCCCGCCGAACTGCGCTCCGACCTCAACTCCAAGGTCGCCGATCTGGCCAACGTCACCCCGCACCGCTGGGGCGGCATGCTCGCGGCCGGGCTGTTCCTGAAGGAGTTCGTGCCGGAGGGCGTGCAATGGGCGCACGTCGATATCGCAGGCCCGGCCTACAACACCGGCGGCCCGTTCGGCTACATCGGCAAGGGCGGCACGGGTGTTCCGGTGCGCACGCTCATCGCTGTGCTGGAAGACATCGCCGCGGAGTAGCGGTCAGCACCTGGCGGGCGCGGCGTTCGCGTCCGGGACTCCGTCCCGCCAGGTGTCGTCACGGCCCTGCACCCGGCGGCGTTCTACAGATCTTCCAGATCGCGCTCGATCTGGCGTTTACGTTCGATGCGCCGACGGGCGTCGTAATCGCGCATGCGCTGCGGATAGCCGGTCTTGTGCACGTCGTAGACCGGGATACCGAGGTCGCGGGCCAGATTCTGGGCACCGCGCGCACCGATGGCCCGGCGCGTCCATTCACCGTCGGCGGCCACCAGCACCACAGTCACGTCCGTGAGCGTCGTCTTCGGTTCGATGAAGCCCTCGACGCCGGTGTGGGTGCGCACCCAGTCGGCGAGATAGCGGGCGTCATTTCCATACCCGCGAGTAGCTTTCACCTGCTTGCGCGCACCCCGGCGGAAACGATCGAGCAAACCCACGCGCGCTGACCTCCTCGTCCCCCGCCGGAACCGTCGTTGTTACCGGTAAGTCCATATTGCCAGTTCCCGGCTGAGGGACGCCCTCTGCGACGTCGCGAGCCCATAAGTGCAAGGATGGTTCCCGGTACAAGAACCACACGGACCCCCGTAAGCCACGCGCTGATCGAAGAGCGCGGCACACAATGCCTGTGTCACGCACAATGATCGGTGGCCGGTAATTCGCCACGACCCGCGGCGAGCTACCACCGGGGTACGAACTGTTGTAGACCCGTCGAGCAGTCAGAGGAGTCAACGGACATGGCCTTCTCCGTCCAGATGCCCGCTCTTGGTGAGAGCGTCACCGAGGGAACGGTGACCAGGTGGCTGAAGCAGGAAGGAGACACGGTCGAGGTCGACGAGCCGCTGCTCGAAGTCTCCACCGATAAGGTCGACACCGAGATCCCGTCCCCCACGGCGGGTGTGCTGTCGAAGATCGTCGCCCAGGAAGATGATGTCGTCGAGGTCGGTGGCGAGCTCGGCGTGATCACCGATGCGGGCGAAGCCGCCGCACCGGCACCGGCCGAGGCCCCCGAGCCCGCCGCCGCCCCGGAACCGGCCCCCGAACCCGAGCCCGCCGCGCAGGCCCCGGCCGAACAGGCTCCTGCCGAAGAAGCCCCCGCTCCCGCCGAACAGGCTCCCGCCGCGCAGGCTTCCGGTGACGCTGCCTCCGGCACCCCGGTGAACATGCCCGAACTCGGCGAATCCGTCACCGAGGGCACCGTCACCCGCTGGCTCAAG
>NZ_BAFY01000085.1 GCF_000308555.1 Nocardia cyriacigeorgica NBRC 100375 | reverse complement strand
GGTTTCGTAGCGGCCGGACAGATCGAGATCGGAGATGTCCTGGGCGCCGCCGAGGCATTCGGTGACATCCTCACCGGTCAGCTCGATGTGCAGGCCGCCGGGATGGGTGCCGAGGGCATGGTGCACCTCGAAGAAGCCCTGCACCTCGTCGACCACCCGATCGAAGTGGCGGGTCTTGAAACCGGTGGACGATTCGTGGGTGTTGCCGTGCATCGGGTCGCACTGCCAGATCACCTGATGACCGGTAGCCTGCACCTTCTCGATGATCGGCGGCAGCACCTCGCGGACCTTGCCGTTGCCCATGCGCGAGACGATCGTCAACCGGCCCGGCTCGTTGTTCGGATCGAGCCGCTCGACGTACTCCACGGCCTGATCGGGCGTGGTGGTCGGGCCGATCTTGAGGCCGATCGGGTTGCCGAGCAGCTCCGCGAAGGCGATATGCGCGCCCTCGAGCTGACGGGTGCGCTCGCCGATCCACAGGAAGTGCGCCGACAGGTCGTAGAGCACCGGCTCACCGGTGGCCGGGCTCTCCCCCAGCCGAAGCATGGCCCGTTCGTAGTCGAGCACCAGCGCCTCGTGGCTGGCGTAGATGCGGGCCGACTGCAGGCTCGGGTCGTTGACCCGGCACGCGGTCATGAACCGCAGGCCGCGATCGATCTCCTCGGCCAGCGCCTCGTAGCGGGCGCCCGCCGGGGACTGGGCGACGAAATCGCGGTTCCAGTCGTGCACGCGGTGCAGGTCGGCCATGCCCGCCCCGGTCAGCGCGCGCACCAGGTTCATCGCGGCACTGGCGTTGGCGTAGGCGCGCACCAGCCGCGACGGGTCGTGCTCGCGCAGCGCGGCGTCAGGGGCCAGCGAGTTGATCATGTCGCCGCGGTAGGACTTCAGGCCGAGCGCGTCGGTGTCGGAGGAGCGCGGCTTCGCGTACTGGCCCGCGATCCGCGCCACCTTCACCACCGGCAGGCTGGCGCCGTAGGTGAGCACCACCGCCATCTGCAGCAGGGTGCGGATATTGCCGCGGATGTGGGGCTCGGTGTTGTCGGCGAAGGTCTCCGCGCAGTCACCGCCCTGGAGCAGGAAGGCCTCACCGCGCGCCACTTCGGCGAGCCGCTCGCGCAGCTCCTCCACTTCGGCGGGCACACAGACCGGCGGGACGCTCTCCAGCACGGTCCGCATCATCGCCGCCTGCCCGGGATCCCAGGACGGCTGCTGCAGCGCGGGACGGGCCAGCGCGTCGTCCAGCCGTTCGCGCAGCTGCGTGGGCAGCGGCGGCAGCTCGGGCAAACGATCGATGGGTACGTCGACGGTCCAGTTCACCCACTCAGAATACGGACCCGCGCGCGACCGCGAGCATCCGCGCGGCCAACTCCGGGTCCATCGCCGAGTCCACGAGCCGTTGCGGCGGCCTTCGGGCGGGCCGTCGTGCGGCGGCC
The DNA here is from genome assembly GCF_000308555.1 of Nocardia cyriacigeorgica NBRC 100375. GTDB lineage: Bacteria > Actinomycetota > Actinomycetes > Mycobacteriales > Mycobacteriaceae > Nocardia > Nocardia cyriacigeorgica. Next base: position 16,401 of record NZ_BAFY01000085.1, on the reverse strand, counting down.
GTACCACCAGGCCGTACCCTCGAGCGGACAAGTTTCGGGAGGAGACCGGCTTTGTGAAGTACTTCTATGACGCGGAGTTCATCGAGGACGGGAAGGTGATCGACCTCGTCTCGATCGCGGTGGTCTGCGAGGACGGCCGCGAATATTACGCCGTATCCACCGAATTCGATCCCGAGCGGGCCGGCCCGTGGGTGCGCAAGAACGTGCTGCCGAAGCTGCCCTCGCCGTCGTCGCCGCTGTGGCGCAGCCGCCGCCAGATCCGCGACGAGCTGTACAAGTTCCTGGTGCCACGGCCGACGGTGCAGCCGGAGCTGTGGGCCTGGGTCGGCGCCTACGACCATGTGGTGCTGTGCCAGCTGTGGGGGTCGATGGTGGATCTGCCGCCCGCCCTGCCCCGCTACACCAACGAGCTGCGCCAGCATTGGGACGCGCACGGTCGCCCGGATCTGCCGCCGATCCCCGCCGACGCCCACGACGCGCTCGCCGACGCCCGGCACAATCTGGCCAAGTACGAGGCCATCGAGGCCGCGCGCCGCCGCTGAATCCGCGGACGCCCCGGCTGCCGCATCGAACCGAGCCGAAGAGCAAGCAGGCCCCGAGTCGGATCCGACTCGGGGCCTGCTGCGCTGTCAGCGGTCAGTGGCTGTGCTTGCCACCATTGCCGTTGGCATTCTCCTGTGCCTTCTTCAGCACGGCGAGCTGCTTGTGCTCCTCCTCCAGCTCGGTGGCGAAGTGCTGCTCGCTCTCCTGCCACGGATCCGGGAACAGGAAGCTGCCGGTGCCGGGCTGGCCGGCCGAACCCAGCTGGTTCATCTTCTTGGGCACCGGGGCGCCCTGATACTCCAGCGGGATCGGGTGGCCGTGCTCGTCCACCGGACCCAGCGGCTGATGCACCTCGATGTACTCACCGTGCGGCAGTCGCTTGATCACGCCGGTCTCGATGCCGTGCTCGAGCACCGCCCGGTCGCTGCGCTGCAGACCGATGCAGAACCGGTAGGTCAGGAAGTACGCGATCGGCGGTCCGAGCAGCAGACCGATGCGGCCGACCCAGGTGGTGGCGTTCAGCGAGATGTCGAACTTCAACGAGATGATGTCGTTGACGCAGGCCAGGGTCAGGATCACGTAGAAGGTGATCGCCATGGCACCGATCGCGGTACGCACCGGCACGTCGCGCGGACGCTGCAACAGGTTGTGGTTGGCGGTGTCCTTGGTAAGCCGCTTCTCGATCCACGGGTAGGCGATCAGCAGGGTGAACACCAAGCCCATCACCAGCGCGACCCAGAACACCGCGGGCACGGTGTAGCGGCCCAGATACAGCTCCCACGGCGGCATCAGGCGCGCCATGCCGTCGGTCCACATCATGTAGAAGTCCGGCTGGGAACCGGCCGAGACCTGCGAGGGGTTGTACGGGCCCAGGTTCCAGATCGGGTTGATCTGCAGGACACCGCCCATGATGCCGACGAAGCCGAGGGTGAAGGCGAAGAACGCGCCCTGGTCCGCGGCGAACACCGGCACGATGCGGGCACCGACGACGTTGTTCTCGGTGCGGCCCGGTCCGGGGAACTGGGTGTGCTTCTGGTACCAGACGATGGCCACGTGCGCCGCGATCAGCGCGAGCATGATGCCCGGGAACAGCAGCACGTGCGCGATGTAGAGGCGCGGGATGATGATCTCACCCGGGAAGTCGCCACCGAACATCAACCAGTGCAGCCAGGTACCCACCACCGGCACACCGATGGTGATACCGGAGAACGCGGCCCGCAGACCGGTGCCGGAGAGCAGGTCGTCGGGCAGCGAGTAACCGAAGAAGCCCTCGAACATCGCCAGGATCAGCAGCAGCGAACCGATCACCCAGTTCGCCTCACGCGGCTTGCGGAACGCACCGGTGAAGAAGATGCGCAGCAAGTGCACGATGATCGAGGCCGCGAACAGCAGCGCCGCCCAGTGATGCACCTGGCGCACGAACAGGCCACCGCGCACCTCGAAGGAGATGTTCAGCGCCGTCTCGTAGGCCCGCGACATGCCGACACCGCGCAGCGGCTGGTAGGCGCCGTCGTAGACGACGTGGCTCATCGACGGGTCGAAGTACAGCGTCAGGTAGACACCCGACAGCAGCAGGATGATGAACGCGTAGAGGGCGATCTCACCCAGCAGGAACGACCAGTGGGTCGGGAAGACCTTGTTGATCGACCGGCGCATGAACGCGGCGGCGCGGTAGCGCTCGTCCACGGCGTCGGCGTGGGCACCGACCTTCCGGCCGATTGCTGATGGCGAACTCATGAACGACGCTCCCAGAAGGCCGGGCCGAGCGGCTCGATGAAGTCGCCGTTGGCGACCAGGAAGCCCTCGGAGTTGACGGTGATCGGCAGCTGCGGCAGCGCCCGGGCGGCAGGACCGAAGACCGGCTTACCCCATTCGGTCGCCGAGAACTGCGACTGGTGGCAGGGGCACAGGATCCGGTTGGTCTGCTGCTCGTAGAGCGAGGTCGGGCAACCGAGGTGGGTGCAGATCTTCGAGTAGGCGAAGTAGTCGCCGAAGTTGAAGCTTTCCTGGCCCTTACGCTTGACCGCCTTCTGCGCGTCCTCGGTGCGCAGCCGGATCAGCATGACGGCGTTGCGGATACCGCGCAGCGACTGCAGGGTCGCGTGCTCGTCACCGCGCCAGACTTCCTTCCACGGGAACACCGTCTCCATGCCGCCCGCGTCCAGGTCCTCCGGACGCACCAGCACGATGTCCTCCGGACGGCCGGTGTCGCGGCGCAGGTAGATGGTCTGGCCCTCCCAGTCCGGGGTCCAGCCCGACACCCACAGCGGCGACTTGTCGCCCTTGGCCCACGGGTTCTTGATCATGCCGCCGACGAACAGCGCGGCCGAGCCCAGACCGACGATGCCGAGGCCGGCGCCGGCGGTGCGGGTGATCATCTTGCGACGACCCAGCGTGGAGGTGTCGAGCGCGTCCTGCAACTCCGCGACCAGGGTGCGGCGGTCCACCTCGCTGGAGCGGCCGTCGTGGCGCTCCTGGATGGACAGCTCGGCCGGGATGAACTTCTTGCGGATCAGCACGACCGCGATGCCGATCGCCAGGATCGAGACACCGAAGGTGATGCCGTACAGCGGCGTGGCCAGCGAGTACAGGCCGTGTCCTTCGGACTCCTTGCCCTTGTACTCCCACGGCCAGAACAGGAACACACCGACCAGCGCGGCGGCGGCCAGACCGGAGATGGCGAACCACAGCGCCACCTGACGCTCGGCGCGCTTCTCGGCGCGGGTGCCCGGAACCGGGAACCGCTCGCGCCGGTAGGCGACGTCGACGCCGTCCATCTCGGTGCCGAGCTTGACCAGCTCGTCACGCGACATCGCGTCCAGCTCGGCCTCGGTGGGCTCCGCGGCGGCGTGGCCGGTGGGCTTCACCGTCTCTTTCGACGGCTCGGCACTGGATCCCTCATCCGGGCGCCCCATGTCGTCTCGCTCCTTATCTGTCATGACCTCGATCCGATCCACATCGCGGCGCCGACGGTCAACACGATGCCGACCACCCAGATGGCCAGGCCCTCGGTCGCGGGGCCGAAGCCGCCGAGGCCGTAACCGCCGGGGGACTTGGCCTCCATCGAGTCCTTGACGTAGGCGATGATGTCGCGCTTCTCCTCCGGGCTCAGCTGCCGGTCGGAGAATTTCGGCATGTTCTGCGGGCCGGTGAGCATCGCGGCGTAGATCTGCTGCTCGGAGGCGGGCTCGAGCGGCGGCGCGAACTTACCCGAGGACAGCGCGCCACCACGACCGGTGAAGTTGTGGCAGGAGGCGCAGTTCATCCGGAACAGCTCGCTACCGCGGGCGATGTCATCGCCGCGCAGCGATTCCTGGGCGATGGTGCCGTCGGCGTTGCGGACCACGGTGGGGCCGCCGCCGTTGGCCGCCACGTAGGCGCCGATGGCGTCGGTCTGGTGGGCGTCGAACTTGACGGGCTTGCGCTCGGCCTGGGCCTCGTTGCGCGTCATCGGCATACGACCGGAGGAGACCTGGAAGTACACCGCGGCCTCGCCGACACCGATCAGGCTGGGACCACGGTCCTGCACACCCTGCAGGTTCGCACCGTGGCAGGTGATGCAGGAGGTCTCATACAGCTGCTGGCCCTCACGGATCAGCGCGGAGGTGTCCTCGTTGGCCGTCGCGATCTGCGGTTCGGGGGTGAGGGCCGAGGCGAGAAAGCCGGCTCCGACGAGACCCACCAGAAGCGCGAGCCCGCCCGCGATGCGGCGGCGGACGCGGCGCTGCCTGCGCGTCTTGCTGGCCTGGCCGTGCCCGGGGCTGGCGGGCTCTGGCGCTGATGGGGGAGATGAACTCATCTGTGTCCCTTTGGAGTAGACGGAACCGACTGGTGCAAAAGCTTCCACTGAGCCCGGGTCAGCGGACGAAGTAGATCGTGGCGAACAGCCCGATCCAGACGATGTCGACGAAGTGCCAGTAGTAGGAGACGACGATCGCGGCGGTGGCCTGCGCCGGGGTGAACTTGCTCAGCTTGGTGCGCACCAGCAGGAACACGAACGCGATCAGACCACCGATGACGTGCAGACCGTGGAACCCGGTGGTGATGTAGAACACCGAGCCGTAGGAGCTGCTCGAGATCGAGGTGCCCTCGTGCACGAGGTGGTAGTACTCGTAGCCCTGGCCGAGCACGAAGAAGGTGCCCATGGCGAGGGTGAGGACGTACCAGCGGCGCAGGCCGAACACGTCACCGCGCTCCGCGGCGAAGACACCCAGCTGGCAGGTGAACGACGACGCGATCAGCACGGCGGTGACCGGGACGGCGAGCTTCATGTTCAGCTCGGTCGGCTCCGGCGGCCACTCGGTGGACTGCGCACGCGCGACGAAGTACATCGCGAACAGGCCGGCGAAGAACATCAGCTCGCTGGACAGCCAGATGATGGTGCCGACACTGACCATGTTGGGCCGGTTCAGCGAATGCACACGCTGGGTAATGGCCGATCCTGGGGTGCCTACTGCGGTCGTCACGGGGGTAAGTATGACTCGTCGTAGTACGACAGCAGTACCCGGGTAGGAAACTTGCCTGTGCGTGTCGGATTCGGTTGTGCCACTGCCTGCGGGAACGCCGGAAAATCGGGTCGCGAAGATCAAGTTCGACGGGCCGGAACGGGTCGCGCGAACAGATATCGAAAGACCGCCGGCTCCGGAGCCCATTAGGGTTGTCCCCTACGAGACTGCTGGGCGTACCAGTGTGATGGGAGATGTTGATGAGCGTGCGCAGCTGGCCCCAGGTGCTCGGCACCCTTGCCGACGGTGGTGACCTGACCGCGGACGACACCGAATGGGTGATCAACGAGATCTTCTCCGACAATGCGACGCAGGCGCAGATCGCCGCGTTCGGGGTGGCGATCAAGATCAAGGGGCCGACTCCCGAGGAGCTGTCGGGGCTGGCCTCGGGCATGCTCGGGCACGCCAGACTGGTCCACATCGACGGCGACGGGGTCGATATCGTCGGCACCGGCGGCGACCGGTCCGGCACGGTCAACATCTCCACGATGTCGTCGATCGTCGTCGCGGCGGCGGGTGTGCCGGTCATCAAGCACGGCAATCGCGCGGCCACCTCCAAGAGCGGCGGCGCCGATGTGCTCGAAGCGCTCGGTGTGCGACTGGCGCTCGGCCCGGAGGCGGTGGCGCGGTGTGTGCGCGAGGTCGGCATCGGTTTCTGTTTCGCGCCGCTGTTCCATCCCGCGCTGCGTTTCGCCGGGCCGGCGCGCAAGGAAATCGGCATCCCGACCGTGTTCAACGTGCTCGGACCGCTCACCAACCCGGCCCAGCCGCGCGCGGGTCTGGTGGGCTGCGCGTTCGCGGATCTGCTGCCCAAGATCGCCGGGGTGTTCGCCGCGCGCGGCAGCAGTGCGCTGGTGGTGCGCGGCAACGACGGGCTCGACGAGATCACCACCTCCGCCACCACCGATGTCTGGGTGGTCTCCGGTGGCCGGATGCGCGAAGCCACCATCGATCCCACCCGGCTCGGATTCCCCCGGGTCGACCTCGACGCCTTGCGCGGCGGGGACGCGCAGGTCAACGCCGGTGTGGCGCGCGATGTGCTGGCCGGGACCGCGGGGCCGGTGCGCGATGCTGTGCTGGTCAACTCCGCCGCCGCGATCGTGGCCTACGACCTGTCGCAAGGCGCTGGCGACCCGGACGCCGATCTGGACGACCAGCTGTCCGCCGCCGCCGAACGCGCCGCCGAGGCCATCGACAGCGGGCGCGGGGCGGCGCTGCTGGATCGCTGGGCCAAGCTCACCAACACCCTCGGCGACGCCTGATCGCGCCGTCGGGCGGCCCGTCGCCGCCACGATCTGCGCGTCGCTGAGAAACGCCGGTCTTGCCTGGACCGGCAAACCATCGATCGGCGCTATAGAGTTGCGCGGTCGTCCAGGCACGTCGACGTGCCCTGATGCGACGACTCGGCGCATACCCACCCGGCGGCCGCCATCCTGCCCAGGCGGGACAGGCGATTGCCCGCGCCCGCACTGACAACCGTCGATCGTGGTCTGGAGGTAGGCATGTATCACGGTGCGCCCGTGGTGTCCGGCACTCTGCTCGCCGCGCTGGTGGTGATGCTGAACGCCGGGCCGGCCGCCGCCGCGCGCGGTGGGCTCGTCGTCGACGGCACCGTGCACCACGATCCCGTCGGCTGCCTCGAGGTCAGCGGCGGCGCGCGCACCCTGAAGGTGGAAAACCACACCGACATGCCGGTGACCGTGTACTACGGGCGCGGCTGCCGCGGCGATATCACCGCGACGCTCACCTCACGCGAGGTCCGCACCGTCGTCGGCACTTCGATCCAGGTGCCCTGACCGCTATTCGCCCAGCGAGAAGCCTGCCTCGACGTCGGCGCGCGAATAGGACTTGAACGCGATATGCGTGGTGGTCCGCACGACGCCCTCGGTCTTATCGATGCGGCCGGTCACCACCTCGGCGATCTGCTCGTGGTCGCGGACCCGGACCACCGCGATGAGGTCGACATCGCCCGCGCAGGAATAGACCTCGCTGACGCCTTCGATATCGGCGACCGCCTGCGCGGTTTCCGGGATGCGGGCGTTGGCGGCGTGGATCATGACGATGGCGGTAATCATGGGCCTCAGCCTATGCGGTGCCGGATCCGGCGACCCCTGGTCGACACCGCGGATGTATCGGACCTGTCATCCGGACATGCGCTCGTAGTCCTCGCCCACCGACTCCCCCGCCACCGCCGCCTCGGCCGCCGCCGCCCAGGCCAGCCGGCGGCCTGCACCCTGGGCCGGTTCCCAGTAGCCCTCGCTGGTGCGCACGATCCGCACGCCGGGCCGGGCCAGCCAGCGCGACACCAGCCCGGTCTCCTCCGGCGAGCCGCCGCGCAACGGCGACAGATCACCGTCGCAGACCACGGTTTCGGCGGCCGCCACGATCCGCTCCACCACCGGCATCGGCGGCACTCCCCTGGCGGCCGTGCCCGCACCGGCCAGGCGGCCGTAGCGGATCACCGCGAACTCCCAGCCGCCCGCGCCGTCGGGATGCGCGGCGACGAGTTCGGCGATGCGGGCGATGGCGGCCAGACGCTGGGTGCGATACAGCGCGCGGATCACCGTCACCGTGCGGTCGCGCAGCCGGGCGGCGGCCTCGAAATGTTCGGCGCGGGAATGGGTTCGGATGCGTTCGAGCATCGCGTCGAGCGGGGTGTCATCGGTGCCGGCGAACAGCGCGCGCACCGAGTCCGGCGCGGGAGCGTATTCCTTACTATTACGGGCCATTCCATCGGCCGCCGCCGGACAGCCACCGACGACTGCGGCCGGGCAGTCGTGAATCGCGGTGCGCGACAAGCGAGTTGTGCAGGTGCGCAGGCCGCTGAACTCGGCGATGGTGGCGGCGACATCGGCGGCATCGGCCCTGGCGCCGAAGGGGCCGAGCGCGTCGGCGGTGGGATTGCGTACGATGGCGAAGCGCGGAAAAGCCTCCTCGGTCAGGGTGATCCACCAACCGCGCTTGGGGAACTTCGAGCGCCGGTTGTACGGCGGGGCGTGCGCGACCAGCAGCCGTAGCTCCCGCACCCCCGCTTCGAGCCCGTGTGCGCATTCGACGTGATCGACGCGGGTGGCCAGCGAGACCATCTCTTTGATCCGGCCCCTGGTCTCCGAGCCGGTGAAGTAGTTGCGGACGCGGCGGCGCAGATTCACCGCCGTCCCTATATAGAGGACTTCATCGGAGGGACCACGGAACAGATAGACGCCGGGCCGCGCGGGCAGATCGGCAGCCAATCCGCGTTTGGCGCGTTGGCCCGAGCTGACGTCGGGCAGATAGTCGATCAGCTCGGTGAGGCTGTGCACGCCCTGATTGCCCACCCGCGCGATCAGCGCGTGCAGCACGTCAACGGTGGCGCGGGCGTCGGCGAGGGCGCGGTGGGTGGGCTGGGTGCTCGCCCCGAGCACCCGCGCCAGCACGCTCAACCGCACCGACGGCGCCTCGTCCCTGGCCAGCACCCGCCGCGCGAGCCGAACGGTACACACCACCTGCGCGGCGGGCCATGGTGTGCCGCAACGCGCCGCCGCCGCTCGCAGGAACGCCATGTCGAATCGGGCATTGTGTGCGACGAGCACCGCGCCCGCGGCGAACTCCAGGAATCTGGGCAGCACCGCCTCGATCGGCGGTGCGGCGCACACCATGGCGGTGGTGATGCCGGTGACGTGCACGACCGCGGGCGGGATGGCACGGCCGGGATCGACCAGGGTGGCGAATTCACCGAGTACCTCGCCGCCGCGCACCTTGACCGCGCCGATCTCGGTGATGGCGTCGGCGTCCGGGCTGGTGCCGGTGGTTTCGAGGTCGACCACAACGAAGGTGGTGTCGTAGAGCGGGGTGTCCAGCTCGTCGAAGGCCAGTTGCGCGGCGCGGTGGCGCGGGACGGAGTCGGACACGGCGTGCAGCGTACGACCGAGGTCCGACAGGTTCGCGCCGGTGAGGAGCGGGATGTTCGGTCGACGTGCGCGCGGGAACGCAGCGCGGAGTTTTCCGAATTACACGGACGAGCTTTTCGTTTGGTACCCCCCGAATTGATCTTCGATGCGTAAAAGCGGCGTAGCTCACAAAGAATGCGCCGGGGTATCAATCTCCGGGCGTGTCGGATTCGCGCCATGCGGCTAGCGGCCGGGACACCCTTCCCCACCCCTCGAACACACTGTCCGACGTCCCGCGACCGCCCGGCTACCCCCCAGAGATGTCCCGTGAACTGCGGGGAAGGCCTTACGCCCGCAGCCGAGCCGCATTTACTGTTACTTCAAGTAACGCCTGGTCGCCCTTTGCGTTCATGCGGAAATCGGTGCACCGTTATCGTTTCGTGATTGTTGTGACGCATATCGCAGCCTTCTCGCGTCGAATTGTTGACCGCCACCGTTTCGCTTGTTCGCGGCTTTACAAACCACCGTGATCGGTTCGTAACCTCATCGAGACCTCACGGAGTCCGACCCACCACCCCGGTGCGGCGTCGTGAGGCAGATTGGGAGTACCGCATCATGGCGTCCACCACCGTCAAACGACAGGCCAAGCGTGCCGTTGCGGCCGGAGCCGTCGGCGCTGCCACCATCGGCGCGTTCCTGCTTCCCGCCGCTCCCGCGGCGGCGGCACCGGTCACCGTCCCCGGTGTCGGCACCTTCGACGTGCCCGACGACATCGTCAACCAGATCCCCGGTGGCCTGCCCGCCGTCCCGGGTCTGCAGATCCCGGCCCCCGCGCCGCTGCCCTTCACCGCGCCGACCAAAACGCTCGGCGAGGCCGCTCTCGATGCCGCGATGAGCAAGGTCGGCTCGCCGTACGTCTACGGCGCCGCCGGCCCGAATGCCTTCGACTGCTCCGGCCTCGTGCAGTGGTCCTACCGCCAGGCCGGCCGCGAGGTGCCCCGCACCAGCGGTGCCCAGCTCGCCTCCGGCACCCCGGTCTCCATGGACCAGCTCCAGCCCGGCGACGTGGTGTCGTTCTACGGCGGCGGCCACTCCGGCCTGTACGCGGGCAACGGCAACGTCGTGCATGCCTCCACCGCAGGCAGCCCGGTGCACGTCGCACCGATCTCCTCGATGCCGGTCGCGGGCGCAGTCCGCTTCTGATCGCACCCCCGGGGCCCGCATCGTCACGACGGTGCGGGCCCGGGCCGGTCCGACGGCTGTGATCGGTTCGTGCTCTACTGGACACCGAAGGTCGCCGTTCCGTAACCTAATCGAGACCTTTCCGCGGCTTCACACGAGAACGGGGCACGGCAGGCAGTGGCAGCACATCACCGCAGTCGAGGGTTGAAACGCCTGGCAGGGGCGACGATCACGGCAGCACTACTCACCGTGGCACTACCCGGCGGCGGTCCGGTGAGCGCCGACCCGGCCACCATGCCCGCCACCGCGAGCGCGGCCGTGCAGCGGCTGATCGACCTGTCGCGCGAATCCGAGCAACTCAACCAGCAGGCGCTCGGCGCCCAAGCCGACTTCGACGCCAAACTCGCCGTCCAGCGCGACGCCGAAGCCGCGCTCGCCACCGCCACCGACGCCGTCACCGCGGCACGCAACGAAGTCCGCAAATATCAGCCGGTGATCGACCGCACCGCGATCGCGGCCTACCAGGGCGCACGCACCAACCGCCTGTTCTCGGTCCTGGTCAGCGATTCGCCGCAGCAGCTGCTCGATCAGATGTCCACCCTCGATGTGGTGGCCACCCAGACCTCCACCCAGCTGAAGCAGTACAAGAAGGCCACCGACGCGGCCACCGCGGCCGAATCCACCGCGCGCACCGCCGCCGACAACGCCCGCACCGCCGCCGAGAAGGCCGATGCCGTGCGCGGCGATCTCGAACGCAAACGCGCCGATCTCCAGGGCGCGATCACCCAGGTCATCGAGGCCTGGGGCACGCTGTCGGCGCAGGACAAATCGGCGCTGGCCGGATCGCCGTTCCCACCCGGCTTCGATCGCGACACCCTGCTGCGCGGACTGGTGCCCGGCAGTGGAACCAGTGCACTGGCCGCCGGGCTCACCCGGGTGGGCGATCCCTATGTCTGGGGAGCCACCGGCCCGGACCGGTTCGACTGCTCCGGCTTGGTGCAGTGGGCGTTCAAACAGGTCGGCAAGGATGTGCCGCGCACCAGTTCGGCGCAGGCGTCCTACGGCACGCCGGTCGCCAAGGAAGATCTGCGTCCCGGCGACGTGGTCTTCTTCTACCCCGACATCTCCCACGTCGGCATCTACGCGGGCAACGGACTGATGCTGCACGCGTCCACCTTCGGCGTGCCGGTCGCCGTCGCGCCCATGAGTTCCACGCCCTATCACTCGGCTCGGCGATACTGAGCACCGATGAAAGGTGTGCGGCGCGTCCGTGACTGGCTGTCGCAGCGACGGCGCTTCGAGTTCTGCCTCACCACCATCACGGTGATGCTGCTGACCGGTACCTGCGCCGCGCTGCTCCTGCTCCCCGATTCGGTGGTGGCACCGCTGCGCGCGGCGCGAACCGGCACGAGCACCGCGCCGGTCGCCGAACAGCACACCGCCGGTGACGCGCGAATGGCGCAGATCCAGCGCATCACCGAACCGTTCGGACCACTGGTGAGCAGGCAGGTGCCTACCGGCGGCGCCCTGCCCGCGCTGGTCGTCGGTCATCCGCAGCACCAGCGCGACATCGACCTGCTCGCCGGCGAGCTCACTGCCGCGAGCGCCGCCGTCACCGAACTGTGGGGGCCGGACTAGTCCCGCTCGCCCGTGGTGGTCATGTCCGCCGCACCCGCCGAATTCGCCGCCCTGGTCCACGCCACCACGGAACTGCCCGCTGAGATCGCGGCCGCGACGGTGTCGGATCCGTTCACTCCCGGCTCGCAGCCGACCGGCCAGCGCGTCGTGTTCGGTCCCGACGCGGGCCGCCGCCTCGACCCCGACGGCCTGCGCTCGCTGCTGCGCCACGAGCTCACCCACGTCGCCACCAGGGCCGCGACAGTCGATGGCTCCCCGCAATGGCTGCTGGAAGGTTTCGCCGAATACGCCGCACACCGCGGGCTCGGCCACTCGTTCACCGACATCGCACCCACCCTCGCCACCCGCCTGGCCACCGGTACCGTCCCCGCCGACCTCCCCACCGACACCGAATTCACCGGCCCCGACGCCGCCACCGCCTACGAACTCGCCTGGTCGGTGTGCGCCTACCTCGCCGACACCCACGACGACGCCCACCTCGTCGCCCTCTACCGCCGCCTCGCCACCGGGCCACACACGACCGCGACCGAAGACGCGGCCATGCGCGAGGTCCTCGGCACCAGCCGCGCGGGCCTGATCAGCGGCTGGCAAACCTGGCTGCGCGCCCGCAGCGCCTAGGCACTGCCGCGGCGCCGCAGGCGACGGCGAACAAACACAGTAAGTTGGTGGCATGGCTCGAACCCTGCTGGTTACCAATGATTTCCCGCCGCGTCCCGGGGGTATCCAGTCGTATTTGCAGGCCTTGGCGGGGCAGCTGCCGCCCGATGACCTGGTCGTCTACGCGCCGCGGTGGCGGGGCGACAGTCATGTGAAGTTCGATGCCGAGCAGAAATTCCAGGTGGTCCGCCATCCGACGACATTGATGCTGCCGACGCCGCTGGTGATGCGGCGCGCGGCGAAACTGTTGCGCAGCGAGAACTGCGACACCGTCTGGTTCGGGGCGGCGGCGCCGTTGGCGTTGATGTCGCCGGTGCTGCGCCGGGCGGGCGCCGAACGCATCCTGGCCAGCACTCACGGGCATGAGGTCGGCTGGTCGATGCTGCCGGCGGCCAGGCAGGCGTTGCGGGTGATCGGCGAGCAGACCGATGTGGTCACCTACGTCAGCAAGTACACCAGGGCCCGTTTCGCGGCGGCGTTCGGACCGAATGCCGCGCTGGAGTATCTGCCGCCCGGCGTCGATACGGATGTCTTCCGCCCGGATCCCGCCGCGCGCGCCGAGCTGCGGCAGCGCTACGGCCTCGGCGACCGGCCCACGATTCTGTGCCTGTCGCGGCTGGTGCCGCGCAAGGGCCAGGACGCGCTGATCGTGGCGATGCTGCAGATCCGCGAGCGGGTGGACGGCGCGGTGCTGGTCATCGCGGGTGGTGGCCCCTACGAGGAGAAGCTGCGTGCCCTGGCCGAGGCGCTGGGCGTCGCCGATTCCGTCGTCTTCACCGGACGGGTGCGTTCGGATGAGCTGGCCGCCCACCACACCCTGGCCGATGTCTTCGCCATGCCCGCCCGCACCCGCGGCGCCGGCTTGGACGTGGAGGGCCTCGGCATCGTTTATCTCGAGGCCTCCGCCTCCGGTGTCCCCGTCGTGGCCGGACGTTCCGGCGGCGCACCGGAAACCGTCATCGAGGGCAAAACCGGCCGCGTCGTCGACGGGCGCAAGATCGACCAGATCGTCGACGCCCTGGTCGGCATCCTCGCCGACCCCGAGGCCGCCGCCCGCATGGGCGCTGCCGGACGCCAATGGGTCGAACAGCAGTGGCGCTGGGACACCCTCGGCGCCCGCCTGCGCCAACTGCTGAGCTAGCAGCGGCCGGATCACGACCGTTTCCGAGCGAAGCGAGACCGAGCCTCCGAGTTCGCGGCCCGTCTCGCGTCTCCGCTGCCGCTGCGCACGCCGAAGGCAAGCAGCGGTAGCGGAGACGCGAGACACCCAGGGGCCGCGAACACGCGACGCCGGAGGCGGCGCAAATCCGACACTGTACGCTCAGGCGCGTGAGCAGTATCCAGGTCGCAGATCAGACGTTCGTCGCCGCCTCGGGCGCGGCGGTCGGCGAGTTGCTCGCCGCGCCGGGCCGATGGCGGCGCTGGTGGCCGGACCTGACGTTGGACGTGCGAGAAGACCGTGGCGACAAGGGAATCCGCTGGACCGTCGGCGGCGCGCTGACCGGCACTATGGAGGTGTGGCTGGAACCCTCGCTGGACGGGGTGATCCTGCACTATTTCCTGCATGCCGAGCCGACGCGTCCGATCGAGCCGCGCAAGCTGGCCGAGGCCAACCACGCGCGCCGGGTCGCGGGTAAGAAGATGTCGTTCGAGGTGAAGTCCCGGTTGGAGGCCGATCGCCCGGCCGGAGTCGCCCCGCAGCTCACGTCCTGACGTTTCACTGCCAGCATCGTCGCCGGAAAGGAACCGTTCACCGTCATGGCCGACCGGACCCAGAGATCGATCGTCATCGCGGCCCCGTCGCAGCAGGTGATGTCCGTCATCGCCGATCTGGCCTCCTACCCGGAGTGGGTGTCGGCGGCGAAATCGGTGGAGGTGCTCGAATCCGGTCCCGACGGTCGCGCCCGCACCGCCCGCTTCGTGCTCGACGCCGGCGTCGTCAAGGACACCTACGTGCTCTCCTACACCTGGCGCGGCGACGGCAAAGCCGTCACCTGGACCCTGCTCAGCGGTGACCTGCAGAAAGCCCAAGACGGCAGCTACGAATTGGTCGATCTGCCCGACGGCGGCACCGAGGTGATCTATCAGCTCACGGTGGACTTGAACATCCCGATGATCGGCATGTTCAAACGCAAAGCCGAGAAGGTGATCACCGATACCGCGTTGAAGGAGCTGAAGAAACGGGTCGAAGGCTGACCGGGCACGGCGCCGGCCGGGGCGGGGGCCGCCGCACCCGCGTCGAGCTGTTCATCGGCAAGGGCGGAGTCGGCAAGACCACGCTGGCCTGCGCGACCGCGATGTCCTACGCGCGCGCGGGTTCCCGGGTGCTGGTCGCTTCGCTCGATCAGGCCCATTCGCTCGGCGATGCCCTGGGTTTCCGTTTCCCGCACGATCCGGGCACCGTCGCCGGCATCACCACGGTGGTGCCCGGCCTCGAGGTGATCGAGATCGATTCGCTCGCGCTGCTCGAGGACCGGTTCCGCGAGGTCACCCGGCTGTTGTCGGCCGACACCGGCCACGATCACGGCATTGATCTCGGCGCGCTGGATCCGGCCGAGCTCACCGGGCTGCCCGGTGTGCAGGAGCTGCTGATGCTGGTGGAGATCACCGAGTACGCGGGCGAGGACGAATGGGACGTCATCGTGGTGGACTGCCCGCCTTCGGCCGACATGCTGCGCATCGTCACCGCGCCCGACACTCTGCTCGGCTATCTGGACCGGGTGTGGCCGCCGCACGCGCGCGCGATGAGCAGTATGGGTAGCGATCTGCGCCGGGTGGTGCTGGCCACGACCGTGCAGCGGATCGTGACGGCGGTGACCGAGGTGCGTGATCTGCTGGCCGACCATGAGCGCACGGGTGCGCGCCTGATCACCGTCGCCGAGCGGGTAGCGGTCGCCGAATCCGCCCGGGTGCGTTCGGCGGCCGCGTTGCTTGGCTTGCGCCTGGATGCCGTTGTGGTGAACAAGGTGCTGCCCGCGGTGCCCGAACCGAGCGGCCCCGCCGACACCGCCCATCCCGCGGTGCACTGGTACCTGAACCGGCGCGCCGAACAGCACGATGTGATCGCCGGACTGCGCCGGGCGATGCCCGAGGTCCCGGTGCTGGTTGCCGCGCACACCGGGCCGGAACCGGTGGGTGTCGGTTCGCTGGCGGCGCTGTCGTACGCGGTGGACGATGCCGCTTCGGTCGCCGCACCCACCGGCGGCGCGCCGCGCGGGGCGGGCGTGGAACTCGACACGGGCCCGGTCCTGGGCAACAATCCGGCGGAGGGCGGCACACGTTCGGGCGAACCGAAGGTTCGTTTGGAATCGGGCGCCGGGCTGCATTCGGTGTATGCGATGCGAATGCATCTGCCGGTCGCCGACCCGGCGACATTGCGGCTGGGACGAGTGGAGGACGATTTGATCGTGGGAGCGGACGGGGTCCGGCGCCGGGTGCGGCTGGCGCCGGTGTTGCGGCGGTGCACGGTCGCCGCCGCCGAACTCGACGGCGGCTATCTCATCGTCCGCTTCCGGCCCGACCCGGAGGTGTGGCCGCTGTGACCGCCACCGCCGAACCCGACGGCCTCACCGAATTCGCCGCCGAACTCAAACTGCTCGCCGAAGCCGTCCTGGAAAGGGTCGAACCAGTGCTGCGGCGGGCGGCGGCCGACGGCAAACCCGAATGGGACAACTGCAGTTGGTGCCCGGTGTGCGCGGCGGCGGCACTGGTACGCGGCGAACAGCACGATGTGCTCTCGGCCATCGCCGATCACGGCACGGCCATCGTCACCGTGTTGCGGGAGGCGCTGGCGGGTGTGCCGGTCGAGCCGGTGATGCCCGACGGCACGGAACCCGGTGTGCGGCATCGCCATGACGCGGGCCGTCCCGACGGCCGACGCGGTTCGTCGCATACGGGCACTCCCGCCGACGCCGTCCGCGAGGACATCCGCAGCGGCGGAACGCCTGCGGGCAGCGTCCCGACGCCGGGCGTCGACGAGCAGAGCGGCGCAGACGAGTCGGGCCGAT
>NZ_BAFY01000086.1 GCF_000308555.1 Nocardia cyriacigeorgica NBRC 100375 | reverse complement strand
ATCCGGCACGAGGACCGGGCGCTCGAGGTTATCCGGCGCAGCGGGCAGTCCGCGGTGCGAGTGCACGATCCGGCCGCGCCGACCCTGGCCGCCTTCGCCCGGGTGCCCGCCTACGCGCCGGACGAACGGTGGGTGCTGCGGGGACGATTCGAGGCGTTCGGCGAGCCGACGACCGTCACCACGGGCGCGGTGGTGGCCGGGCTCGAACACCATCACCGTGCGGCCGGCGTCATCGAATTCAGCGTCGGCGACGTCGTCGAACGGCTCGTCGCCTTCGGCACAGCGGATGCGCTTCGGGTGCTGTTCACCGACGCCACCAGCGGCATCACCACCTATCCTGCGGCGCGCCTGCTGGACGTCGGCGCGGTGGACGACGACGGCACCGTGCTGCTCGACTTCAACCGCGCGATCAACCTGCCGTGCGCGTTCACCGACTACGCGACCTGCCCGGTCGCCCCCGCGCAGAACCGGCTGCGGGTGGCGATCGAGGCGGGCGAACAGGACCCACGGCTGGGCAGCGCGGAGCGCCGGGCATGACGGTTCCGCTATCGATCCTCGATCTGGCGCCCATCAGCGCCGGATCGAGTCCACAGCAGGCGCTGCGCAATACCGTCGAGTTGGCCCGGCGCGCCGAGGAGTGGGGCTATCACCGCTTCTGGCTGGCCGAACATCATTTCGCGCGGGTGGCCAGTTCGGCCTCGATCACCCTGATCGGGCAGGTCGCGGCCGCCACCTCGCGGATCCGGGTGGGCTCGGCGGCGGTGCAGGTCGGCTATCACACCTCCATCTCCATCGTCGAGGCCTTCGGCACCATCGACGCGCTGCATCCGGGACGGCTCGATCTCGGGCTCGGCCGCTCCGGGCACCGCACCAGGCAATACGGCGCCGAATCGGTGCGGGCCCGCAACGTCCGGCCGCTGGACGACACCGTGCGCGGCCGCACCGAGGTGCGCGACGGCGTGGTGATCCCGCCGCCGTTCGATCCACTGCGCATCGCCGATCCGTCGAAGTTCCTTGCCGGACAACGAGCCCTGTACCAGCAGGGCGCGCAACCGGCGGAGTTCGCCGACCAGGTGGCCGAGATCCGGGCCCTGCTGGACGGCAGCTACGTCGACGCCGAGGGCATCGCCTTGCACGCGGTGCCGGGTGAGGGCGCGCAAGTGCAGCTGTGGGTGTTCGGGAGCACGGCCGGGGCCAGTGCGGAGCTGGCGGGCTGGCTCGGGCTGCCGTTCGCGGCCGCCTACCACGTTTCCCCCGGTACCGCGCTGGACGCGGTGGCGGCCTACCGCGCGGCCTTCCGGCCGTCGCAGCTGCTGGCCGAGCCGTATGTGGTGGTGTCGGCGGATGTGGTGGTCGCCGCCGACGACGCCACCGCCGAACGCCTGGCCGCGCCGTACGGGCACTGGGTGCACAGCATCCGCAGCGGGTCGGGTGCCGCCGATTTCGCCGATCCGGCGACGCTGACCCCGCTCACCCCCGACCAGCGCAGGCTGGTCGAGGACCGGCTGGCCACCCAGCTGGTCGGCTCACCGGACACCGTGGTGCGGCGGCTGGCCGCGCTCCAGCGGGTCAGCGGTGCGGACGAACTGCTGATCACCGGGATCACCCACGATCACCGCGACCGGCTGGAATCACATCGGCTGCTCGCCGAGGCGTGGGGGCTGCGGTCGGTGCGGGCCGCCTGATCGGGCACGCACCGACCGGGCCCTTGCCGTGGCCGGCGCACACGCCGTCGGCCCGCCTACGTCTACCGCTCAGGCGCTGATCGGCGCGGCCGTGACGCCGTAGCCGAGGTTGGTGAGCACCTCGCCGGTCGCCTTGGCGAAGTTCAGGGTGATGAAATGCAGGCACGGCGCGCCCTCGTCGATGAGCCGCTGCGCCATCTCGGTGGCGATCTCGATGCCCACCGCGCGCACCGCGGCCGCGTCCTCCTCGGGGCCGCTGCCCGCGGCCCGCTCCAGCCGCTCGATCACCGCACGCGGCAGCGGCCTGCCGCACAGCTCCTCGGCCCGCTTGACGGTGCGCAGCGAGGTGATCGGCATCAGCTCGGGAATGATCGGCTTGGCACCCTCGACCGGATCCATGGCGATCAGCCGATCACGCAGCCGCAGATAGTGATCGACGTCGAAGAACATCTGAGTGATCGAATACTCCGCGCCCGCACGCAGTTTCGCCGCGAGGAATCGGGTGTCGTGGTCCAGGTCGGGCGAGCGGTGATGGCCCTGCGGGAACGAGGCGACCCCGACATGGAAATCACCGAGATCGCGCACGATGCGCACCAGTTCCTCGGCGTATTCGACGCCCTCGGGGTGCTTGTGCCATTCCCCGAGCGGATCGCCCGGCGGATCACCGCGCAGCACGAGGATATTGCGGATACCGGAGTCGGCGTAGGCGCCGACCAGTGACCGCAGCTCCGCCACGCTGTGCCCGACCGCGGTGAGGTGGGCGACCGGCAGCAGCGTGGTCTCCCCCGCCAGCTCACCGGTCACCCGCACGGTGCGGTCCTTGGTGGACCCGCCCGCGCCATAGGTCATCGACACGAAGGCCGGATGCATGCGTTCGAAGGTGCGCACCGCGCGCCACAGCCGGGCCTCACCGGCAGCGTCACGGGGCGGGTTGAACTCGACAGAGAAGGGCACCGCTCGGCTCGAGTGCAGCCGCAAACTCTGCACGACCGACGGCGTCCCCGAGACGATCGGTGGCGTCGAGGACGGCCGGCCAGGGGTCGAACGTCCCCGCACGTTGTCGAAAGTCACCGGTTCAGTGTAGAGGTGAGCGGCCTGCGGGCCGGAGCGTCGTCGGACCGGACGCGTATTGTTCGAACCATGAGCGGGTGCACCGCCGTGGCCGCCGGCAGCGGCGCGCCGGGCAGCATCCGCCGAGCCGACCCCTTCCCCGGACATCCTTGGAGGTCATCCTGTCCGCCGGACCCGGTACCCCGACCAGGCCGAGCCCGACCTCGGCGACCCCTGGGACGCCCGCCTTCGCCGCCGCCGTGGAACAGGCGCTGACCTCGTTCTTCGCCACCCGTCGCGAGACCGTCGGCGAGCTGGGGCCGATCTTCGTCGACGCCGCCGAAGCCCTGGAATCGTTCGTGCTGCGCGGCGGCAAACGCACCAGGCCCGGCTTCGCCTGGACCGGCTGGCTCGGCGCCGGCGGCGACCCCGACGGACCGGACGCGCCCGCCGTGCTCAATGCCTGCGCCGCGCTGGAGCTGGTGCAGGCCTGCGCGCTCATCCACGACGACATCATCGACGCCTCCCGTACCCGGCGCCGCTTCCCCACCGTGCACGTCGACTTCGAGCAGCGCCACCGCGATCGCGGCTGGGCCGGCGACGCGCCCCGCTTCGGTACCGGCGTGGCCATCCTGATCGGCGATCTGGCCCTGGCCTGGGCCGATGACATGGTGCACGCCTCCGGGCTCGACCCGCGGGCGGTCGCCCGCTTCGCCACCGTCTGGGCGAAGATGCGCACCGAGGTGCTCGGCGGGCAGCTGCTCGACATCCACGGCGAGGCCAGCGGCGACGAATCGGTGGCCGCCGCCCTGCGGATCAACCGGTACAAGACGGCCGCCTACACCGTCGAACGGCCGCTGCACCTGGGCGCCGCCCTCGCCGACGCCGGGCCCGAGCTGGTGCGCTCCTACCGCGACTTCGGTACCGATATCGGCATCGCGTTCCAGCTGCGCGACGACCTGCTCGGCGTCTTCGGCGATCCCTCGGTCACCGGCAAGCCCTCCGGCGACGACCTGCGCGAGGGCAAGCGCACGGTGCTCATCGCCGAGGCGCTGGCCCGTGGCGACAAGGCCGACCCGGCCGCCGCCGAGCTGCTGCGCACCAAGGTCGGCACCGATCTCAGCGGCGAGGACGTCGATCAGCTGCGTGAGGTGCTGGTGCGCCTCGGTGCCGTCGACGCGGTCGAAGCCCGCATCGCCGAACTCACCGAGCGTGCGCTGGCCGCCATCGACACCAGCTCCGCCACCCCCGCCGCCAAGGACCACCTGCACGCGATGGCGCTGGCCGCCACCCGCCGCACGGCATGAGCGGGCAGCTCCCCGGGTGCGCCACGCTGCGCACCCACGCGTGCGAGGCCCTCTTCTGCGCAGGCCGCGCGCGGAGGTCGCGCCGATGAGGACCGTGACCGGACCGACCGATCGGGTCGTCGTCATCGGCGCCGGACTGTCCGGGCTGGCCGCGGCGCTGTACCTCGCCGGCGCCGGACGGCAGGTCACCGTGCTGGAGCGGGCCGACCACGTCGGCGGGCGAGTAGGCCGCTACCGCTTCGACGACTACGAGATCGATTCGGGCGCAACAGTGTTGACCCTGCCTGAGTTGATCGATGACGCGCTGGCCGCCGTCGGGCACGACCGCGCCTCGCTCGCCTCGCCGCTGCGCATCCGCAAACTCGCCCCGTCGTATCACGCGCGCTTCGCCGACGGCTCCGACATCCGGGTATTCGCCGACCCGGACGAGATGGCGGCGGAAGTAGCGCGGACCTGCGGCCCCGGCGAGGCCCAGCGTTACCGCGGGCTGCGCGAATGGCTGGCCCGGATCTACCGCGCCGAATTCGGCGAGTTCATGGACACCAACTTCGACTCGCCGCTGGACATGGTGCGGTTGCCGGGCAAACGCGCCGCGCTGATCGAGCTGGTGCGCCTCGGCGGCTTCGGGCGGCTCGGGCCACGGGTGCGGGGATTCCTCCGGGACCCGCGGCTGACCAGACTGTTCACCTTCCAGGCGCTGTATGCCGGCCTGCCGCCGGACCGGGCGCTGGCCGTCTACGGGGCGATCCCGCATATGGACACCTCGCTCGGGGTCTATTTCCCCGAAGGCGGGATGCGCGCGGTCGCCGAGGCGATGGCGCAGGCGCTGGTCGCCGCCGGTGGACGGCTGGAACTCGGCGCCGAGGTCACCGGCATCGACTACGACGGCCGCCGGGCCCGGCGGATCCGGCTGGCCGACGGCACGGCCCGCGACTGCGACGCGGTGGTCGTCACCGCCGACCTGGGCGATATCGACCGCTTCGGACTGCGCCGCAGGCGCGGGCTGCGCGCCTCACCGTCGGCAGTGGTCGCACACGGCACCATCCCGGCCGACGTCGCCGCACGCTGGCCGATCCAGGCCCACCACACCATCGACTTCGGCGCCGCCTGGCACCGCACCTTCGCCGAGATCGCCGCACCGCGCGGCGGCCGGTTGATGAGCGACCCCTCGCTGCTGCTGACCAGACCCGCGCTTTCCGATCCCGGCCTGTACCTCGACCGCGCCGACGGCCGGTACGAGCCGTTCTCCCTGCTGGCACCGTGCCCGAACCTGGATTCGGCGCCGCTGGACTGGACCATGCTCGGCCCGGCCTACCTGCGCGAGCTACTCGGCGTGCTCGAGCAGCGCGGCTATCGCGGCATCGCCGAACACTTCCGGCTCGACCACCTCGACACCCCGCAGACCTGGCTCGAGCAGGGCATGCTCAGTGGCACGCCGTTCTCCGCGGCCCATCTTTTCCGCCAGACCGGCCCGTTCCGGCCGGGTAATCTGCCCCGCGGCAGCGACAACGTGGTTATCGCAGGTTGCGGCACTACGCCGGGCGTCGGGGTACCGACGGCGCTGCTGTCGGGAAAACTCGCGGCAAACCGGATAATCGGGACACCGGAACGGCGCGAAGACGAAACCCCGCGCACCATCGGGACAGCCCCGCGCGAACAAGCCGTAAACTAAGCGCCGACCTATCAGCTCGCGGTTGCGACCGCCGACCAACCCGGGGGGAACGACACCACATGCCACCCCCGGAAACGACTGCCCACGTGACTACCCCGGCGCAGGCCACCGTGTCCCCGACACCCGCGGCTCGATCCCGAAAACCACCAACCGCACCGGCCGCGGACAGCCCGCAGACGCTGCTGACGTGGCTACGCACCTCCGCCGACTTCGCCCGCAGCCCCGAGGGACATGCGGCACTGCTGGGCCTGGTCGGCGCGGTCATGATCACCTTCGGCGGTTTCGGCGCCGGCGCGGTGCGCAAACGCGATCCGCTGCTGGAAGCGATGCACCTGTCGTGGCTGCGGTTCGGGCACGGCTACGCGCTGTCGACGATCTTCGTCTGGATCGGCGTGCTGATGATGATCACCGCCTGGGTGCGGCTCGGCCGGGCCACGCTCGGTCGCGGCAACTACTCCGGCGCGGGCGTCACGCTGAACGAGCTGCGCGCGATCGTCTGCATCTGGGTCGCGCCCATGCTGTTCGCGGTGCCGATGTTCAGCCAGGACGCGTACTCCTATCTGGCGCAGGGTGCGCTGCTGCGCGACGGTTTCGACCCGTACAAGGTGGGTCCGGTCGCCAACCCCGGTGTGCTACTGGACAACGTCAGCACCGTGTGGACCACCACCACCGCGCCCTACGGTCCGATCTTCCTGCTGATCGGGCGCGCGATCACCACCATCACCGACGACAACGTCGTCGCGGGGACCATCGCGCTGCGGCTGGTGATGCTGCCCGGCCTCGCGCTGATGATGTGGGCCATCCCGTACCTGACCAAGCATCTCGGCGGCAAACCCACCGTCGCGCTGTGGCTGGCCGTGCTCAACCCGCTGGTGCTGATCCACCTCATCGGCGGCGTGCACAACGAGCTGCTGATGGTCGGGCTGATGTGTGCCGGTATCGCCCTGGTGCTCGAGCGCAGGCACGTGCTCGGCATCGTCGTCGTGGCGATCGCGGTCGCCATCAAGGCCACCGCCGGTGTCGCGCTGCCGTTCCTGGTGTGGATCTGGATGTTGCACGAACGCGAACGGCGCGCCGCCCAGGACAAGGAGTCCGGCGGCACCTTGCCGCATCCGGCCCTGTTGTTCGCCAAGATCGCCGGACTCGGGCTGAGCGTATTCGCGGTGGTGTTCGCCCTCGCGTCGGCGGCCGCCGGCGTCGGCATCGGCTGGCTGACGGCGCTGTCGGGCTCGAAGAAGATCATCAACTGGCTGTCGCTGCCGACCATCATGGCGCACGGCATGACCTGGATCGGCCCGCTGCCCTTCGACCCGGTGCTCACCGTGACCCGCGCGTTGTGCGCCGCGGCGCTGGTGGCGATCCTGGCCTGGACCTGGTGGCGCTTCCGGCACAGCGAACGCGAGGCCGTGCTCGGCATCCTGATCGCCTTCGTCGCCATCGTCATCCTGTCCCCGGCCGCGCTGCCCTGGTACTACTCGTGGCCGCTGGCGCTGGCCGCCGCGTTCGCGCTGTCCACCCGCACGCTCATGGTGCTGGTGGGGCTGTGCACCTGGTTGATGCTGGTCTTCCAGCCCGGCGGCTCGATCGGGCTGTACAACTTCTGGCATGTGGCCGCGGCGACCTTCGCCGCGGTGGTGGCGGCGCTGTCGCTGCGCACGGTCGATCCGCTGCGGCTGCGCAGCACTCGCACGGTCGCGGGCCCGGCGGTCCCCTCGCCGGCCGATCCCGTCATCCATGACCGGCGCTGAGAGCGGCATCGACCTCACCGCTGCCGGGCCTCGGGCCGATCGACCGCGGCCCGCCGATGCGACGGAACTCGCCGAGGCCTACCGGCTGTGCCGCCACATCGCCGCCGAACACGGCCGCACCTACTTCCTGGCGACCCGGCTGCTGTCGGCCCCGCAGCGTCGCGCGGTGCACGCGCTGTACGCGTTCGCTCGGATGGTGGACGACATCGTCGACAACGGGCCGGCCACATCAGCACCGCTGTCATCGGCCACGCCTGCGGACGACATGCTCACCGCCCGGATCGATCTCATCGAGGATCGGCTCCGGATCGCACTGATTCCGGCGGCGGCAGCCGTCCCGGCGCTCGGCGCAACCGATCGCCGCCGCGACGCGATCCTGCTCGCGGTCACCGACACCATCCAGTGTTACGGCATTGCGGCCGAACACTTCTGGACATTTCTGCACTCCATGCGGATGGATATCCCGTCGGCCCCGCAGTACCGGAACCGGTACGCCGACATGGCCGAGCTGAACGAGTACATGCGGGGATCGGCGGCGGCGATCGGGCTGCAACTGCTACCGGTGCTCGGCACCGTCGTCCCGGTCACCGACGCCGAACCGGCGGCCGCCGCATTGGGCAATGCCTTCCAGCTCACCAATTTCCTGCGCGATATCGGCGAGGATCTCGATCGGGGCCGGGTCTACCTGCCCGCCGACGAGCTCGCGGCCTTCGGGGTGGATGACGAACTCCTGGCCGAGTGCCGGCGCACCGGTCGCACCGATCGACGGGTGCGGCGCGCACTGGCCCACCTCATCGCCGTCAACCGGGATCTCTACCGCACCGCCGCACCCAGCATCGAACTGCTGGCACCGCGGGTACGCCCGGCGATCCGCACCGCCGCCACCCTGTACGGCGCGATCCTGGAACAGATCGAGGACGGTGACTACGCCGTCTTCGACCGGCGCGCCGTGGTGCCGATGCGCCGCAAGCTGCGCGTGGCCGCGGGCGCGTACCTGACCGGGCGCTGAGCGGTCCCTACACCGGCCGCACCGCGCGCGCCTCGGGTCCCCGGCGCGCCTCCTCCACGTCGAATTCGACTTCCTGACCGGCTTCCAGCGACCGGAAACCCTCGCCGAGGATCACCGAGTACTCGACGAACACATCCGCGCCACCGGGACGGGCGATGAACCCGAACCCTTTCTCGCGGTCGAACCATCGCACGGTGCCACGCACCATCGGCCATTTCCTCCTCGAACCATCCCCGGCCCTACTCGGTACATCACAATGCGCCCGCGCCGCGTTTCGGGCAAGGCCGGACCGAGGGTTCAGGGCAGCGCGACGATGGTGACGGTGGCGCCCGCCTGGACGTTGGCGTTCATCGCGGGAGTCTGGGAGACCACCACCGAGGAGTCCAGCGGCGCCAGCTGGCGGACCTGCACCGTGAGACCGAGGCCCTCGAGCACGTCACGGGCTTCGGCGACCGACTTGCCGAGCACCTCGGGCATCTTCACCGCGTCGGAGACCAGCAGCACCACCGACGAGCCGGATTCGACGGTGGTTCCGGCCGCGGGATCGGTACCGACGACGTCTCCGGCGGCCACGCTGCGGTCGAACTGCGGACGGTTCCCGCTCACCGTGATGCCGAGGTCGGTGAGCATCTGCTGGGCTTCTTCGGTGGTCTTGCCGCGCAGGTCGGGCAGCGTCACCGGCTGTGAGCCCTTGCTGGTGTACACCTTCACGTGCGCACCCATCGGCAGCACCGTGCCCGGTGCGGGATCGACCTTGGCGAGTGTCCCCTCGGGCGCCGAGCTCGGCGCCTCACCGGCGTCCACCGGTTGCAGGCCCTGATCGCGGATCAGCTGATTCACCTCGGAGATGTCCGCGCCCGGGGCCACCTCGGGCACCTGCGGCTTCCCGCTGGAGATCAGCACCGCGACGGTCGAGCCCTTGGTGACCCGGGATCCGGCCGACGGGTCGCTGCCCACCACTCCCCCCACCGGGATGGTGTCGGAGGCCTTCTGCCGGGTGGTGGTCTCGAATCCGGCGTTGCTGAGCACCGCCGTGGCCTTCTCCACGTCCATCCCGGCGATGCTCGGCACCGCCTCGAACCGGCCGACCCCGAGCCACCAACCACCGACACCGACCAGCAGGGTCAGCACCGCGACAATGGCGATCCAGACCGCGGCGGTCCGGCGGGAATTATCGCGGTCACCGGCGAAGGCCGGCGCGGGCCCCGGATGCGGGCGCACGTGCTGCGGCGGCGCGGGTGCGGCGGCGAACTCGGTGCGCGGCCGCTGTGCCGTGACCACCCTGGTGTGCTGGGGCTGTGCCACGGGATGCGGGCGCGGCTCGGGCGGGCGTGGACCGTTCGCGCCGGGGACCGCCCGGTAGGTCGAGCTCAGGTGTTCGGCCGATTCCTGCGGCGCGGGCACGCGGTAGGCGGGCAGCTCCAGCGATGCGCTGATCGCACGCAGTTCGGCGACCATCTCGTTGGCGTCGGCGAACCGGTGGGCAGGTTCGCGGGCGGTGGCGCGGGCGATGAGCGCGTCGAACTCCGGCGGCACACCGGCGATGAACTGGCTCGGGCTCGGCACATCCTTCTCGATGCGCTGATAGGCGACCGACAGCGAGGTGTCGCCGGTGAACGGTACTTTCCCGGTGAGCAGTTCGAAGATCAGGATGCCGAAGGAGTACACGTCGCTGCGCGCGTCGGCGGTACCGGAGGTGACCTGCTCCGGCGACAGATACGCGGCGGTGCCGAGGATGACGCTGGCGGAGGTGGTGTTGGCCGCGGCCACCGCGCGCACCAGGCCGAAGTCGGCGATCTTGACCTCACCGGAATCGGAGATCAGCACGTTCTCCGGCTTGATGTCGCGATGCACCAGCCCCGCCGAATGCGCGACCCCGATGGCCGCGAGCACCGGCTCGGCCACCGCGCGTACCGCATGTGGCGGCATCGGCCCGCGTTCGCGCAGCAGCTCGCGCAGCGTGCCGCCCTCGACCAGCTCCATGATCAGGAACGGATGATCGCCGTCGACGCCCTGGTCGTACACCGCGACCAGCGACGGATGTTTCAGCTTGGCGACCGCGCGGGCCTCGAATTCGAAACGGGACAGAAACTGCGGATCACCGGCGAATTTGGGATCCATCACCTTGATCGCGACCGGGCGATCCAGACGGGTGTCCTCGCCGCGGAACACCATGGACATCCCACCCCGAGCGATCGGCGCATCGATGCGGTAACGCCCTTCCAGCATGTGGCCGATCAATTGATGTCCTCCGGCTTTCACAAACCCTCTCCACCCCTCGCTGCGCGCGACAAGAGCAGCCGCGCTCTGCGGCCTCCACGATGGTATCGACCGAACGCCCCCGGGTGTCTCACGACGTGGTCGGCGGCAACGTCTACCGTTATCCGGGTGAGCGCATTTCCCTGCAGTGACGATGTTCTGCCCGCCTCGGTGACCCTGTTGTCACTTCCCGACGTGGCAGAACGGCTCGGCATCGTGGTGACCAGGGTGCATCAGATGCTGCGCGACCATCAACTCCTGGCCGTGCGCCGTGACGGCGTGGCCGGCGTGCCGGAGATCTTCTTCGACAAGGACGGCAATGTCATCAGGTTCCTGCCCGGCCTGATCACCGTCATGCGTGATGCCAAGTACACCGACGAGGAGATCCTGGAATGGATCTTCACCGACGATGATTCGCTGCCCGGTAAGCCGGTAGAGGCGCTGCACGGCCCGCTGGCCCGTGAGGTGCTGCGCCGGGCCGCCGCCGAACCGTTCTGATCGAGCCCCGCTGATCCTCCGCTCGCCCGGGCGGCGCCGACGACGCGCCGGCCGGGCGAGCGGAATGACCGGGGATCAGCTCAGCGCAGCATCTCCGCGACCAGGAACGCCAGCTCCAGCGACTGCT
>NZ_BAFY01000087.1 GCF_000308555.1 Nocardia cyriacigeorgica NBRC 100375 | reverse complement strand
CTGAGTTCGCTGTCGCATGCGGTGCGCGGCGATATCGGGCGCTCCATCGCCACCGGACAGCCGGTGGCCGAGGCAATCACCGACGCCCTGCCCTCGACGCTCGCGCTGACCGGGCTTGCCTTGCTGTTCGCCGCGGCCGGCGGCTGCGCGCTGGCGTTCGCCGCCACCTACACCCGCAGGCCGTGGCTGCGGTCGGCACTCGCCGCGTTGCCACCGGTCGGGGTATCGATGCCGACGTTCTGGACCGCGCTGATCCTGTTGCAGCTGTTCTCCTTCCGCTGGCAGCTGGCGCCCGCCTTCGGTGGGCTGGTGCTGCCAGCGGTGACGCTGGCCATCCCGATCGGGGCGGTGATCGCGCAGGTGCTGGCCGCGGGGCTGGAATCGACCTGGCGACAGCCCTTCACCGAGGTCGCGCTGGCCAAGGGCGCTTCGCGCTGGTGGGTGCAGCGCAGGCACGTGGCCCGGTTGGCGAGCGTGCCGGCGTTCACCATCGCCGGTGTGCTGGTGGGGAACATGCTCGCCGGTTCGGTGGTGGTGGAGACGGTGTTCGCCCGGCCTGGGCTTGGACGGCTCACCCAGACGTCGGTACTGGCCCAGGACATTCCGGTGGTGCAGGGCATCGTGCTGGTGAGCGCGCTGGCCTTCGTCATCGTCAACCTCGCCGTGGATCTGCTGTATCCGGTGCTGGATCCGCGGATCGCCGGCGGTTCGGGTCGTACCGGGCGCTCTGTGCGCCCGAGTGAGCGCCGGGAGGCCACCGATGTCGCTTGAGCTTCTCGAACGGCCGGAGACGACGACCGCCGTGGCGGAGGAACGCAAGGAGCGGCCACGTCGGCACCGGATAGGGAAACGGTTGCGCGGCACTGCGGCGCTGATTCCGGCGAGCGCGGTGATCGTGCTGGTCGTCGGGTGGGCGCTGGCACCGTCGGTGTTCGCCGGCGGCGACCCATTGAAAGGTGTTCCGGCGCAGAAATTCCAGCCGCCGAGCGCCGAGCACTGGTTCGGTACCGACAATCTCGGCCGCGATCTCTACACGCGGATGGTGCACGGCGCGGGTCTGTCGCTCACCGCCACCCTGACGGCGGTCGCCATCGCCCTGGTGGCGGGCACGCTGCTCGGTTTGCTCGCCGGCGCGCTCGGCGGCGTGGTGGACATGGTCGTGATGCGGGTGGTCGATGTGCTGCTGTCGGTTCCTGCGCTGCTGCTGTCGCTGGCTCTGGTGACCGCCCTCGGCTTCGGCACCCGCAATGTGGCTGTCGCCGTGGGTGTTTCGCTGATCGCCAATTTCGCCAGAGTGATGCGTTCGGAGGTGCTGCGGGTGCGCCGGGCGGCGTATGTGGAGGCGGCGCGCGCGTCGGGGGTGCGCTGGTACACGGTGCTGGCCCGGCACATCCTGCCCAATTCCTATCCACCGGTGCTGGCGCTCGCCGCCGTCGAGTTCGGTATGGCGGTGCTCGCAGTATCGGCGCTGAGCTTCCTCGGCTACGGCACCGCACCGCCCACCCCCGAATGGGGATCGCTGATCTCGGAGGGCCGCAACTATCTGGCCACCGCCTGGTGGCTGACGACGCTGCCCGGCCTGGTGATCATCGCCGTCGTCCTGTCCGCCCAGCGCGTGGGTCGCGCCGTCACGAGGAGTGCACACCGATGAGCGACAACGCCGCCGTCGACGTCCTGTCGCCCGCCGACGAGAATGAACCGCCGGTCGAGGCCGAGGAACTCCTACGGGTCGAACGATTGCGGGTGCGCTACCGCACCGGCGACGGGCCGGTCACCGCTGTCGACGGTGTCTCTCTCACGGTCCGCCGAGGTGAGGTCGTGGCGCTCGTGGGCGAATCCGGTTCGGGCAAATCGACGCTGGCACATGCGGTGATCGGGCTGCTCGGCGCGACCGCCGACATCGCCGACGGCACCGTGACTTTCGCCGGCCAGCCGGTGGATTACGCATCCGAGCACGCTCTGCGCCGGTTGCGCGGGCTCCAGGTCGGGTTCGTGCCGCAGGATCCCGGGCTGTCGCTCAATCCGGTGCGCCGCATCGGCGATCAGGTGGCCGAGGCGCTGCGGGTGCACCGGCTCGACGACCGTCGCGGTGCGCTGGAGCGGGCGACGGCCCTGCTGGCGGAGGTGGGGCTGGATCGGCCGCAGTTGCGGGCCACCCAGTACCCGCACGAGCTGTCCGGCGGGCAACGTCAGCGCGTGCTGATCGCCATCGCCCTGGCCTGCGGCCCGGATCTGATCATCGCCGACGAACCGACCAGTGCCCTGGACGCCACCGTCGCCCGCCGGGTCCTGGACCGGCTGGCCGAACGCATCGCCGCGCGCGGGACCGCCGTGCTGTTGATCACTCACGATCTCGCGATGGCCGCCGAACGCGCGGACCGGCTGGTGGTGCTACGCAACGGCGCCGTCGTCGAATCCGGGCGCACCGCCGAGGTTCTCGGCGATCCGCGGCATCCGTACACACGCCGGCTGCTGGCCGCCGCGCCCGCTCTCGCCGCCGACCGGGTGGTGCGACCGGCCACCGTGCTCGATGGCGGCCCGCTGCTCACCGTCCGCGAGGTGCACAAGTTGTTTCGCGCCGGTGCCGGTAGCACCGTCACCGCGGTGGCCGGGGTCGGATTCGAACTCGGTCGCGGCGAAACGCTGGCGCTGGTCGGCGAATCGGGCTCGGGTAAGTCGACCACCGCGCGCATCGCGGTCCGGCTGACCGACCCCGATCGCGGCGAGGTCGTCTTCGACGGCGAGCCGTTGACCCGCGCCCGCGCCGGGCAGCTGCGGGCGCTGCGGCGCCGATTCCAGATCGTCTACCAGAATCCCTACTCGTCGCTGGACCCGCGGCTGCGCGTCGGGCCGGTGATCGAGGAGCCGTTGCGCGCCTACGGCATCGGCAACCGCAAGGCCAGGGCGCAGCGGGTGGCCGAACTGCTCGAGCAGGTGGCGCTGCCGGCCGGGTACGCGCGGCGGCGGCCGGCCGAACTGTCCGGCGGGCAACGTCAGCGGGTGGCGATCGCGCGGGCCTTGGCGCTGCGGCCGGAGCTGCTGGTGCTCGACGAACCGGTCTCCGCGCTCGATGCCTCGGTGCAGGCCCAGATCCTGGAACTGCTCGACGATCTGCAACGGCAGCTGCGACTGAGCTACCTGTTCATCTCCCACGACCTGGCGGTGGTGCGCCGCATCAGCGACCGGGTCGCGGTGATGCGGTACGGGCGCATCGTCGAAACCGGTACCACCGCGGACATTTTCGACAACCCGCAGCACGACTACACCCGCGAGCTGCTCGCTGCCATCCCGAAACCGTCGCTCGCCCTGCGCCTGCCGGTCCCATCCGACCTCCCGTCATGACGACGCTCGACCCCGCCCGCACACCACACCGAGGAGACTTCCGATGACCACCAGCCTCACCTCCTTCGCCACCGACTGGGCTACCTGGCACGCCGAACGCGAAGACGCCCTGCGCGACCCGCTCGGCTTCCTCGGCCTCACCGCGCTGCACTGGCTCACCGACCGGCCCGAACAGTTGCCCGGCGTGCCCGGCACCTGGTGGGTGATCGACGACCGGGTGTTCGTCACCGCCAAACCCGCCGACCGGCTCGACCACGACGGCGAGCGGATCGCCGGCGTGCACATCGTCGTCGCCGAGGAAGGGGCGCCGGGCGTGCTC
>NZ_BAFY01000088.1 GCF_000308555.1 Nocardia cyriacigeorgica NBRC 100375 | reverse complement strand
CGCTCCGTCCACCGGGGCCGGCGCGGCTTCGGCCGGTGGAGCCGGTGCGGGCGCTGGACCGGCCGCCGGTGCAGGCGGTTGGGCCACCGCCGGATCGGCGGGCGCGGGAGCAGGGGCTCCTGCCGGAGCCGGAGCAGGTGCCGCGCCGGGAGCGGGGGCCGGTGCGCCAGCGGGCGCCGGGCCTGCGGCGGGCGCAGGGTCCGGCGCGGGGGCGGGTGCCCCAGGCGTCAACCCGGCGCCCACCGGCGGGGCGGCGTTGATCTGAGCCCCGCCCGGGCGTTCGGCCGGAGCGCGGGGCGTCGATGTCACCGGGACGACTCGCTCGCCGTGGCTCTGCGGCGCACCCGGGCGGTCCGCGGCGCGAGTGGGCGGCGGGTTCAGCGGCGGCACCGGTGCGCCCTCGGCGGGCTTCGGGTCGCCGATGACGATGATGCTGCCGTCGGGCGCGACCACCAGGCGCGCCGGGTCCTTGGCCGGGATCATGCCCAGCTCCCTGGCCCGCGCGGCGAGTTCGGGCGCCGAGTCGGCGGCCTCCACTTCCCGCTGCAGGGCCGCCCGCTCGTCGGCGAGGGTCTGGTTCAGCTTCCTGGCATCGCTGAGCAGGTAGCTGTCCTCGGCGGCGCGGGTGGTGAGCAACAGGGTGAGCGCGAGCCCGCATCCGAGCAGGGCGAGGATCGCCGCGACGAACGGGATGCGGGTGGCCATGACCGAGCCGCGCGGCAGCACCGCATCGAGGGCGCCCGCGCCTTCGGCGCGCAGCTTGCGGCGAGCGTAGGCGCGTTGCGCCGCACCGGATTTCACCCGCTCGGCGGCCTGCACTCGGCGGGCGATCCGCCCGGGCTCGGCGACGGTCGATGTCCGTACGCTCACGCTGCGCCCTCCTTTTGCCTGGCCGGGACGCTTCCCGTGCTCAGCCGAGCTGCTGCCCGCGGGCACCGACCCGCTCGTGCGGGTCGTCTCCCGTCTCCCCGTGGAAGGCGGCCCGAGCGTCGTCGTCGCCCTGCTCATGCACCCTCCTGAATCCGTTCCGCCGCGCGCATCCGCACCGGGGCGGCACGCGGGTTCTCCTCGATCTCTGCTTCGGTGGCCTGCTCGGCGCCGCGGGTGAGCAACCGGAATTCCGGACCCATCCCCGGCAGTTCCATCGGCAGGCCGACCGGCGTGCGCGAGGCCGCACGCTGTGCCAGTTCGTGTTTGACGACGCGGTCCTCGAGCGACTGATACGACATGACCACGATCCGCCCGCCCACCCGCAGCGCGTTCAGCGCCGCGGGCAGTGCGGCCCGCAGCGATTCCAGCTCGCCGTTGACCTCGATCCGCAGCGCCTGGAAGGTGCGTTTGGCCGGATGCCCGCCGGTGCGGCGGGTGGCGGCGGGGATGGCGTCGTAGAGCAGTTCGACCAGCTGGGCACTGGTGGTGAACGGCCGCTGCTGCCTGCGCCGCACGATTTCACTGGCGATCCGGCCGGCGAAGCGTTCCTCGCCATAGGTTTTCAGGATCCGGGCCAGCTCGCCGTGGCTGTAGGTGTTGAGCACATCGGCGGCGGTGGGACCGGTGGTCGGATCCATCCGCATGTCCAGCGGTGCGTCCACCGAGTAGGCGAAGCCGCGATCGGTCTCGTCCAGCTGCATGGACGAGACGCCGAGGTCCATCAGGATGGCGCTGACCGAACCGGTGGCCGGCAGCCCTGCCTCGGCGAGGGCTTCCGGGATGCCGTCGTATCGGGTGTGTACCAGGGTGATTCGGTCCTGGTAGGGCCGCAGTCGCTCGCCCGCGAGGGCGAGGGCGTCGGTGTCGCGGTCGAGCCCGACCAGCCGGATCCGCGGGTAGGTGCGCAGGAAATGTTCGGCGTGCCCGCCCAATCCGAGGGTGGCGTCGAGGTAGACGGCGCCGGGCTCACCGAGCGCGGGCCCGAGCAATTCGTCGGCGCGCTGGAGCAGGACCGGGACATGGCGCGGGCCGTGCTGTTCACGGTTCACCTCGACCTCCCGGATCTTGCCTCGCTTCGTCACGCACCGATATCGGGTCGCCTTGTTCCACAGTGTTTTCGGCGAACACCGCGGGTAGATGGGTTGTGCTGTCGTGAGTGATTGCTCTGGATTGCGGAGCAGCGAATGCTGCGGGATTCGGACCGGATGTCGGTGACGAATGCCCCGTGGTCTCTGACCGAAGCGGCACCTGGCGTCGGGGAAGTACGTCAGGGTCCGCATCCGGGCAGAGGCCGCGTGGCACTCGTTCGGGCTAGAAGATCCCGCCCAGCGACTCGTCTCTCGCTTGTGCGTAGTCCTCCTCGTGTTCGGCGAGGTAGGACTCCCACGCCTGCTTGTCCCATATTTCGAGGAAGTCGACCGAACCGATCACCACGCAATCCCGTGACAGGTTGGCGTAGCGACGATGATCCGCCGACAGCACGATCCGGCCCTGAGCGTCCGGACGTTGTTCGTCCGTGCCTGCCGCGAGAGCCCGGACGAACGCCCGTGCCTGCGGGTTGCTCCGAGACGCCGCCGCGGCTCGCCGCGCGAGCGCGGTGAACTCCTCTTTGGGGTACACGGCAAGGCTGTGGTCCTGCCCCTTCGTGACCATCAACCCTCCCGCCAGATCGTCTCGAAACTTCGCAGGCAACGTGAGTCGCCCTTTGTCGTCCAATCGAGGTGTGTAGGTACCGAGAAACAACTCGACACCTCCCTACCGGACCACCTCGATCACGCATGGCCGGAACTCGCTCCGGCCGAGCGCCTTACGGCCTCTCCTGTAGTGCGCGCTCCACATTACCCCACTTTCCCCCACTTTCAATCGAAACACGGGGTGATCTGGCTCCCCGCTTCGGCGATTCCGCAGGTCATCCCAGCTATCACTGGGTGGAAGAACTTTTCCGGCGCTTCACCTCCCCGCGCGCGTCCGGACCGACCCACCCCGACAACAACCAGCAAACTCCCAGGTACACCCCAGGATCGAGAGCCGGTGGGGGAAGGTGGGGCGCGATCGTGGGGCGATGTGGGGCTCGGCGGGCCGAGCCGATTCGTGCCGACCGGTCGGCGCGACACGCCGTGGACGCCAAGGGGTGTGGACACAGACGAACGGCGGTGCGGCACCGGGGATCCGGTACCGCACCGCCGTTCGGGTCAGAACTCGGGCGAGCGGGAGGCTACTCCTGCTCGAACCTTCTGCGGAAGCGATCTTCCATGCGTTCGGAGAAGCCACCGGACCGGCGCTGACGCCCGCGGCCACCGGCGCCGGGGCCGGACGGGCCGCTCGACGGCGCTTCGCCACCGCGATCGCTGCCGCCGGCCTTCTTGGAGCCACCGAGCAGCAGCAGCACTCCGGCACCGAACATGACGATGAATCCGATCAGGCTGATGATCGGGAAGCCGCCCGGCTTCACCGGCGCGGCGATACCTGCGACGAGTAGGAACAGGCCGAGGACGAACAAGGCGGCGGCCTGGAGTCTGCGTCTACTCGAGGTCGTACGAAGGCGTCCGCCGCGGACGGACGAGGCGAACTTCGGATCCTCAGCATAGAGCGCGCTCTCGATCTGTTCGAGCATGCGCTGCTCGTGCTCGGAGAGTGGCACGGTACCTCCCCCGGCACTAGGACGTGGCTGTCGCCTCCGGGTAGGCGACAGATAGCCGACCTTGGCGGCTATCTGTCTCCAATGATACGAGTTCGATCAGGGCCGTACCACCTACTCGCCGATAACTCGCGGACCGATCCCGAACTCGGGCTCCGCCGGGCCACGCAAACGGGCTGCCGGCGCGATCAAATCCTCCACGTCGTGCAGGAACGCGCCGACCCGCGAGTAGAACTCGTCGGCCTGGGTGTGGCCTATCTCGCGGGGCAGGCCCGCCTCGAGCGCCGCGCGCGTCTCGGAATGGGAGCCGAAGTAGTCGGCCCACATCACGAATTCCGGGGCGGCGCGTTGCAGCATCACCCAGGCATTGCGCGACCGCGCCCGCGGTGCCGCGTCGGCGCCGGTGGCCGCGAGCACGGCACCGGCCCCGCGCAGGGCGGCCAGATAGGCGGTGCGGAAACGTTCGCGTGGATCGTGCTCCCCCGCCGCTTCCATCAACAGCCCGTCGGCGCGGCGCAGCAGCATGCCCGCGCGCCCGGGCCGGCCCGGATGAACGTTTCGACCAGACATCAGCCGTCCCTCCACCAGTCGCACACCCCGGTCCGAGGCCGATGGCCGACCGGACGGTCGGCACCGCACGAACCGAACAGGTATTCGAACGTTTGAATTGAGCTTGAATATAGAGACGACCACCGACATGTTTTCCCGCTCGCGCAT
The DNA here is from genome assembly GCF_000308555.1 of Nocardia cyriacigeorgica NBRC 100375. Lineage (GTDB taxonomy): Bacteria > Actinomycetota > Actinomycetes > Mycobacteriales > Mycobacteriaceae > Nocardia > Nocardia cyriacigeorgica. The sequence continues at coordinate 8,679 of NZ_BAFY01000088.1, read as the reverse complement.
CCAGCATCCCCACGACACGAGAGCCATGACCGCCGTCAAGCCACATCACACCCCTGCACCCGTCGTCGTCGACCTCTCGGTGACGGCGCTGCGTGCCCGGTTGCACGACGCGCTCGCGGTGTACGTCGCGGCGATGGACTACCCGCGCGGCACCGAACACCACCGCGCGCCCATGTGGACCGAACACACCTCGCGCGCGGGCTGGCAGGCCGTGGCCGCGGTGATCCCCGACGACTCCGGCTACTTCGATGTGCGCACCTCGCCGATCGTGGCCATCGGCTACGGGTACCGGGGCGCCCCGCATCAGTGGTGGCAGCAGCAGGTCTACACCGGGATGCGGCGGTCGAGCTGGCCGGAGCATTCGGCACGGGAGCTGCTGTCGGACTACTTCGAGCTCACCGAACTGCATGTGCACCCGTCGGCGCAGGGCCGCGGCATCGGTTCGACGCTGCTGGAGCGGCTGCTGCGGGACCGGCCCGAGCGGGCGGTGCTGCTGTCGACCCCGGAGGTCGACGCCGAGGACAACCGGGCCTGGCGGCTGTACCGGCGCGCCGGGTTCGCCGATGTGGTGCGGCATTTCATCTTCGCCGGAGACACCAGGGAGTTCGCCATCCTGGGCCGGCGGCTGCCGCTGTGAGCGCGCGATGACGATCGTCGTCGTCGGTTCCGGCCACAACGCGCTGGTCGCGGCCTGCTATCTGGCGCGAGCCGGGCAGCGGGTCGAGGTGCTCGAGCGCGACGAGGTGCTCGGCGGTGCGGTGTCGACGGTGCGGCGATTCCCGGGGCACCTGGTCGATCGCGGGTCCTCGGCGCACATCATGATCCGGCACACCGGCATCATCGAAGAGCTGGAGCTGACCCGCTTCGGGCTGCGCTATATCGATTGCGATCCATGGGGTTTCACGCCCGCGGGCCCGGACGGGCGCGCGCCCATCGTGTTCCATCGCGACCTCGACCGCACCTGCGCCTCGATCGCCGCGGCCTGCGGCGACCGCGACGCCGACGGCTATCGCCGGTTCGTGCGGGAATGGGGGCCGCGCAGCGCACGGGTGATGCGCGCGTTCGGCGGCGGTCCGACCCCGGGGCATCTGCTGCGCTCGTTCTGGGGGTTGGACGCGAGCGCGGGCGGCAGCGCGCTGTCGCACGAGTTCCTGCAGTCCGGTGACGCGCTGCTGGACAGCCTGTTCGACGACGAGCGGCTCAAGGCCTCGCTGGCGTGGTTCGGTGCGCAATCCGGCCCGCCGATGTCGGAGCCGGGGACCGCGCCGATGGTGGGGTTCGCGGCACTGATGCATACGCTGCCGCCCGGGCGCGCGGTCGGCGGTAGCGGGGCGTTGACCTCGGCGTTGGTGGCGCGGCTGCGCTCCGACGGCGGTGTGGTGAGCGGCGGTGACGCGGTGACCGAGGTGCGCCGCGACGGTGACGGCTGGCGGGTGCGCACCGCGTCCGGACGGGAACTGGGTGCCCGCGCCGTCGTCGCGGGCACGCACATCCTGACCACACTGGATCTGCTGGGCGCGGGGGGTTTCGACCCCGCGACCCTGGCGCACTGGCGCCGCCGGATCCGGGTCGGTCCCGGTATCGGGATGGTGGTGCGCGCGGCGACGAACGCGCTGCCCGCCTACCCCGGTAGTTCGGCACGGGAGTCGGCGCGCGGGTTGCAGTTCCTGGTCTCCGAGCGCAGGCAGTTGCGGGCCGCGCACGGTGCGGCGATGGCCGGTGCGCTGCCGCCGCGGCCGGTGGTGCTGGCGATGAGTTTCAGCGCGCTGGATCCGAGTATCGCCGCGCCGGGTGAGCATCAGCTGTCGCTGTGGTCGCAGTGGCATCCGTACCGGCTCGCCGACGGCGGCGACTGGGCCGGGCTCGGCGAGGCCGAGGCCGAGGCCGACCGGATCATCGGCGAAGTCGATTCCTACGCACCCGGTTTCGCCGCCTCGGTGCTGCGCCGGTTCGTGCAGACACCGGCCGATCTGGAGCGTGAGCTCGGCTTGCTCGGCGGCAATGTCATGCATGTGGAGATGTCGCTGGATCAGATGATGCTGTGGCGGCCGCTGCCGGAGCTGTCGGGGCAGCGGGTGCCGGGAGCGCCTGGGCTGTATCTGACCGGCGCCTCGACCCATCCCGGTGGCGGTGTGTCCGGTGCCAGCGGCCGGACCGCGGCGCGGCTGGTGCTGCGTGATCAGGGCCGGTGGGCGCGGCTGTTGCGGAGATGAGCCGGATGGAGCCGGATTCCGGTCCCGCGAGCGACGCAGGCCGAGGCGGATTCGCAGTGGCGGTGCTCGCCCGGCGACCGGCTGCCGGTGCGCTGGTCCCCGGCCTGCTCGCGGTGCTGTGGGTGCTCAGCCAGATCGCCTACCCGCTCACCGGCGGCACCGCACGTGATCGGGTGACGGTGCTGGTGGTGGTGCTGGCGGCCGCGACCGCATTGAGTCATGCCTGCTACACCCGCGGTCCTCGCTATGCCGCCGGCGTGCTGCTGATCCTGTCCGGCACCGGACTGCTCGCCGAGATCATCGGCACCGCCACCGGAATGCCGTTCGGCTGCTACGACTACGCCACCGACCGGCTGGGGCCCGCCCTGGCCGGGGTGCCGCTGGTGGTGCCGCTGGCGTGGACCGGCGGGGTGTATCCGATCTGGGTGGTGGCGGGTCTGCTCACGCGGCGGACGTGGTGGCGGGTTCCGGTCACCGCCGCGGGCGCGCTCGGCTGGGACCTGTTCCTCGACCCGCAGATGGTCGCCGACGGCCAATGGCAGTGGTGCGTCACCGATGCGGGACTGCCGGGCGTCGAACACATTCCGCTCACCAACTATCTGGGCTGGCTATTGGTCGCGACGGTGATGGCGGTGCTGCTCACCGGCTGGGAGCGCACGGCACCGTGGCGGCGCGGCGGGAACGCGGTGCCGGTGGCGGTGTTCGGGTGGACCTGGCTCGGTTCGGCGCTGGCGCACGCGGTGTTCCTGGATCTGCCCGCCTCGGCGTGGTACGGCGCCGCGGGGATGGGACTGCTCGGCGTGCCGCTGCTGGTGCGATGGGTGCGCGAGCGCGGTGTGGCGACGGCGTCTCGCGGATCTCGCTGAACGGCGACGAGTTCGGGGCGGGTTCGCCCATGTCGCGCCCCGGATCGAGTAGGTTCGGACCCGTCGGGGCAGTAGCTGCGGGCAGGCCAGGGCGCGGTAGCGCGAGTGGAGCCGGTCGCGGCGCACCCCGGCGCCCGATCGGCTTCGTCGTCCACGATCCGGAGGGAATATGCAGGTATCGACGACGGTATGGACCCTGACCCTGGTCCTGATCGCCGGACTGCTGCTGTTCGACTATGTCTTTCATGTGCGCAAGGCGCATACCCCCACGCTGCGCGAGGCGGGGATCTGGTCGGCGATCTATGTGGGCATCGCGGTGCTGTTCGGGTTCGTGGTGCTGATCTTCGGCGGCGTGGCCATGGGCACCGAGTATTTCGCCGGCTATGTGACCGAGAAGGCGCTGTCGGTGGACAACCTGTTCGTCTTCCTCGTCATCATCGGCAGCTTCCGCGTTCCGCGCGAGTACCAGCAGAAGGTGCTGCTGATCGGGATCGTGTTCTCGCTGGTGGCGCGGACCGGGTTCATCTTCCTCGGCGCTTCGCTGATCAATGCCTTCGCGTGGGTCTTCTACGTCTTCGGTGTGCTGCTGCTGGTGACGGCGGGCAACATGCTCGCGCCCGCGGAGACCGAGACCAGGTCGGCGGACAACATCGTGATCCGGGTGGCGAAGAAATGGTTTCGCACGACCCCCGATTACGACGGCGACAAGCTGGTCACCGTGCGCGACGGCAAGCGCATGCTGACCCCGATGCTGCTGGTGATGGTGGCCATCGGCGGCACCGACGTGATGTTCGCGCTCGATTCGATTCCGGCGATCTTCGGCCTCACCCAGAACGTCTACGTGGTGTTCACCGTGACCGCGTTCTCGCTGATGGGGTTGCGGCAGCTGTATTTCCTGATCGACGGCCTGCTCGATCGGCTCATCTACCTGTCGTTCGGATTGGCGGCGATCCTCGGTTTCATCGGCGTCAAGCTGATCCTGCACGCACTGCACGAGAACAATCTGCCGTTCATCAACCACGGTGAACCGGTGCACGTGGGCGAGATCGGTACCGGCGCGTCGCTGCTGGTGATCCTGCTGGTGCTGGTGGTCACCGTGGTGGTGTCGGTGATCAGCCCGCGCGGGCGCGCCCAGCAGGCGGTGGCCAACGCGCGCAGGCACGCCACCGACTACCTCGACCTCGGCTACACCGCCGACCAGGCCGAACGCGACCGGATCTTCGGGCTGCTGCGCAGCGAGGAGCAGCGGCTGCGGGCCCTGCCGGAGAAGTACCGGCGCCGGATCCGGCAGGAGGACGAACTGATGGAGCTGCTGCGCCATGCCCACCGCCGCCACGACGAAGCGGTGGCCACGCGCAGCCGGTAGCGAGACCCACCTGGGACAATGCCGCCGATGCGCGGTGTCGCGTGCGTGGCGCGGCGCGCGCCTGGCACGATGTCACCCGTGCAGCCGAGTCCCGACACCACGACACCCGACGTTCCGGTTCCCTCGCCGCGTGCGCCCCGCCCCGGGATCCGGGTGACGGCGGCCGTGCTGCTGGCGGCCCTGCTGGTGCCGGTGCTGGCCGGATGCCTGCGGGTGCAGGCCTCGATGGGTGTCTCGTCCAACGACCGGGTCTCCGGCCGTATCGTCGCCGCGGTGATCCCGGCCAACCCGCAGGACAAGGGTCCGCAGTTGAAAGCGCCGGACACGCTGGCCACCAAGATGCGGGTGGAGCCCTACAGTCAGGACGGCTATGTCGGCAGCCAGGTGTTCTTCGACGACCTCAACTTCGGCGAGGTGCAGCAGCTGGGGCAGCTGTCGGAGCAGACCCAGGGCATGTTCCAGTTGCAGTTCCAGCGCACCGGTGATCTGGTCAGCCTCAATGGCCGCGTCGACCTGAAATCGGTGCCGCCGCACGGCTCGGACGTGCAGTTCAGCATCGCCTTCCCGGCCCGCATCGCCAAGACCAACGGTAATCGCGAGGGTGATTCGGTGGTGTCGTGGAAGCTGCCGCCCGGCGACGTCACCAATATCCGCGCCGAGGTGAGCTACGCCGATCCCAACACCCGCTCGTTCGCGGGCTGGGCCGGCATCGTCGGCGGCATCACCCTGGCCGTGGCCGCCGTGGTGGCGGCGATGGCCTACGTCAACCGCAATCCGGCGCCGCCGAATGCCCCGGAGCCGAGCTTCGACCTCGGGCGCTGGTGGCGCGAAGTGCGCAGTAGTCGGTAAGAGTTGTCGCTGCTCACCCGCGCAGTCCAGGTCGGTGCCGGGATCGCGGTGACGGGATGCGCTGGTGCGGTGGGAAATCTGCTGACGATGCGCCGGTTGCGGTCCGGGCCGCCGGTGCACGAGACCGTGGCCGTCTGTGTTCCCGCGCGTGAGGAGGCCGAGCGGCTGCCGCTGCTGGTCGCGGACCTGCGCGCACAGACCGGTGTGCCCGGGTTGCGGGTGCTGATCCTGGACGACGGTTCTACCGATGGCACCGAGACGGCGGCGCGGCAGGCGGCCGGCGATGATCCGCGCATCACGGTGCTGCGCTGCGATGACGAGCCCGAACGGGGCTGGACCGGTAAGGCCGCCGCGTGTGCCCGCCTGGCCGAGGCGGCCAGGGCGACCGGTGCCACGGTGCTGGTCTTCGTCGATGCCGACGTGCGGCTGCAACCTCCGGCGATTGCCGCGGCGGTGACCGAATTGCGGGCGCGGCGATTCGCGCTGGTCTCGCCGTGGCCTCGGCAACTCGCCCTCTCCCCTGCCGAACGCCTGGTGCAGCCGCTGCTGTGCTGGTCGTGGGCCACGACGTTGCCGGTGGCGCTCGCCGATCGGGGCACGCGCCCGTCGATGGCGGTGGCCTGTGGGCAGTTCCTGGTCTTCGACGCGGCGGCCTACCGCGCCATTGGCGGACACGCGGCAGTGGCGGGCAGCGTCACCGAGGATCTCGATATCGCCAGGGCTGTGCGGCGCCGTGGCGGGCGCACGGCGGTGGTGGCGGCGGGTTCGATGGCCCGCACCCGGATGTACCGCGACGGGGCCGAGCTCGCGGCCGGGTACACGCGGTGGCTCTGGTCGGCCTACGGTGGCTCGGCGCTCGGTGGTCTCGCGGTGGGAGTCGTTGCCGCATTGGCGTATTGGGTTCCGCCGCTGGCCGCGATCACCGGGCGCGGTGAGATCCGGCGGATCGGTGTGCTCGGTTACGCGGCGGCCGTCGCCGGTCGTATCGTGGCGCGCTGCGTGGAAACCGGTCGGCGCCCGCACCGCGGCGACGTCGCTACCGCATGCGCCCATCCCGTCGCGGTCGGCGCCTACCTCGCGCTCTGGGTCCGGTCACGCCGGGCTCGGCGAGCCGACGCGCTCGTGTGGAAAGGACGCGCACTCCCGGCCTGAGTGCGAACCGCGCCTCGTCGCGGAGCCGGCGCCTCGGCGGCATCCACTGCCGTGGGCCGACGACCTTCGCATCCGGTGCCGCTACGTGTTCACCTCCGCGGACCACGCGTGCCGCATCGCCGGACAAGAGCTGAACTCAGCCTGATTACTACCATTGTGCTGCGGTTTCCCTGCGACGCATGATGATTCGGCCCGATCGGAACGCCGACCAGCGTCCGGTCCGGCGACACCATCCAGAGCGACCGAGAGACCTGGCTCGCCGACGTCGCAGCAACCCCCCGCCTCGCCGGGTGCGGGTGCTTCTGCCGGGACCGATGGAGGCACACATGGTCGAGTCCGCAGTCCGCCCGTCGCGGCGACGCGCAGGGCTCGTCGGTCGTGTCAGAAAGGACGACGACATGGCCGTATCCGTCAGGGCGGCATTCGCGGGCACGGTGCTCACCGCCGCCGCCACCCTTGCCGCCTGCGGCTCCCCGGCCACGGCGCCGGGAGCCGACGCGGGCCCTCCGCAGCCGGGCGGAGTACTGCGCTACGGCCTGTCGCAGCCGCCGACCTGCGCCGATCCCGCGCAGGCCGGCACCAACCAGACGATCTACGTCGCACGGCAGGTGGTCGATTCGCTGACCGACCAAGATCCCGAGACCGGCGAGTTGCGGCCGTGGCTGGCCACCGGCTGGGAGGTCGCGCCGGACGCGAAGACATTCACGTTCCACCTCGCCGACGGGGTGAGCTTCAGCGACGGCACACCCCTGACCGCCGACTCGGTGCGCAAGAGCTTCGATTCGATCGTGCGTACCCTCGGCGCCGTCAAGGCGCCGCTGGGCAGCAGCTACCTCACCGGCTATGTCGCGACCACGGTGGTGGATCGGTTGACGGCGCGGGTGGAGTTCAGCGCGCCGAATGCCCAATTCCTGCAGGCGTCCTCGACGCCGCAGCTCGGTATCCTCGCCGACGCCACCACCTCCCGCTCCGCCGAGGACCGGTGCGCGGGTGCGGCGACGGTGGGTTCGGGCCCGTTCACCTACGCCGACTACCGCCAGGACCTCTCCGCCACCCTGGTGAAACGCCCCGGCTACCGGTGGGGTTCGGCGGTGTTCGGCCATCAGGGCGAGGCCTACCTCGACCGCATCGAGTTCACCGTGGTGCCCGAATCGGGGGTGCGGACCGGTTCGCTGTCTTCGGATCAGCTCGACGCGACCAGCGACGCCCTCCCCCAGGACGCGCCGCAGATCGAGGCGACCGGCGGCCGCGTGCTGAGCACACCCAATCCGGGTATCCCGTTCGGGTTCCAGCCGAATGTGACCCGTGGGCCGTTGCGTGACCCGGAGGTGCGCCGGGCGCTGCTCACCGCGATCGACCGGCGTGAGCTCGTCGATACCGTGCTCGGGCCGCAGTTCCGGCCGGCCACCAGTGTGCTGGCCTCGAGAACGCCTGGCTACCAGGATCTTTCCTGGGTCGCCGGCTTCGACCCGGACGCGGCGCGGGCGAGGCTCGACCGGGCGGGCTGGGTGCCCGGCGCGGACGGCATCCGGGTCAAGGACGGCCGGCGCCTCGGATTCGCGGTGACGTTCAGTCAGGTGTTCGCCGGTAATCAGGCGATCCTCGAGCTGATCCAGCAGCAGCTGCGGTCGGTGGGCGTGGACCTCACGCTGGACCTGGTCTCCAACGCCGAGTACACCGCACGGCAGAACAGCAAGGATTTCGACGCGCTGTACTACAACAGCACCCGCGCCGATGGCGACATCCTGCGCACCGGATTCGGCCTGGACGGCCGCAACTTCAATGTCCGCCCGCCGATCCCCGCCCTCGACGAGGTGCTCACCGCACAGCTCGGCGCGGTGGACCCGCAGGCCCGCGCGGCGCTGATCGGGCAAGCTCAGCAGCAGATCCTCGACCAGGGACTGTGGCTCCCGACCGTCGAGTTGTCCCAGGCCATCGGGGCGGGCCCGGCGGTGCAGGACCTGAAATTCGATGCCTCGGCGCGGTTGCAGTTCTTCGACACCTGGCTGAGCGGACGCTGATCATGACCCGATATGTGCTGCTGCGGTGCGTGGCCGCGGTGTGGGTGCTGTGGGCGGCATTCACCATCTCCTTCGTCGTGCTGTATCTGCTGCCGTCCGATCCGGTGGCCATCGCGGCCGACGGCGGCGGTGGCGGCACCCCGGTCGACGCGGCCGCCCTTGCCGAGATGCGCGCCAGGTACGGCCTGGACCAACCGCTGTGGGAGCAGTAT
>NZ_BAFY01000089.1 GCF_000308555.1 Nocardia cyriacigeorgica NBRC 100375 | reverse complement strand
ACGGTGGTCACCAGCGCGTCGGTGGCCGGTACCGGTTCGGTGCGTGGTCCGTCGACGATCTCGACATTGCGGCTGTGGATCTGTTCCATCCCAGACCAGCCGCTGCGACGGCAGGCCGATGGTCTCGGCGAGCCGCTCGCGGTTGCGGCGCACGGCCTGCGGATCGTCACCGACATGGTCGCCGAGATTGAACGAGTCGTACGGTGCGGCGGAGAAGCCGCCGGCCCTCGTCGTGACCACTCGCCGGACCGTGCGAACCGAAACCGATGTCATGGCGTCGAGCCTAGTCGGCTCTTGCCTATGCGCCGGTCAGCGCGGGTGCGCGGGGGTGATCAGCGTCGCATGAACGACGGCACGTCGACATCATCGTCGTCATCGTCGCCGGTGTCCGGCGGCGGAGTGTGCGAACGGCCGGTGTGGCTTGCGATGGGATCGGCTGCCGGACGGGGCCGTTCGTCGCGGTAGCTCGGCGCCGGTCCCCTGCTCACGCTGCTCGAGGTGGCGGCGGCCGGGCTCTCCGCCGGACGCGAACTCGATTCGGTGCTGCGGCTCTGGCCGATCTCGCCGGCCCGGCCCGCGCCGATGGTGCCGCGGGTGGTGGCCGGGTCGAAGGTGCGCCTGGCCGGTCCGCCGCCGTCGAATCCCGCCGCAATGACGGTGACGCGCACTTCGTCGCCGAGCGAATCGTCGATGACGGTACCGAAGATGATGTTGGCCTCGATGTGCGCGGCCTCCTGCACCAGCGAGGCCGCCTCGTTGATCTCGAACAGACCCAGATCCGAGCCGCCCGCGATCGACAGCAGCACGCCGTGCGCACCATCCATCGAGGCTTCCAGCAGCGGCGAGTTGATCGCCGCCTCGGCCGCCTTCACCGATCTGCCCTCACCCCGTGACGAGCCGATACCCATCAGCGCGCTGCCCGCACCGGACATGACGCTCTTGACATCGGCGAAGTCGACGTTGATCAGACCCGGGGTGGTGATCAGGTCGGTGATGCCCTGGACACCGTTGAGCAGCACCTCGTCGGCGGAGCGGAAGGCGTCCATCAGGCTCACCGCCGCGTCGCCGAGCTGCAGCAGCCGGTCGTTCGGGATGACGATCAGGGTGTCGCAGGATTCGCGCAGCATATTGATGCCGACTTCGGCCTGGTTGCCGCGCCGCTTGCCCTCGAAGGAGAACGGGCGGGTGACCACACCGATCGTGAGCGCGCCGAGCTTGCGGGCGATGCTGGCGACGACAGGGGCGCCACCGGTACCGGTGCCACCGCCCTCGCCCGCGGTGACGAAGACCATGTCGGCGCCCTTGAGCACCTCTTCGATCTCGTCCTTGTGATCCTCGGCGGCCTTGCGGCCGACTTCGGGATCGGCGCCGGCGCCGAGGCCACGGGTGAGTTCGCGGCCGACGTCGAGCTTGACGTCGGCATCACTCATCAGCAGCGCCTGGGCGTCGGTGTTGACCGCGATGAACTCGACTCCCTTGAGTCCCTGTTCGATCATCCGGTTGACGGCGTTCACGCCGCCGCCGCCGATACCGACGACCTTGATCACTGCAAGGTAGTTGTGCGGGGGCGTCATGGGCTCTCGCCTTCCTTCGATCCAAAGCCTGTCGTTTCCGGATGCTCGGCACCGAGCCGCGTCGGCCGGGCCGTGTCTCCCAGCGGTCCGCGATTCGAGCAAACCCTAAACCTCAACCATAGGGTTGGCGTTATGTCAAGTATCCGACTGGTGCCGAACGCTATTCGCAGCCGACGCGATCCGCGCGCAGGCGCGCCGAGACGAGAATCAGAATCTTGTGTGATCCCGCTCGTGCCGAGACGCCGGACGTCGTATCGTGGTCGGTTGCCCCCCGGCGGGAATCCCGTTGCGGGGACGCCTCCCGGACCGCCACCGAAAACTCGCCGGACACAAGGGGTATCACGCCGAGTTCGATGGACTTCGATCATTTTACCGTCACCAGATCGGGGCTGGACACGTCGAACACCGTGCCGGGGCGGGTCAGCAGCGGACCGACCACCGCCACCTTGCGTTCGGCATCGTCGGCCCCGCCCCACAGTACCGTGCGGCCATCGCGCAGCCGCAGCGAAATATCCGAAATCGACCGTACCGCAACCTCGCCCACCTGCACTCTCAGCGCCGGCGGCAATGCCGTCACCACCGCGACCGCGGCCCGGGTGCCCGGGTCCGCGCTGCCGGGATGCTCGGCCGTCAATTCCGGCACACCGATCGGCGGCGGCTCGATCGCGTACTCGACACTCTCGGCATCGAGCAGATGCGCACCGAGTTCGCTGGTATAGAACAGCACCGGCGCGCGCTCGGTGATCGTCACCCGCACCGTCGACGGGAACGAGCGCTGCACCCGCACCGAGCCCACCTTCGGGATGCTCGCCACCCGCGCGGCCATGGCGGCGGTATCGATGCGCAGCATCGACTGCCCGTCCGGAATCTCGAGTAACTCCCGCACCCGGTCCTCCGGCACCGCCGACAGCCCCTGGATCTGCACCGTCCGCACCGACAGCAGCGGCGTGAACCAGGCCACGACGATCACGGTGATCAGCAGGCACACCGCGGGCAATCCCCACAGCCGGATCCGGCGCCATCGACGCGCACCGAACAGCTCGGCCCCGGACCGCACCCGCGCTCACCGCCCGAACTGCGGACGCGCGCGTAGGCCGTCGAGGATCTGGCTGCCGAGCATGGTGACATCGCCGGCGCCCATGGTGATCACCACGTCGCCGGGCAGTGCCAGCCCCGCCACCTGCCGTCCGACCCGGGACATATCGGGTTGGTAATGCACCGGTGTGGTGACCGACTGGGCCACCAGCGCGCCGTTGACGCCGGGCAGCGGCTCCTCGCGGGCGCCGTAGACGTCGAGCACGACCACCTCGTCGGCCAGGCCGAGCGCGGCGCCGAACTCCTTGGCGAAGGTCGCGGTGCGGCTGTAGAGATGCGGCTGGAACACCACGATCACCCGGCCGCGCCGTGAACGCGCGCCGTCGGCGGCTTCCTGTTCGACCAGGGCCGCGGCGGCGCCGAGCACCGCGCGCACCTCGGTGGGATGGTGGGCGTAATCGTCGAAGACCCGCACGCCGTTCTCCCGGCCGACGAACTGGAACCGGCGGTGCACCCCGCCGAAGCCCTCCAGGCCCTGGATGATCTCGTCGAGATCGGCGCCGGTGGCACGCGCGGCCAGCAGCGCGGCCAGCGCGTTGAGCGCCATATGCCTGCCGGGTACCGACAACCGCAGGGTGCGCGGCGTGGACTCGCCGTCGAGCTGGAATTGCGCCAATCCCCCGACATCGCGCGGCTCCCAGCTGTGCAACCGGACCCCGACCGGCACCGGCGCATCACTCAGATCGCCGGAACCGTAGCCGAGGACCCGCACGCCCTTGTCGGCCAGGCGGTCACCGATACGCTCGGCCAGCGCCCGCGAACCGGGGTCGTCGAGGCACACCACCAGCAGGCCGCCGGGCCCGAGGCGATCGGCGAAATCGTCGAAGACCTGGGTGTAGGCCTCGTCGGAGCCGAAGTAGTCCAGGTGATCGGATTCGATATTGGTGACCACGGCGACGTCGGGGTCGTACTGCAGCAGCGAGCCGTCGCTCTCGTCGGCCTCGGCGACGAAGATGTCGCCGCTGCCGTGGTGGGCGTTGGTGCCCGCCTCGTTGAGCTCGCCGCCCACCGCGAAGGAGGGGTCGACGCCGCAGTGCTGCAACGCCACGATCAGCATCGAGGTGGTGGAGGTCTTGCCGTGGGTGCCCGACACCAGCAGCGTGCGGTGCCCGCTCATCAGCGAGGCCAGCACGGCCGGGCGCAGCAGCACCGGGATATCGCGCCGGTTCGCCTCGACCAGTTCGGGATTGGTCTTGGGAATCGCGGCGTAGGTGGTCACCACGACGGTCGGGCCGCCGGGCAGCAGATCCAGCGCACTGGCGTCATGGCCGATGCGCACCTGGGCGCCGCGGGCGCGCAGCGCGAGCACACCGCGGCTCTCCTTGGCATCCGAGCCCGACACCGCGCCGCCGCGGGAGAGCAGGATTCGGGCGATGCCCGACATTCCGGCGCCGCCGATGCCGACCATGTGCACCCGTTCGAGCAGGGGCGGCAGGGCCGCCCGCGCGTCGACGCTGCTCGCTTCCCCGGTCATCGGCCCGCCACCCGGACGGCGATGCGGGCAACCTCGTCCGCGGCGTCACGATGTCCGGCACCTGCGGCGGCGCGGCCCATCTCGGTCAGCCGTGCGGGGTCCGTGAGCAGGGCAATCACCTCATCGATCACGTAGGAGGGCGTCAGCTGGGAGTCGGCCACAATTGTGCCACCACCCGCGGCGACGACGGGGCGGGCGTTGAGCTCCTGCTCGCCGTTGCCGTGCGGCAGCGGCACATACACCGCGGGCAGCCCGACCGCGGACACCTCCGCGACCGTCATCGCGCCGGAGCGGCAGACCACCGCGTCGGCGGCGGCGTAGGCCAGATCCATCCGGGAAAGATACGGCACCGCCACATAGGGCGCCGACGACGTGCCCGGCGGCAACTCCAGGGTGTTTTTCGGGCCGTGCGCGTGCAGCACCGAGATACCGGCGGTGGCCAGCTCCTTCGCCGCACCCGAGACCGCCTCGTTGAGGGTGCGCGCCCCCTGGGATCCGCCGAACACCAGCAGTACCGGGCCCTCGGCCGGCAGGCCGAAGTGGTCGCGGGCCTGCGCGCGCAGCGCGGACCGGTCCAGCGAGGTGATGGCCGAGCGCACCGGGATGCCGATGACCTCGGCGCCGGCCAGCCCGGAATCCGGCACCGCGGCCAGCACCCTGGCCGCGACCCGCGCGCCGACCTTATTGGCGATCCCGGCCTTGGCGTTGGCCTCGTGCACCACCACCGGCACCGCGCGCCGGCGCCGCAGGGCGCCGCGACCGGCGGCCAGATAGGCCGGCAGCGCCACATAGCCGCCGAAACCGATGATCACATCGGCGTCGACCGCGTCGATGACGGAACGGGCGGCGGCCACCGACGCGCGCACCCGTGCGGGCAGACGCAGCAGATCGGCGCTGAGCTTGCGTGGCAGCGGCACCGGCGGGATCAGCTCCAGCGGGTAGCCGCGCTCGGGCACCAGCGTCGTCTCGAGGCCGCGGGCGGTGCCGAGCGCGGTCACCCGGATCGACGGGTCCAGGCGGCGCAGGGCGTCGGCCACCGCCATGGCCGGTTCGATATGGCCCGCGGTGCCGCCACCGGCGACGACCACCGAGAGTGCCTTCCCATGCGCGTCCGAGGTGCGGGGCGCCCCGCTCACCGCGGTGTTCTCGTTCGCGGACTGGCTTGCACTCACCTGGATCTTCCTCGTTCTCTCGCGTGTGTGACCGGATAGTTCGGCTCCCAGGCGCGGGTCGCGCGCGCGGAGCTGGTGCCGCGGCTCTGCGCCGAGCGCCGCCGCGGTTCGGTATCGCGTTGCCCGCCGGTGCGTGACCTGCGCGCCGGCGGCGGACCGCCACGCTGGCCCGGCTTGGCCCGAGCGGCCGACCTTGCCCTGGCCGCCTCGGCCTTCGCCGGTGCGTACACCTCCGGTTTGGGCAGTCGAAGCAATCTACTGAATCGGCCGTCCTGGCCCGCGTGCAAGGCCGCGACCGCCTCCGGTTCGTGCCGGGCGGCATTGGCGATGATGCCGAACATCAGCAGCGTGATCGCCAGCGAGGACCCACCGGCCGAGACCAGTGGCAGCTGCAGGCCGGTCACCGGCAGCAGCCCGACGACGTAGCCGATATTGATCAGCGCCTGCCCGGTGATCCAGGTGGTCGCCGTCGCGGTCAGCAGCCGCAGGAACGGGTCGGCCGAGCGGGCGGCGATCCGCAGTCCGGTGTAGACGAACAACGCGAACAGCCCGAGCACCAGCGCGCAGCCGAGGAAGCCGAGTTCCTCGCCGATGATGGCGAAGATGAAGTCGTTGTGGGAATTGGGCAGATAGTTCCATTTGGCCCGGCTCTGGCCCAGCCCGCGCCCCCAGATGCCGCCGTCGGCGAGGGAGAACTTGGCCTGCATGGCCTGATAGTTGATGCCCTGCGGATCGTCGCCCGGGTTGAAGAAGGCGCGCATGCGGTCGGAGCGGTAGCCGGCCGACAGCGCGAGCACGCCGGCGGCGATGACGCCGGAGATCGCGATCGTCACGAACAGCCGCACCGGCAGCCCACCGAACCACAGCAGTGCCGCGAGCACGATGCCGACGGCGATGGTGGTGGACAGGTTGGGCTGCAACACGATCAGCAGACACACCAGCAGGCCGGCGGGCACCAGTGGCACCAGGATGTCCTTGAGCGCGGCGTGCTCGGAGCGGCGCGAGGCCAGCAGATGCGCGCCCCACACCACCAGCGTCAACTTGACGATCTCCGAGGGCTGCACCGAGAACACGCCGAGATCGATCCAGCGGCGGGCACCGTTGACCTGCGCGCCGATGCCGGGAATCAACACCAGCACCAGCGCGAGCACCGACAGCGCGAACGCCGGGAACGACAGCTGACGCAGCCGGCGCAGCGGAATCCGCAACGCCAGATAGAACAGCACCGCACCGAGCGCGGCGTACACCGCCTGCTGGACGAACAGCGAATACGCCGATCCGCCGTCGGCGTAGGCCTCCACGCTCGACGCCGACAGCACCATCACCAGGCCGAGCACGGTGAGCAGGGTGGCGATGGTGACGACGAGGTGGAACGAGGCCAGCGGACGCGCCAGCCAGACGCCGAAGCGCGTGCCCGGCCGCGGAGCCCGCGCGGGGGTCACAGCCGCCGCCCGATGTCCCCGTCCTCCAGGGTGTGCACCGCGGCGGCGAAGCTACGGCCACGATGGGTGTAATCGGCGAACATGTCCAGCGAGGCCGCGGCCGGGGCCAGCAGCACGGTGTCGCCGCGGCGCGCCAGTCCGGCCGCCGCGCGCACCGCCTGTGCCATCACCTCGTCGGCGCGGGCTCTGCTCGCATCATCGTCACCCATGTCTGCATAGTCTCCCGAGGCCAGCTCCACCACGGGGACTTCGGGCGCGTGTCGCGCCAACGCGGACGCGATCACCTCGACGTCGGTGCCGATCAGCACGGCCCCGACCAGTCGGTCGGCGACTTCTTCGATGAGGTCCTCCACGCCTGCGCCCTTGAGCTGGCCGCCGGCCACCCACACCACCTGCGGATGCGCCAGGATCGACGACCGCGCGGCATGCGGATTGGTCGCCTTGGAATCGTCGATGAATTCGACGCCGCCCACCTCGCGCACGAACGCCGCCCGGTGCGGGCCGACCTTGTGCTCGACCAGGCCCTCGCGCACGAACTGCGGGGCGACGTCGATGGCCCTGGTCAGTGCGGCGGCGGCGAGGGCGTCGGCGACACCGGCCGGGCCGGGCGGGCTGATCTCCTTGGTCTCGGCCAGGATCGCGGCCTTGGTGAAGGCGCGGTCGAGCAGTTTGCCGTCGACCACGCCGAGCTCACCGTCGGCGGGAACGCCGACCCGGAACCCCACGGTGCGTTTGGCCTTGGATTTGCGGGCCAGCGAGGCGGCCACCGGATCGTCGAGGCCGACCACACCGACCCGGCCGACCAGCGCCCGCGCCTTGGCCGCGGCATAGGCGTCGAGCCCGCCGTGCCAGTCGAGGTGATCCTCGGCGACATTGAGCACCACCCCGGCCTCCGGCCGCACCGACGGCGCCCAATGCAGCTGGAACGACGACAGTTCCACCGCGAGCACCTGCGGACCCGGATTGCGGCGCAGCGCGTCCAGGATCGGCAGTCCGATATTGCCGCAGGCCACGCTGGGGATGCCGGCCGCGCGCAGGATCGAATGCACCATGTTGGTGGTGGTGGTCTTGCCGTTGGTTCCGGTCACCACCAGCCATTTGCGGATTTCGCCGTAGATGCGGGCCTGATCGACCCACCACGCGAACTCCACATCGCCCCAGACCGGAATGCCTTCCGACACCGCCGACACCAGCACCGGCGAGTCCGGGCGCCAGCCGGGACTGGTGATCACCAGCGCGAATCGGCTCCAGTCGGCGTGTTCGAGTTCGGCGCAGGTGGCGACCTCGAGGCCGAGTTCGGCGGCCTCGGCCAGCGCCTTGGCACCGCCATCGGTGACGACCGGTTTGGCGCCGATGTCCTGCAGCGGCTCGATCAGCGAGCGCCCGGACAGGCCCCAGCCGGCCACGAGCACCTCACGGCCACGCAGGAATTCGAGCATGGGGCCCGGTGAACGCAGGGCCCGCGGAGAATGTTCGACCATTGTCAGCTCACCCGACCGCGGAGAGGTATTCGCTGTAGAACAGGCCGAGTCCGACCGCGGAGGCCATCGCGGCCAGCAACCAGAACCGGATGATCACCGTCGTCTCCGCCCATTTGCTCAACTCGAAATGGTGATGGAACGGCGCCATCTTGAACAACCGGTTGCGGGTGGTGCGGAACACCGCCACCTGCAACACCACCGACGCCGCCTCGGCGACGAACAGCGCGCCGATGACCACCATCAGCAGCTCGGTGCGGGTGGTGATGGACAGGCCCGCGAGCAGACCGCCCAGCGCCAGCGAGCCGGTATCGCCCATGAAGATCTTGGCCGGCGCCGCGTTCCACCACAGGAAGCCCATGCACGCGGCCGCACCCGCGGCGCACACCAGTGCCAGGTCCAGCGGGTCGCGCACGTTGTAGCAGCCGGTCTCCGGCTTGGTCTCGCAGGCGTGGTAGTACTGCCAGAACGTGATGATCACGTACCCGCCGAGGACCAGGCTCATCGATCCCGCGGCCAGACCGTCGAGGCCGTCGGTGAGGTTGACCGCGTTCGACCAGGCCACCACCAGCAGGCAGACGAAGGCGAGGAACACGATCACGCCCATCGACACCGTGGTGATGTCGCGGACATAGGACAGATGCCTGCTCGCCGGGGTCAGGCCGCTGTCGCCGCGGAACTGCAACGCCAGTACACCGAAGACCACCGCCGCGGTGAGCTGACCGATGTATTTACCGGCAGCCGTCAGCCCGAGATTGCGGCCCTTGCGGATCTTGATGAAGTCGTCGACGAAACCGACCGCGCCCAGTGCCGTGGCCAGGCCGAGCACCAGCAGCGCCGAGGCCGACGGGCCTTCGGCGTCGTAGCCGATGCCGATCAGATGCGAGCCGAGGTAGCCGGCCCACATACCGATGATGATGGCGACACCGCCCATGGTCGGCGTGCCGCGCTTGGCCTGATGGCTGGCCGGGCCGTCGACCCGGATCTCCTGGCCGAAGCCCTGCTTGGCGAACATCTTGATCAGCAGGGGCGTCAAGAGAATCGACACCGCCAGCGCGATCCCCGCCGCGAACAGAATCTGTCTCATCGCACTGCCTCCGCGCTACCCCTGCGTCCATCCGGGCGCGTATCGCCGGTCAGATGCTCGGCGACGGCCCACAGACCGACCGACTGCGACGCCTTGACCAGCACCACATCACCCGGCTCGACCGCATCGCCGAGCAGCGCGATCGCCGCGCCGATATCGGGAACGAGGACCGATTCCTCGCCCCAAGAGCCTTCCATCACCGCGCCCTGATGCATCGCCCGGGAGGGCCGTCCGGTGCCGACCACGACCAGCCGGTCCACATCCAGCCGCACCGCGAGGCGTCCGATGGCATCGTGTTCGATCACCGATTCCTCGCCGAGTTCGGCCATCTCACCGAGCACCGCCCAGCTGCGTCGCGGGGCGTCACCTGCCTTGGACATGGTGACCAGCGCCTTGAGCGCCGCCCGCACCGAATCCGGGTTGGCGTTGTAGGAGTCGTTGACGACGGTGACGCCGTCGTCGGTGGTGCGCACATCCATCCGGCGGGCCGAGGCGGCGCGGGCACCGGAGAGCGCCGCGACGATGGTGTCGAGGTCGGCGCCGCACTCCAGGGCAACGGCCACCGCCGACAACGCGTTGCCGACCTGGTGTTCGCCGTGCACCGACAGCCGCACCCGGGCGCTACCGACCGGGGTGTGCAAGGTGAACTGCGCCCTGGCCTCGTCGTCGAGGACGATGTCGGTGGCGCGGATCTCGGCGCGTTCGGCCTGGCCGACCATCACCACCCGGGCGTCGGTGCGCGCGGCCATGGCCGCGACCTGCTGATCGTCGGCGTTCAGCACGGCGAGGCCGGTGGCGGGCAGTGCCTCGACGAGTTCGCCCTTGGCCTTGGCGATCGCCTCGCGGCTGCCGAACTCGCCGAGGTGGGCGGTGCCGACATTGAGCACGACGCCGATGGTCGGCGGGGCGATCTCGGTGAGCGCGGCGATATGACCGACACCGCGCGCCGACAGCTCCAGCACCAGGAAGCGGGTCGACTCATCGGCACGCAGGGCCGTCCAGGGATGGCCGAGTTCGTTGTTGAACGAGCCGGGCGGCGCCACCACCGGGCCCATCGGCGCCAATACCGCCGCCAGCAGATCCTTGGTTGAGGTCTTACCGGACGATCCGGTGACGCCGACGACGGTCAAACCGCCTGCGGCTGTGTCCGCTTTGCGACGGTCTCGGGGCCCTGCGTGGTGACGCTCCGCTGCCGCCTCCGGGCCCGTCGCTCCCGCCGCGGCCAGCCGTTCGACGCTCGCGCGCGCCAGCTTCGCCAGCGCCGACAGCACCGCCGCGCCGGAACCGTCGGTATCGCCTGCCACCAAAGCCGAATTCGCGGGCAGCGTCCCTGGACTCGGCGCGACCACGATCGCCGGCACCCCCACCGGACGCGCCGCCAGCACGGCGACCGCACCGGCCTCGACCGCGGCCGCCGCGTAATCATGGCCGTCGGCGCGCTCACCCGGGAGGGCGAGGAACACATCTCCGGGACCGATTCTGCGCGAGTCGAATTCGACCGAACCGGTCACCGTCACCTCCGGGTCCGCGACGTCGTGCAGCGTGCCGCCGACGACGTCCGCGATATCCCGCAGTGTCATCTCGATCATGAAACCGTCAAGTCCTCCGCGTCCGAACCCTGCGGACTTCGCTGCTGTATCGCGACCGCGAGCACCTCGCGGTCGTCGAACGGGTGCTTCACCCCGTGGATCTCCTGCCCTGCCTCGTGTCCCTTGCCCGCCACCAGCACCACGTCGCCGGCGCGGGCCCAGGCCACCGCCGCGTCGATGGCGGCGGCCCGGTCGCCGATCTCGCGGACCTCGCCGCGTTCGGATTCCGGCACACCGAGCGCGCCTGCGCGCAGGGCGGCCCGGATGGCCGCCGGATCCTCGGTGCGCGGATTGTCGTCGGTGATGATCAGCAGATCGGCGCCGCGCGCACCGGCCGCGCCCATCAGCGTCCGTTTGCCCGCATCGCGGTCGCCGCCCGCACCGACCACCACCGCGAGCCTGCCGCCCGCGCCGGCCTCGGCCAGATGCGCACGCAGCGTGGCGATCACCGATTCGATCGCGGCCGGTTTGTGCGCGTAGTCGACCAGTGCGAGGAAATCCTGACCGCGCTCCACCCGCTGCATCCGTCCGGGCACGTCGACGGTGGCCAGGGCGGGCGCGGCCAGGGCGGGCTCGACGCCCGCCGCCGCGCACACCGCCAGCGCGAGCAGCCCGTTGGCGACGTTGTAGCGGCCCGGAAGCCGCAGGCGCACATCGGTTTCGCCGTGCGGTCCCGCCGCGGTGAACTCCTGTTCGCCGCCCTGGGTGCGCACCTGGCCCGCGACCTGCCAGTCGGCGGCGCCGGTGGTGGCGACGGTGATCGGCGCGTCCAGCCCGTCGGCCAGGCGCCTGCCCCATTCGTCGTCGACGCAGATCACCGAGGTGCGCGCGGCCACCGGCGACTGCGGCTCGAACAGCCTGCGCTTGGCGGCGAAGTAGTCTTCGAAGTCGGCGTGGAAATCCAGGTGGTCCTGGGACAGGTTGGTGAACCCGCCCACCGCGAACCGCACGCCGTCGACCCGGCCCAGGGCCAGCGCATGGCTGGACACCTCCATCACCACCGCGTCCACGCCCTGCTCCACCATCAGCGCGAACATCGCGTGCAGCTGCGGCGCCTCCGGCGTGGTGAGCGCGCTCGGCACCCGGCGTCCGCCGATGCGGGTCTCGATGGTGCCGATCAACGCGGTGGACAGCCCGGCCGCGGCCAGCCCGGCCTCCACCAGATACGAGGTGGTGGTCTTGCCGGAGGTGCCGGTGATACCGACGATGCGCAGCCGATCCGAGGGATGACCGTAGATCGCGGCGGACAGCTCGCCGAGCACCTCGCGCGGGCGTTCCCGCACCAGCACCGGCACACCCAGCTCACCGGCCAGCTCGGCGCCTTCGGCATCGGTGAACACCGCCACCGCACCACGCTCGACGGCGGCGCGGGCGAACCGCGCGCCGTGCGCCTTGGAGCCGGGCAGCCCGGCGAACAGATCACCGGGGACGACCGCGTCCGAACGCTGTTCGATACCGGTGATCACCAGGCCGGACGGCAGGTCCGAGCGCAGCTCGGCGCCGGTCAGATCCAGCAGGTCGGGCAGCGTCGACGACGTCGGCTCGGCCGGTCGTAGCGCGTGCTGGCTGGACTGCGCGGGCACAAGGTTCCTCTCTGCGATTTGTGGTGCGTACACCGACGACGAGTCAGGTTACCGACGCCTGCTTCCGGGCGGGCAACGCGGTTCACGGATTCGGGTCCGCCGCGTCCGGGCCGGCCCACCGCGACAGCGGAAGCGGCAGGTCCAGCGGTGGTGGACAGTGGCATGAACTCACGAGGCCTGCAGCACGAAACGCCTGGCAGGCTCGATGGAGGGCGGGATGCGGTCGCGCTGCAACGCCCAGGAGGCGATGTTGTGGAACAGCGGTGCCGCGGACTGGCCACCGCTGCCGTCGGCGCTGCGGACCGGGGCGTCGAGCATCATGCCCATGACATAGCGCGGGTCGTCGGCCGGTGCCATCCCGGCGAAGGTGATCCAGTACGACGAGGTCGAATAGCAGCCACAGGCCGGGTCGACCTTCTGCGCGGTACCGGTCTTACCCGCGATCCGGTAGCCCTCGACCGCGGCGGGGACACCGGTACCCATCTGCACGCCCATCGGGTCTTTCTGCACGACCGCCTGGAACATGGTGCGCAGGGTCTGCGCCGTCTGCGGGCTGACCACCCGCACACCCTCGGGGGTCGGTTCCTCGGTGCGGGTGCCGTCGGGGGCGACCTTGGCCCGCACGATGCGCGGCGGGATCCGCAGACCGTCATTGGCGATGGCCTGGTACATGCCGGTCATCTGCAGGGTCGTCATCGAAAGGCCCTGCCCGATCGGCAGGTTCGCGAAGGTACCGCCGGACCACTGATCGCGCGCGGGCAGCAGACCCGGGCTCTCCCCGGGCAGACCGACGCCGGTGCGCTGGCCCAGGCCGAACCGGGTGAGCATATCGGCGAAACGGTCCTCACCGACGCGTTGGGCGAGCATCAGCGTGCCCACGTTGGACGACTTTCCGAAGATCCCCGTGGTGGTGTAGGGCGCGACGCCGTGTTCCCAGGCATCGCCGACGGTGACCCCGGCCATATGGATCTGGCCCGGCACCTGATGGACCTCGTCGGGGTCGGTGAGGCCGTATTCGATGGCGGCCGCGGCGGTGACGATCTTGTTCACCGAGCCGGGCTCGAACGCGTGGGTCACCGACGGGTTGTCCAGCGCCTCCGGCTTCCAATGTTCTGGTCCCAGCGACGGATTGAAAGTGTTGTCGTTGGCCATGGCCAGCACCTGGCCGGTTTTGGCGTCGAGCACCACCGCCGAGGCCGATTGCGCGCCCGACAGGTCCTTGGCCTGCTGCACCTGCTGCTGGACGTAGTACTGCAGGTCCGAGTCGAGGGTGAGTTCGACGCCGTAGCCGTTGACCGCGGGCACCCGGTCGCGCCAGCTGCCTGGGATCACCGCGCCATCGGCGCCGCGGTCGTAGGTGTGCGAACCGTCAGTGCCGGCGAGCACCGAATCCATCGACGATTCCAGCCCGATCTGGCCGTGGCCGTCCCACCCGGTGGCGCCGATGATGTTGGCGGCCAGCGACCCGCCCGGGTACTCGCGCGGGTTCTGTGAGTCGGCGCCGACCTCCTTGAACTCGACGACGATCTCGGCGGCGATGCGCGGATCGACATTGCGGGCCAGATATACGAACTGCTCGTCGCTGTTGAGCAGCTCGAGCAGCTTCTTCTCGCTGGGCCCCTTGTCGCCGAGCTTTTCGTGAATGGTGGCGGCGATATCGCGCAGCCGCTGCTCGGGGTCGGGCGCGGAATCGTCCTTGGCCTTGGCCTCGGCCAGATCCTTGCGCACCTTGACCGGTTGGAAGTGCAACTCCTTGGCGGTGACGGTGAACGCGAGCGCCTTACCGTTGCGGTCGGTGATGGGCCCGCGCATGGCCTCGTCCACCCAGTGCGCGGTGCGCTGGCTGGCCGCCTGCGCCGACAGCCCCGGCGCGGAAATGCTCTGCACCCACAGCAATTGGATCGCGACGACGGCGAGCGCGCCGAGCATCGCGATCCGTCCCGCCCCCAACCGCATGCGCACCGGCCGGTCCAGCTGCGGCGCCGCCGGTCTGCGTCTGTTCACCGGCCCGCGCCGCCGCTTCGCGGGTCCGGTCCGCCTCATCGTGCGGCCTCGCCCGCGCTCGGGCGCGCGGTGGGCGCGACGGCGGGTTGACCAGGTGCATTCTCGATGAGAGCCGGTGCGGCGGGGGCGGATTCGGCAGCGGGGACCGAGGCCGCGGCCTGCCCGGGTATGTGCGCGGACGCCGGGG
>NZ_BAFY01000090.1 GCF_000308555.1 Nocardia cyriacigeorgica NBRC 100375 | reverse complement strand
GCGGATGTGCTCGGGCACCCAGGTGATCTGCTTGTTCAGCTCGACCATCCGGTCCCGGAACTGGGTGACCGCGACGAACCACGACGGCACCGCCATGTAGATCAACGGCTGGCCCGACCGCCAGCTGTGCGGGTAGGAGTGCTCGATGGTCTCGTGCCGCAGCAGCTTTCCGGCCGCCTTGAGGTCCTTGATGATCACCGGGTTGGCGTCGAAGACCATCAGGCCCTCGTACGGCGCCACCATCGAGGTGAACTTGCCGCCCGGATCCAGCGGCTGCACGATCGTGATGCCGTTGGCCGTGGCGACGTCCATGTCCTCCTCACCGAACGCGGGCGCCAGGTGCACGACGCCGGTGCCGGAGTCGGTGGTGACGTAATCGGCCGACAGCACCCGGTGCGCGTTGGGATGGCCGAGGAAGAAGTCGAACGGCGGCGTGTAGGACAGCCCGACCAGCGCGGCGCCGTCGTACTCGGCGAGCACCTCGGGCTCGTCGCCGAACTCACGCGCGTAGTGCGAGACCCGTTCGGCGGCCAGCACATAGCGCTTGCCGTCGGCGCCGCGCAGATGCACATAGCGCACGTCGGGGTGCACCGCGATCGCCAGGTTGGACGGCAGCGTCCACGGGGTGGTGGTCCAGATCAGGGCGTTGGCGCCGTCGAGTTCGTGCAGCGGATGCTCGGCGGGCACCGTCAGCACCATGTCCACGGTGACCGCCGGGTCCTGACGCATCTTGTAGGCGTCGTCGAGGCGGGTCTCCTGATTGGACAGCGGGGTCTGCTCGTACCAGCTGTAGGGCAGCACCCGGAAACCCTGATAGATCAGACCCTTGTCGTAGAGCGACTTGAACGCCCACATGACCGACTCCATGAAGTCGAGATCGAGGGTCTTGTAGTCGTTGTCGAAGTCCACCCAGCGCGCCTGGCGGGTGACATAGTCGCGCCATTCCCCGGTATACCGAAGTACCGACGTTTTACAGGCCGCATTGAATTCCGCGAGCCCCATCGCGTCGATCTGTGATTTGTCCGTGATACCGAGCTGCTTTTCCGCCTCGATTTCCGCGGGAAGTCCATGACAGTCCCAGCCGAATCGCCGATCGACGCGCTTACCGCGCATCGTCTGGAAACGCGGGATCAGATCCTTCACATATCCGGTGAGCAAATGACCGTAATGTGGCAGACCGTTGGCAAACGGCGGACCATCGTAGAAGACGAACTCGCCTGCGGCGGCGGTAGCGACGGGGCCGGAGGCGGCAGCCTGGGTAACCACGGGGGCACCCGCGGACGCCGCGCCGGATACGGCACCGGCTGTCTGCGAGCGGTTTTCGATGCTGGCGCGGAAGGTGTCGTCGGCGGCCCAGGCGTCGAGTACGGCGCGTTCCAGGTCGGGGAACGACGCACCCGGCCCGGCGCCGAGGTCGACGCGGGGATATGCGCTGCTACTGGAATTCTCGTCCGCCATCGCGGTGCGTCTCCTCGTGCCCGTGCGCTGTAGCGCACTCTCCTCGGCACGGGGACGACTCCGGCGCCGGTGCGCCGAAACCGCGGTACCACCCCGCTTGTCCTGGCGCCCCTACCGGCGCCGGACCTCTCGTCATGAGCTGTGACGGGCTCTCCCGTTCGGTTCTACTGAGCGTGCGGTGGCCCTACCAGGGCGAACACACCGTTCTTCCGAAGGCTCCCCGGTGATGGCCGGATCGACGCCGTATTCATGTTTGATTCTAACCAGTTCGGTCAAACCAGTATTTCGGGTGCCGCGCTCATCGCGACGGCCACGCGAACCGGCAAACGATCAGCGCTTGGCATGCCTGCCCTGCGGCGGCCGGTCGTCACCTTCGGGCGTCCCCATCGACAGGGCACTCACCAGCAACAACACCGCGCCGATCACGCACACCACGATGCAGCCCCACGCCCAGACCACCGAGCCGGTGGTCAGCGCTGCGACCAGCAGGGCGAAGCCGATGGCGGCGAGGACAAGCGTCAAGACGAGCATGGTGACCCCCAGGGGATGCCAGGCGGCCCGACTGCGTCTGGGGTGTGACTATTTGCCACCCTTGGCGAACGACGCGGGCGCGAGGTTGTTCGAACCGGTGTCGAAGGCCTCGCCGCCGTCGACGGGCACCGCGGAACCGCGGTTCTCCAGCTCTTCGAGCTGCGATTCCAGGTAGGACTTCAGGCGCACGCGGTACTCGCGTTCGAAGGTCTTGAGCTGCTCGATGCGGCTCTCCAGCACCGTGCGCTGCTGGGTGATGGTCGCCATGATCTCGGTGTGCTTGCGCTCGGCGTCGGCCTGCAGGGCGTCGGCCTTCTCCTTGGCCTGGCGCAGCTGGTTGTCCGAACGGGTCTGCGCGTCCGACAGCATCGCTTCCGACTTCTGGCGCGCGTCGGCGATCATCGCCTCGGACCGGGTGCGGGCATCGCCGACGAGTCGCTCGGAATTCGCCCGGGCATTCGACAGCAAATTCTCGGCTTCGGTCTTGGCATCGCTGGTGAGGCGGTCGGCCATCTCCTGGGCGAGGCTGAGCACCTTGGCGGCCTGCAGATTGGAGTCGGCACCCGCGGGATCCTTGGCGGCGGGCGCGGGCGCGGCAATCGGTGCCGGCGGCGCCGCGGGCACCGGGGGTTTCACCGGTTCGGGCGGAGGTGCCTGCTGTACCGGCTGTTTCGCGGTGGCTACCGCCGCGTTACCGCGATTCTTCTTCGCGTCGGCCAGCTCGGAATCGAGCTCGGCAACCCGCTGGCGCAGGTCTGCGTTCTCCTCGATCAGGCGCGAAAGCTCCTGCTCCACGAGATCCAGGAAGGCGTCTACTTCGTCTTCGTTGTAGCCGCGCTTCCCGATCGGCGGTTTGCTGAACGCGACGTTGTGCACATCGGCTGGGGTCAGCGGCATGGAAGGATCCCTTCACGCGTCTTTTGGAGATCTAGCAGATCTGGCGAGCTGTGTCCTCGGCCCATTCTGTCACACCGGGGCTACCGGCTGCCCGAGCCTGCTCACGATCGACATCAGGATGAAGACGATGAATAGCAGGACCATTATCGACAGATCGAGCCGAATTCCCCCCAATGACACCGGTGGTATCAACCGCCTCAGGAGTTTCACCGGAGGATCGGTGATCGTGAAGATCACCTCGAGGATGACGACCACGATGCCACTGGGGCGCCAGTCACGGGCGAAGCTACGGATGAACTCGACGATCACCCGGCTGATCAGCAACAGCCAGAAGATGAACAGCACGAAGTAGAGCACCGCGAACAAGGCCACGACCTCACTCTGCCGCAAAATCGGCGACGCGCAAAATGACCGCGCCGACCAGTTCGACCCGCATCCGGCTCTCCCCCCGGTTCATGGTGCTATTTCTGGTTGTAGAAGCCGGTTTCGGCGATCCGTCGGCGCTCCTCGGCCGATACGTCGACATCGGCAGGTGAGAGCAGGAACACCTTGGTGGCCACCTTGTCGAACGACCCGCGCAGTGCGAAAGCCAGGCCCGCGGCGAAGTCGACCAGTCGTTTCGCATCGGCGTTGCTGAGATCGACCAGGTCCATGATCACCGGGTTGCCCTCGCGGAATCGCTCGCCGATGATCCGGGCCTCGCTGTAGTCGCGCGGGCGCAGCGTCGTGATCTTGGACAAGGGACCTCCGTCCTCGAAGATCGCGGGACGGCGGGCGACGACCGGATCGGGACGCATCCGCTCTTCCAGTCGACGTTCCTCGGCCTCGGGATCGACGGCGAGCGCACCACGAGTGGCGCCACGCATCACCGGCGCAGCCCCGCCGGCCCGGAATCGGCCGGCTGCCGCGGCGTCGATGCGCGTGGGGCGGCGCGGCGCCTCGTAACGATCGTCGGCGTAGCTCTCCGGGGTGTAGTCGTCGCGACGGGCAGGCGGGTAGCCGGCCTGGTACGGCGACTTGTAGGCGGGCTCGTCGAACTCGGCGTCGTCGTAGCGGTCGTCGGCATAGCGGTCGGCGCCGTAGCCGGGACGGTCGGCGTAGTCACGAGGCCGGCGGGTGCCGCGTTCGTCCATCGGGCGAGGGCCACGATCGTCGACGTAGTCGTCTTCGTAATCCTCGAGCGGAACCATGCCGAAGTAGGCCTTGAATTTGTGCAGGGTACTCATCGTTCCACCTCGCTAACGCTCGCCTCGGGCATGGCCACGACGGCCCTGGTCCCACGCTCGCTCATATCCTCCCCCTTGCCGACACCCGACTCCGCCGTGACCACGATGGTGGCGGTGTGTATCGCTCGCTCACTTCGCTCGCTCATCCTGGTCGACCTTCCTTCGGCCCCGGTGACGGCCGGGTGTTGAAGTCTTGCTCAGCCCCTCGTCGGTCCCAGCATATGTGTCGAATGTGACTGATGAGGTTTCTTTGCTACGCCGAGGTTATCGGTCGGGCGCCCATGAGAGCGGTACCGACACGCACACACGTGCTTCCGTGTTCGATCGCCGATTCCAGATCTCCCGACATTCCGGCCGACAATTCCGACGCGCCGGGATGAGCGGCGGTCAGCTCGGCGTGTACAGCCGCCAGCCGGGCGAAGGCGGCCGCCGGTTCCGCCTCCAGCGGAGGGATCGCCATCAGGCCGGACAGCCGCAGCGCGGGCGCCTCGGCGATCCGATCGGCAAGGGCCGCAACAGCATCCGGCGCGACACCGCCGCGGCCGGGATCCTCGTCCAGGCTCACCTGGATGAGCACGTTCAGCGGTGCGCTGCGGTCGCCCGCGTCGAGCGCGGCGGTGGCCGCGGCGTCAAGAGCCGTTGCCAACCGTTCGCTGTCCACCGAATGCACGGTATGTGCCCAGCGGGCCACCGATTTGGCCTTGTTGCGTTGCAGCCGGCCGATCATGTGCCACCGGATATCCGGGTGCCGGGTGAGTTCGGACACTTTCGCGCCGGCTTCCTGCTCACGTGATTCACCGAACTCCCGGCGGCCGAGGCTATAAAGGATCTCCACGTCCGCGGCGGGAAAGAATTTGGTCACCGGGAGCAGCCGGACGCTGCCCGGATCACGCCCGGCGGCCACGCAGGCGGCGTCGATGCGGTCGAGCAGTCCGGCCAGATTGGTGGCCAGTTCGGTGGTGCGGCGGTCGAGGGTCTGAGCGGTGCTCGTCGGACTCACGCGTGCGGCTCCCCTTCCTCCATCCAGATGACCCCGCCGAGCCGGCCGGTCGGTGCGCCGCGGCGGTGGCTGAACAATGTCTTGTCCTCGATCGTGCACCGCGGGTCGACGGCGACGGCGCCGACGCCCGCGGTGGTGAGCTGACGGCGCAGCCCGGCCCGCAGATCCAGACCCGGTGTGCCGCGTTCGGTGGTGGTGGCGCTGCCGGGCAGATGCCGTTCCACGTCGGCGCGCATCTCGGCGGGTACTTCGTACTGGCGGCCGCTGGCGGCGGGCCCGAGGAAGGCGCCGATGCGGTCGACCCGGGCGCCGACCGAGACCATCGCGTCCAGGACCCGTGGCACGATGCCGATGCGGGCGCCGATCCGGCCCGCGTGCACCGCGGCGATCACCCCGGCCTCGTCATCGGAGAGCAGGATCGGCACACAG
>NZ_BAFY01000091.1 GCF_000308555.1 Nocardia cyriacigeorgica NBRC 100375 | reverse complement strand
AACACACCGAACCGGCGCGTCAGCCAGCCGTCGCCGCTGGGCTGGATCAGGTACTGGTAGCGCAGGTACTCGAAGAACCAGGACTCACCGGGACCGATCCGGTCGTGCACGTACAGCATCTCGGTGAAGGCGCTGAAGCTGCGGTCGGCGAAGATCACCGTCAGCACCAGCACGCCCACCGCGAACAACGGCAGCAGCTGGGCCAGATAGCCGACGGTCTTGGCGCGATGCACGATCACCGCGGTCACGGTGCGCGCACCGGCGATCAGCGCGGCCACGCAGATCACCCCCGACGGCGCGGCGGTCAACGTCATCGCGGCGATGAGGATCGCCAGCGCCGCGGGCAGCAGCCGCCGGGTGGCGATGGCGCGCTCCACCGACACCCAGGTCAGGATCACGCCGGTGGCCACCACGAACTCCGCGCGCAGGCCGTTGTTGTAGGGCAGCCAGAACGCCAGGAACACCAGCGCCGAGGTCCACACCGCGATCCTGCTGTCGCGCACACCGGCACCGAGGCGCGGAATCACCTCGCGGCTGATCACCCACCAGCACACCAACGCCGACAGCAGCACCGGCAGCCGCACCCACGTGCTCGCCACCGACACATGCGTCATCCAGCCGATGACGTCGGTGTAGGGCGTGTAGAACGGCGCCTCGTCGACGGAGAACCAGCGATAGTAGTTCGACATGTAGCCCGAACTCTGCGCGCCGCGGGCCATGCCGAGGATGTAGCCGTCATCGGAGGTGTTGGCGCCGACGAAATGCCACACCAGCAGCGTCGCGAACACCACCCAGTCGACCGGCGTCAACCGCCACCAGCGCGAAGGCAGGAAGCGGCGGGCGCGGCGCCCGTCGAGCCGGTCCAGGCGATACAGCGCCACCAGCGAGACCAGCGTGGCCAGCACGGCGAGCACGATGACGACGAGCTTGATCGGCGTCGGCGAGGTGGAATAGCGCGAATCGACCTCGATATCGACGCGCATCCCGTCCGGCACCGCACCGGCCAGATCGCTGAATACCCCGACCACCTGCGGACGCAGATCGCGTTCGGTGGCCGCGCCCGCGGGCCCGGCGCCGGTCACCGAGACGGCCGCGCGGGTGGTCGAGACGTCGATTGCGAGCGCACAGCCCTGATCGCGCACCTGATCCAGCGGCGCCGACCACACGAGCGTGTTGCGTGCGACAGCGTCCACCCGGCCGGGACGCTCCGGGGTATCGGCGACCACCTTGACCACGAAGCCGTAGCGCTCCATATCGGCCGACTGGCGCGGGATGGTCGAGAACACCACGCCGCCGGAGCCGGCCAGCCGCGAGATCGCCGCGCACGGCACCTCGGCGGTCAACCCGATCGGCGCGTACGACACCAGCGGGGCGGCGACGCTGCGGGCCGCGTCGTCCTGCGGCCAGCTGATCGTGGCGGCATCCATGCGCACCGGAAGGAACGGCACCGCGAGGGCGCACAACGCGCCGATCAGTGCGGCGACGATGGCCACCGGCCGCGCCCAGCCACCACGATCGACGGGCGCCGGACGGGGTTCGGTTGTCTCGCCGGGCCGTTCGCCCGCCCACACCATCGTGTCAGCCACGGAGCCCGATACTAGCGGGTAGGACGGTGTGACCGGCCGGCGCCGATCGGGGCGGCGGTGCACCGACGAGTAACGGCCGATGCCCACCATGGGCATCGGCCGTTACTGGTCGTTCAGCTGTGCGAGCCGATCAGGCCGGGCAGGCCGCCGACTGCAGGCTGGCCGCCGTCAGCATGTCGCAAGCCCACTGCTGCTGGACCTTCCACTTGCCGTCCTCAGCAACGAACGGCACGGTGACCTCGTTCGTCTGACCGTTGATCACGAAGTTCGTGTTGGCGCTGATCGTGTCGCCCAACGGCGTCACGCTGACCACCTGGATGGAGGCGCCGGACTGCTGGTAGGCCTGCGTCAGCGTGGTCGGCAGGTTCGGATCCGCCTCGGCGCCCTGGATCCACTGCAGCTTCTCTTCGTTCGGCACATTCGGGTCGAGCGCGCGCTGCAGCTGCTGGTTGAGCTCGTCGGCAGTGGGGACCGGCGGCAGGTTGTCGGCGGCGTCGGCGGTCGTCGACTGGCTGGTGGTGGTCGACCTGGCCGGCTTGTCCGATTCCTTGTCGTCGCCACCACACGCGGTCATGGTCAGCGCGGCGGCCACGGCCAGGCCCGCGATGGCGATGCGTCCGGTCTTACGAAGCTTCAACTGCTCGTCCTTTGCGTTCGAGTGGGGTTGTGTCGTTGGCACTACGGCAGCCCCGCCCGACCGGCGACGCTGCACGAGTTACCAAGGCTACCCGCCGATCGGTCGGGCGCGTACCCGTCAGTCCAGACTGCGGAGCGGGTCGGCCCGCGACAGCACGGGATCGTCTGCCGCGAAGGTACGCGCCGGACCCGGTCCCGTCGAGCGGGTCTCGAACCGCACCGTCACCCGGCCCTGCCCGGCGCCCTGCACCCAGCCGTGACCGAAGCCGGGATGGTGGACGTCGGTGCCGGGTTGCCAGTGGGGAGCCGCGGCATCGACCGGTGGATGCTCGACTCCGCTGGTCACAGCGCCATCATCCGGGGCAGGGGCACCGCCCGGCAGCGCGTCATCACCCGTCGTCGCGGCACCGTCCGGCGCCGCCGCGGCCGACGGCTCGGGGCCGAGGTGGCCGCCGCGGCCGGCGGCGCTGAGGACCGGCTCGTCGACCTCCAACTCGTCCTCGCGGACCATCGCGGCGAGTTCCGGCCGCCGGTCCAGCTCCGGGAACAGCGACTCCTGGCGCACATCCGACAGCCCCGCGTAGCCGACGCCGACCAAGCGGATGGGACCCAGTTCCCGCGGGTCGATGGCCGAGCGCTGGGCGGCCGCGGTGAGGGTGGCGAGATCCTCGGTGGCGTAGGGCAGGGTGAACGACCTGGTGACGATGCTCATGTCGGATTTCTTGAGCTTGAGCACCACGGTGCGGGCGGCACGACCGTCGCGGGCGAGGCGGCGATGCGCCGACGCGGCCATATCGTCGATGGCCAGGCGCAACCGGTCCAGGGTGACGATGTCGTGTTCGAAAGTCGATTCGGCGCTGATCTGTTTGGCCTCGGCCCGCTCGGCGACTGGCCGGTCGTCGATGCCGCGCGCCAGCCGGTGCAGCGCGGCGCCGACACTGCTGCCGAGAATCGATACCGCCTCCACCTCGGGCAGCGCGGCGAACGCGCCGACGGTCTCGATGCCGAGCGAACGCAGCTTCGCATCGGCCACCGGGCCGATCCCCCACAGCTTGCGCACCGGCAGCGCGGCCAGCAGCTGCTGCTGCTCGGCGGGTGAGACCACCCGGATCCC
Source organism: Nocardia cyriacigeorgica NBRC 100375 (assembly GCF_000308555.1). GTDB lineage: Bacteria > Actinomycetota > Actinomycetes > Mycobacteriales > Mycobacteriaceae > Nocardia > Nocardia cyriacigeorgica. Next base: position 4,620 of record NZ_BAFY01000091.1, on the reverse strand, counting down.
ATCGGGTTTGGCCAGGCCGGAGGCGATTTTGGCGAGCTGCTTACCGGTTCCGGCGCCCACCGAGGCGACCAGCCCGGTGCGGTCGCGCACCAGCGCCCGCAGCTCGGCGCAGAATTCGTGCACCTGCGCCACGGATGCGCCTGCCAGTTCGGCGGGCTCGCCGAACGCCTCGTCGAACGACAACGTCTCGAGCACCGGGATGCGGCTGCGCAGCGCATCGAACACCTGCCCGCTCATCACGCCGTAGACGGCGCCGCGCGGCGGCACCACCACCGCCGTGACCCCGACCAGCCGCCGCGCCTGATGCATCGGCATCGCCGACCGCGCGCCGTACACCCTGGCCTCGTAGCTGGCGCCGGCGACCACGCCGCGTCCGCCGGTGCCGCCGACGAGCACCGGCCTGCCGCGCAGGGTCGGCCGGGTCAGCTGTTCGCAGGAGGCGAAGAAGGCGTCCATGTCGATGTGCAGTACCCAGCGGCGGGAAGTGACGGCTCCGGGATCATCGGCCGTCGCCGGATGCTGCCGGCTCACCACCGAGTCGCCGGTGGATGGCTGGAGGGGCCCGGCAGCCATCCCGTGCATGCCGATCATCGGCCCGCCTGGCTCGACCGTTCGGAAGTACCGATAGCGGCCGAAAGCTCCGGCATGCCAGAGCCTGCCTGCGGCGCCCGGGTACGCGGCGACCGATACTCGGCCGCCGCACCGCACGCCGCCCCATGCCAGGCGCCGTACTCGGTGACGGTCCCAGGACTGGCGCACATGGGCAGGAATCTACGCGCGCACACTGACAGGTTCGCCCCGGTCGCACACCACCGCGCCGGGCCATGCGGGGATACCTGTTCGTCGCTGCCGGTTTGCCTGCGGATTCCTCTTCTGCCCAGTTACTGCCGGGGACGGCGCTGACCTGCCGTGATCACGTGCAGTCGGCACCGAAGAACCGCCGATCCGGCCCGGGGATCGGACTCGGCGCCGCGCCGGATATGTGATGATCGGTCCATGATGATCCGCAAGGCTGTGATTCCCGCCGCCGGTATCGGTTCCCGCCTGCTGCCGCTGACCAAGGCGATCCCCAAGGAGATGCTTCCGGTCGGCGACAAGCCGGTGATCGAGCACACCGTGCGCGAACTGGTCGCCTCCGGCATCACCGATATCACCATCGTCGTCAGCGGCGGTAAATCGCTGATCCAGGACCACTTCCGGCCCAACCCGGCGCTGGTGGCGCAGCTGCGCGCCGACGGAAAGACCGCCTACGCCGACGCCGTCGAAGAGGTCGGCGAGCTGTCGCGGGCCGGCCATATCACCTACCTGGACCAGCACGGCCCCTACGGCAACGGCACCCCGGTGCTCAACGCCGCCCGCGCCCTCGGTGACGAGCCGATGCTGGTGCTGTGGCCCGACGACGTCTTCGTCGCCGAGACCCCGCGCGCCCAGCAGCTGATCACCGCCTACGAGACCACCGGCTGCCCGGTGCTGGCGCTGATGCCGATGGATCCGAACGAATCGCAGCGCTACGGCGTGCCGATGGTGCACGAGGACCTCGACAACGGGTTGCTGCGCATCTCCGGGCTGATGGAGAAGCCGAAGCCGGAGGACGCGCCGTCGGCGTACGCGGCGATCGGTGGCTACGTGGTGACACCGGGCATCATCGAGGAGCTGCGCAAGCAGACCGAGCGCTGGTACACCCACCGCACCGGCGAGGTCTACCTCACCGACGCCATCAACGCCTTCGCTTCCGGGCACGCGGTGTACGGCCAGGTCATCAAGGGCCGCTGGTACGACACCGGTAACCCGGCCGACTACCTGGTCGCCCAGTTCGCCACGGCGCTGGCACACCCCGATTACGGCCCGCGCTTGCGGCAGCTGATCGACTGATCCGCCCGGACCTCGTCCCTCGGTGCGGTCCGGCCGCCGAGCCGCTCAGAACCGCCGGATCGAGTAGATCTGAAACTGGCTCAACGGCGCGAGCCCGACCGGGACGCCGCGGCCGTAGGCGTTGAAGATCTGCCCGAAGCCCGCGTAGATCCCGACATGTGAGGCGTCGGCGTTGAGGATCACCACATCGCCCGGCGACAGGGCATAGCGCGGCACCTCGGCACCCACCTCGGCCTGTTCCCAGGTCGTGCGCGGCAGCCGCACCCCGACCTGCGCGTAGGCCCACTGGACCAGCGCCGAGCAGTCCCATGAATGCGGCCCCTCACTGCCCCATTCATAGGGTTTGCCGGTCTGGGTGACGGCGGCGGCCAGCGCACCGAGTCCGGCCGGGCTGGGCAACGGCAGCGCGGCCGAGCCGCTGGAACTTCCCGAGCCCGAACCCGATCCGGAGCCCGAGGACGATCCGGAGCCGCCGCTGCCGGAGGAGCTGCCGGTATCGGGGGCGGCCACGGCGGGGGTGGCCAGGGTGAATGCCGCGAGGGCGGCGAAGCAGAAGCCGGTGATGAGCCGGCGCAGCGGGGTTCTCGTCACGTGCTCGCCCTTCGGTCGGCCCGGCCGACGAGCCGTCCACCGGGACGCGTATCAGGTAGAACAATCCGTACCGATAGTCACTGCGGCACCGGCAGGAACTTCAGTCCCAGCAGCAACAGCCCTGATTGTGCCGCGCGGGAAATCTGAACGCGGCAGGTTCAGCAAATCCCCGGGGTGTGATTTAGATCACAGATGAGCTGGGTTACGCGCCCTGACATGCGGCCTATCGAGGGTCGGCGTCGAACACATCGACCGGGCATCCGCCACCGATATCGGCTCCCGCTATCGGGCACGCCCCTCGCGCCGAGTCCGCAGCCAGCGCAGATGGCCGAGGTTCGGCACGCACGACCGGTGTGGGCGATGGTTCGTGCCCATCACCCACACCGGCCCGGCTCAGACCTTCGCGACCGTCGCGCGCACCCCGCCGACCAGTTCGGCCGCCTCCGGGCCTGCTGCACCGAAGCTCAGCTCGGTAGCCAGGATTTCGCCGGCGATCAGGTCCCGATGGGTCTGCGCCCACGCCTGCCGCTCCTCGGGTACCTCGAGCACCACCGTGATCCGGTCGGAGACGTCCAGGCCCAGCGACTTACGGGTCTCCTGGAGATCGCGGATGAGGTCGCGGGCCCAGCCCTCGGCCTCCAGCTCCTCGGTGACCACCGAGTTCAGCACCACCAGACCGGCATTGCCGGGCAGGGCCGCGGTGGACTCCGGCTCCGCCGCCACCAGCCGCTGGGTGTACTCCTCCGGCAGCAACTCGATACCGGCCGCGCTCACCACGCCGTCGGCGTTCTCCGACCACTCGCCGGCCTTGACGGCCTTGATCACCGTCTGCACATCCTTGCCCAGTCGCGGACCGGCCGCACGGGCGTTGACGACCAGCTCGAAGCGGCCGTGCGAGGCCACATCGGTGGTGAGATCCACCTTCTTGACGTTCACCTCGTCGGCGATGATGTCGGCGTAGGGCGTCAGCCGCTCGGCGTCGGCCGCGGCGATGGTCACCTCCGCCAGCGGCAGCCGCACCCGCAGGTTCTGCGCCTTCCGCAGGCTCAGCACCGTCGAACACACCGTGCGTGCCTCGTCCATCGCCGCGACCAGCTCCGGATCGTGCGGCAGCTCCTGCGCGGTGGGCCAATCGGTCAGATGCACCGACCGCCCGCCGGTCAGCCCCCGCCAGATCACCTCGGTGATCAGCGGCAGCAGCGGAGCGGCCAGTCGAGTGGTCACCTCCAGCACGGTGTGCAGGGTGTCGACGGCGTCGCGGTCCTCCTCCCAGAACCGCGAACGCGACCGGCGCACATACCAGTTGGTCAGCGCGTCGGCGAAGGTGCGCAGCTCGTCGCAGGCGCCGGCGATGTCGTAGACCTCGAGCGCCTCGGTGATCGCGTCCCTGGTCGCCGCCAGCTTGGCCAGGATGTAGCGGTCGAGCACATGCGCCGAATCCGTGCGCCACACACCCGGTTTCGAGGCGTAGAGCTGCAGGAAGGTCCACGCATTCCACAGCGGGCGCAGCGCATGGCTGACGCCCTCGCGGATGCCGCGCTCGGTGACGATGAGGTTGCCACCGCGCAGGATCGGCGAGCTCATCAGGAACCAGCGCATCGCATCGGAGCCGTCGCGGTCGAACACCTCCTTCACGTCCGGGTAGTTGCCCTTGGACTTGCTCATCTTCAGCCCGTCGTCGCCGAGCACGATGCCGTGCGCGGCAACGGTTTTGAATGCCGGGCTGTCGAACAGCGCGGTGGCCAGCACGTGCAGGGTGTAGAACCAGCCGCGGGTCTGGCCGTTGTACTCGACGATGAAATCGCCCGGGAAGTGGCTGTCGAACCAGTCCTTGTTCTCGAACGGGTAGTGCACCTGGGCATAGGGCATCGAACCCGACTCGAACCAGCAGTCGAGTACCTCCGGGACCCGCCGCATGGTCGACTTGCCGGTCGGATCGTCCGGATTCGGACGGGTCAGCTCATCGATCATCGGCCGGTGCAGATCGGTCGGGCGCACCCCGAAGTCGCGTTCGAGCTCGTCGAGCGAGCCGTAGACGTCCACCCGCGGGTAGGCCGGATCGTCGGAGACCCACACCGGGATCGGACTGCCCCAGTAGCGGTTACGGCTGATGTTCCAGTCCCGCGCGCCCTCGAGCCACTTACCGAACTGGCCGTC
>NZ_BAFY01000092.1 GCF_000308555.1 Nocardia cyriacigeorgica NBRC 100375 | reverse complement strand
CCCCCTCGCCAACCGCGCCACCCAAGTCGTCTACGAAGGCACCCCCAACTCACCGGACGAGCACCGGCATTTCGAGATCATCGAAAAGTACGGGGTGAGCATCTATTACACCGCTCCGACGTTGATCCGTACCTTCATGAAGTGGGGCAGGCAGATCCCGGACGCCCATGATCTGTCCTCGATCCGGGTGCTCGGCTCGGTCGGCGAGCCGATCAACCCCGAAGCATGGCGGTGGTACCGCGAGGTCATCGGCTCCGGCAGCGCACCCATCGTCGACACCTGGTGGCAGACCGAGACCGGATCGATCATGATCTCCCCACTACCCGGCGTCACCGCCACCAAACCCGGCGCGGCCATGACTCCGCTGCCGGGCATCTCCGCCCGCGTCGTCGACGACGACGGCGCCGGACTCGGCCGCGACCGCTCGGGCCTGCTCGTGCTCGAGCAGCCGTGGCCGTCGATGCTGCGCGGTATCTGGAACGATCCGCAACGATTCCAGGAGACCTACTGGGATCGCTTCCGCGAATCCGGTTGGTACTTCGCCGGTGACGGCGCGCGGCTGGATGCCGACGGCGACCTGTGGGTGCTCGGCCGCGTCGACGACGTCATGAACGTCTCCGGCCACCGCATCTCCACCGCCGAAGTGGAATCGGCGCTGGTCTCCCACAGCGCCGTGGCCGAGGCGGCCGTGGTGGGCGCCAGCGACGCCACCACCGGCCAGGCCATCGTCGCCTTCGCCATCCTCACCGCCGAGGCGGGAACCGGCGAGCAGGACCGCGACGCGCTGATCACACAGCTGAAGGCCGAAGTGTCCCAGCAGATCAGCCCGATCGCCCGGCCGCGCGACATCCACATCGTGCCGGAGCTGCCGAAGACCCGCAGCGGCAAGATCATGCGCAGGCTGCTGCGCGATGTCGCCGAGGGCCGCGAACTCGGCGACACCTCCACCCTGGTCGACCCGACCGTGTTCGAGTCCATCGCGCGCGGGTAATCCCCTGGAATGGGCGGACCCGGTCCATGAGGGGGATCGGGTCCGCCGTCAGGTCCGGGACAAGTCGCGGCCGGTCGCCAGGAACAACAGGTCGATGGCCGGAGCGCGCACTTGCTCAGGTCCGTCGCCGGAGGACCAGTCCGCGTCGGTCGCGGTCAGCCGCAGGCCACGCAGCCGTTTCCGGGCACCGTAGAACCGGCTTGCCAGCACATGATCCAACGCCGCGACGACCCGTTCCGGCGGGGTGTGCATGGCGCGTCCGAGCGGGCGGGCCACGTCCTGTTGGTGCACGATGATGTCGACCAGCGGGTCGGCGGGCGCGGCGCCGGGTGAGCGCCGCGACGACCCCGCCGAGGCCCGCAACCGCGCGATCAGCTCGGCGGGTGAGTAGCGCGCCGACACCCGGCGTGCGGCGTCGGCGTTCATCCGATCCCAGTTGCCCCTGGCCCGGACCAGACCCGCGAGGGTCGACCCGAGGGTGTCGACCGAGGTGATGTGGGCGAGGACATCGTGGATGGTCCAGCCGGGGCACAGCGATTCGCGCTGCCATTCGTCGTCGGTCAGTTCGTCGAAGAAGTCGGCGAAGGCCAGCCGTTCCGCACGCAACCACGTCGAGATCAGGTCAGGGTCCATCGTCGGCTCTCCCGGTTCGCAGGGGTGTCACCGATATCGACGGCGCGCGGCGGCCGGAATCATCGGCGGCCCGGTATCGGCGCCGTCCGCCGGCTCGGCCCCAAGTGGACGCATGACCTGGCGAGGCTCCGAGATACCTTGCGCGAAGCGGTTATTCAGAGTTGGAGTACCTTCTTGCGCATGGAGGTTCTGCTGCATCAGATCGACGCGTTCGCCGACGCACCGTTCTCGGGTAACCCGGCTGCGGTGATGCCGCTGCCGAACTGGCTGCCCGATGCGCTGTTGCAACACCTGGCCGAGGAGAACAACCTCGCCGAAACGGCCTTCTACACCCCCGGGTTACCGGCCGAGGCGGGTCCGCCGCCCGGCGAATGGCCCGCCTTTCACCTGCGCTGGTTCACCCCGCGGGTGGAGGTGGACATGTGCGGGCACGCGACGCTGGCGACCGCCGCGCAGATCCTCACCGATATCCAGCCCGGCGCCGACCGGGTCAGCTTCTATACCCGCAGCGGCTGGCTGCACGTCGACCGCACCGATGACGACGAGTACGTCCTCGACCTGCCCGTGGTGCCCTCCTTCGAGACCGAACCCGATCCGGTGCTGGTGGCGGCGCTCGGCGTGCGGCCGGTGCGCGCCTATACCGGCGCGGACGCGGTCATCGTGGTCGGCAGTGAGCAGGAGGTGCGTGCGCTGCGTCCGGCGCTGGACCGATTTCCGCCGCTGCCGCGTGGCGCCATCGTCACCGCTCGCGGTGCCGAGGTCGACTTCGTCTCCCGGTTCTTCGGCCCGGGTGTCGGCGTGCCCGAAGACCCGGTGACGGGCTCGGCGCACGCGCAGCTGGTTCCGCTGTGGAGCCGCGAACTCGGGCGCACCACGATGACGGCCCGGCAGCTCTCTCGCCGCGGCGGGCTGCTGCGTACCGAACTCGTCGGCGGCCGGGTACTGCTGATCGGGCGGTGCCGGCGTTACCTCGATGGAGTGGTCACCCTGCCCGACAGCTGAGCGACGCAGAGGCCTCGATCCGACCTCGCCCGCCGTGACGGGATCACGGTTTTTGCACGGTCGCTCTGGACGGACCCGATGACGGGATGCCGGCCCCCGATATAGCAGCGGCCACGAATGTGCCATTGACAAATGGCGCATTGAGCGCTGATGCTTGGCGCATGGTGACAACGGAGTCAACGGCGACTTTGCGACGCCCGGTTCCGCGTTCGGCGTCCATACGGACCCGCCTCGCGGCGACCGGATCGGTACTGAGCATCCGGCAGATCAACGGCCTCCTACCGCCGACCCGATGGGGCATAGGCGCAGGTCGCGGCCTGATCGCGACGGTGATGGCGGCGGGAGGACCGCCGCTGCGCGGGACCACGACGATCCCGGTGCGAGCGGCCGGGGTGCGTGGCGAGATGGTGCGCGCGCCCGGGGTGCCGCTCGGCGAGCAGGTGATCTATTACGTGCACGGCAGTGGGTATGTGATCTGCTCGGCGCGCACCCACCGCGGGCTGGCCTCGCGGCTGTCGCAGGAGACCGGGCTGCCGGTCTTCGTCGTCGACTACCGGCTCGCTCCCGAGCACCGCTTCCCCGCCGCCGCCGACGACGTTGCCGCCGGCTACCGGTGGCTGCTGGCCAACGGGTACGCGGCAGCGAACATCGTGATGGGCGGCGACTCGGCCGGCTGCCACCTCACCCTCGATCTGCTGCTGGAGAACTCCCGGACCGCGATGGCGCAGCCCGCAGGGGCCTTCATGTTCTCGCCGCTGATGGACCTGACGTTGACCGCGGCCGAAACGCTGGACCGGCGCCGCCCCGATCCGATGGCCCCGGCGCCGGTCGGACGCCGGATGATCCGGCTCTACACCGGCGACGAGCCCGCCGATTCCACGCGGCTGCGATTGACCATCCCGCCCGATGCCACGCTGCCGCCACTGTTCGTGCAGGCCGCGGCCGGGGAGATGCTCGCCGACGACGCCCGTCAGCTGCACGACATGGCTACCTCGACCGGCAATAGGTGCGAGTTGGAACTGTGGCCCGGCCGCATCCATGTCTTCCAGGCGCTGCCGCTGATCGTGCCCGAGGCGACGCCGGCGCTGCGCCGCGCCGCGCGCTTCGTCACCGAGACGCTGGCGCAGGCGAACGCACCGATCCGTGAGTGGGTGAGTTGAGATGTGGCCGTTCGGCACCGACCGCACGCGCGATGCGAAGGCGGTGGTCACCGGAGCCGGCAGCGGCATCGGCCGGGCCTTCGCCCTCGAACTCGCCGCGCGCGGCGGTGAGGTGGTGTGCGCCGATATCGACAAAGATCGCGCCGATGAGACCGTCCGGCTGATCGAGCGGCACCACGGCCGTCCCGCGCATGCCTTCTTCTGCGACGTCGCCCAGCGCGCGGATGTGCTGCGCCTGGCCGATTTCGCCGAGGAGGTCTTCGCGGGTCCGCCGACGGTGGTGGTGAACAACGCCGGGGTCGGCATCGGTGGAAAACCCGTGGGCGATATCGGTTTCGACGACTGGGATTGGGCAATCGGCATCAACCTGTGGGGCGTGGTGCACGGCTGCGAGATCTTCGCACCACGCCTGCGCGCCGCGGGGCGCGGCGGCATCGTCAACGTCGCCTCGGCCGCGGGCTTCGCGGCCGCTCCCGGAATGGCGGTGTACAACACCTCCAAGGCCGCGGTGCTGTCGCTGACCGAAACGATGTACGCCGAATTGGCGGGCAGCGGCGTCGCGGTGACGGCGCTGTGCCCGACCTTCGTCAAAACCAATGTGGTCGCCGACGGCCGGATCACCTCGGGGCCGTCGCGGTTGGCCGATCAGCTGATGCGCTGGACCGGGTTCTCCCCTGAACGCGTCGCCGCGGGCGCCCTCGACGCACTCGACCACGGCCGCCTCTACGTGCTGCCACAGCTGGACGCCCGGCTGGTCTGGCAGCTCAAACGCACCTTTCCCGCCACCTACGCCCACGCGCTCGGTTTGCTCAATCGCTTACTGCCCCAAGGGGATGCGGCCGCGACCGAGCCGAACTCCGATACCACAGGAGCCTGACATGGCATTCGACTTCGACAACATGCTCACCAAGATCAAGGCCAAGCAGTGGGCCCTGGCCGATATCGACTGGGACGCTCCCGGCGCCGAGGAGATCGACCCCGAACTGTGGGGCAAGCTCAAGCCCTTCATGTCCGATCTGATGTGGATCGAGAACGTCGGCGCCCGCGGTTTCGCCGCCATGGCCAAGAAGGCGCCCACCGACACCCTGAAGGAGATCTACCGCTACTTCCATGCCGAGGAACAGCGCCACGCCAACGCCGAACTGGCCCTGATGCGGCGCTGGGGCATGCTCGACGGCGACGAGATGCCGGAACCGAACATCAACGTCAAGCTGGTGATCGACTTCCTGGACAAGCACGCCGACGGCATGTCGCTGTCGTTCCTCGGCACCGTGATCCCGATGCTGGAAGTGGCGCTGGACGGCGCGCTGATCAAATTCGTCACCGATGAGATCAAGGACCCCGTCGCCCAAGAGGTGTTCAATAAGATCAATGCCGACGAATCCCGGCATCTGGCCACCGATTACGCGGTGATGGAGCTGCTCGGGCACGCCACCGCGCGCAAACTGGCCATCGACTTCATCGGCGGCTGGGCCAAGCCGTCGCTGATCGTCGGCGCGCTGAGCTACTTCCCGCTGCTGAACAAGATGCGCGACAACATCGTGGAGATGGGCGTATCCGAGGACAAGCTGTACGCGGCGATGGCCCGGTTCAAGGCCGTCGGCGAACGGGCCCCGATCGTGAACCGGCTGCCCATGTACCGGCTGGTCAAGATGCACAGCGATTGGGTGATCAATCGCGATCACCCGTACCACCTGGTCGCCGACACCCTGGTCAAGGTGACCGGCCGCATCCCCGAACGCTACTTCGCCGAACAGCCCACGTGGTCGAAGGCGCTGACCCACGAGCCGGTCGCATGAGCGCGGCGGCACAGCCACTGGATGTGGCGGTCATCGGAGCGGGTTTCGCCGGGATCGGGGTGGCGATCCGGTTGCGTCAGCGCGGCGTCACGAACGTCGCGGTGCTCGAACGTGACACCAGGGTGGGCGGCACCTGGCGGGACAACACCTATCCCGGAGCGGCGTGCGATATTCCGTCGCGGCTGTACTCCTACAGTTTCGCGCCGAATCCGGAGTGGTCGCAGACCTATTCGGGCAGCGCGGAGATCCTGGGCTACATCGAAAACATGGTCGACGAGTTCGGGATACGGCCCTCCATCAGATTCGGCCACAACGTCGCGGGCCTGGAATTCGACGAGGACGCCGGCCTGTGGTCCATCGCCATCACCGGCCGCAAGCGCCCGCTGCGCGCACGCGCGGTCGTGATCGCCTCCGGCCCACTGTCCAATGCCAGCTTCCCGGATATCGACGGCCTGGACGATTTCGCCGGACACAAGGTCCACAGCGCCCGCTGGGATCACGGCTACGACTTCACCGGCAAGAAGGTGGCCGTGGTCGGAACCGGTGCCAGCGCGGTGCAGATCGTGCCGGAACTGGTGAAACAGGCCGGTTCGGTGACGGTGTTCCAACGCACGCCCGGCTGGGTGCTGCCGCGGGTCAACCGCAGCACCACGGCCGCGACCAAGCAGCTGTATCGGCGGCTCCCGCTCGCTCAGACCCTGGCGCGGGAGGCATGGTTCTGGGGGCACGAATCGGTGGCGCTCGGCGTGGTGTGGAACAGCCCGCTCACCCGGGTCGTCGAGCAGGTGTCGCGGCTGCATCTGCGGGCCCAAGTCCACGACCCGTGGTTGCGTCGCCAGCTCACCCCGGACTTCCGGGCCGGCTGCAAACGGCTGCTGATGAGCAACGACTACTACCCGGCGCTACAAGCCGACAACTGCGAACTGATCACCTGGCCCATCGTGCGCCTGGTGCCCGAAGGCATCCAGACCGCCGAGGGCATCGTGCACAGCGCCGACTGCGTCGTCTTCGCCACCGGCTTCGACGTGTCCAAGGCGGGCGCGCCGATTCCGGTGACCGGGCGCGGCGGCCGGAAACTCGGCGAGGAATGGAGCCGCGGCGCCTACGCCTACAAGAGCGTCGCGGTGGCGGGCTATCCGAATATGTTCCTCACCTTCGGCCCGAACTCGGGACCGGGGCACAACTCGGCGCTGGTGTACATGGAAGCCCAGATCGACTACATCACCGAGGCCATCGGAGTGCTGTTGCACCGGGACCTGCGTGCGATGGAAGTCGACCGGGAACGCCAGGATCGCTACAACGCCCGGCTGCAACGACGGCTGGCCGCGACGACCTGGAACTCCGGCTGCCGGAGTTGGTATCTCACCGAGGACGGGTTCAACGCGACGATGTATCCGGGATTCGGCACGCAGTATGTGCGTGAGCTCGCCGAGGTGGACCTCGACGACTATGTGCTCACCCCGCGCGTGGCGGCTCGGGCGCTCGCGGCGAGTGGGGCACGGGCCGGATAGATCCGGCCGGAACCGGCACGGGTCTCGAGTCCTACCGCTCGGGGACCGGACCGTCGTCGGGCGCGGGACCGACGACACCCGTGGCGTCGGGCAGCAGCGGCACCACCGCGAAGGCGCCGGCGACCGCGTCCGCCGGTAGGGCCTGCACTGCCAGGATGCCGTTGCGCGCGGCGAGGTTTCGCAGCTGATCCAGGGTGCCGCGCACGACCAGGCCCACCGCGCACGCGCAGCCGTCGCGCAGCCTGGCGGCCGAGACGGTGATGATCTTCTCGGTGCGCTCGTCGACGGAGCCGCGGCGCAGCCGGTCGAGCAGCTGCCAGGCGGCGTCTTCGGCGGAGCGCAGCACAACCTCCTCGGTCGCCGGAACCTGCACCGTCACCAGCTGCGTCTGCACGCGCGGCAGCGGCACCTGGTAGAGCACGCGGCCGATCCGGAGCCCGCCCGCGAGCTCCGGAAGGCGTTGCGGGGTCTGGTATTCAGTGAACGACACCAGCGCCCAGTGCTCGGCGACATCGGTGCCGCTCAGCGAATCCCGTGCTCGCGCAAGGTAGTCCGCCACCGACTCACCCTGCTCGGGGCCGAGCCGATCCGTGGACACGCCCTCCGAACGCGGCGGCTGCATGGCGCCGACGGCGATCAGCACGACCACGACCACCCCGGCGACCGCGGCGAACATCGCGCGCATGGTGCGCGTGGACCGCAGGACGGGGGCGTCCCCGGCGTCGTCGCGCGGGCCGGAATCTGGCTCACCGGGCACGGTCAGCACATCCTCCGGCGACGGTCGTCTCCGGCGCCGCGCGACCGGCTCTCACGCATTGCGGAGCACGTCCAGGGCGTGCGTCAGGTCCGCCGGGTACTCGCTGGTGATCTCCAGATACCTGCCGTCGGCGGGATGCTGGAAACCCAGCGAACGCGCGTGCAGCCACTGCCGCTGCAAACCGAGGCGTTCGGCCAGGCGGGGGTCGGCGCCGTAGGTGAGGTCACCGCAGCAGGGATGGCGGATCGCGGAGAAATGCACCCGGATCTGATGGGTGCGGCCGGTTTCCAGATGGATGTCGAGCAGGCTCGCCGCCTGGAACGCCTCCACCGTGTCGTAGTGGGTGACGCTGGGGCGGCCGTCGGCGGTGACCGCGAACTTCCAGTCGTTGCCGCGCGCCCGGCCGATCGGGGCGTCGATGGTGCCGCTGCTGGGATCCGGATGTCCCTGCACCAGTGCGTGATAGCGCTTGTCCACGGTGCGCTGCTTGAACGCGCGCTTGAGCACGGTGTAGGCGTGCTCGGACTGGGCGACCACCATCACCCCGGAGGTGCCGACGTCGAGGCGGTGCACAATGCCCTGACGTTCGTGCGCGCCGGAGGTGGAGATGCGGTAACCGGCAGCGGCCAGCCCGCCCACCACCGTCGGCCCGGACCAGCCGACACCGGTGTGCGCGGCCACGCCCACGGGTTTGTCCACCGCGACGATGTCGTCGTCGGCGTAGAGGATCTTCATCCCGTCCACCGGTTCGGCCTCGATGGTGAGTTCGCGTTTGGGTTCGGGGAACACCACCTCGAGCCAGGCGCCCGCGGTCAGCCGATCCGATTTGCCCGCGGCGACACCGTCGAGCTGCACCGAACCCTCTTCGGCCAGCGCCGCCACCGCCGTCCGGGACAGCCCCAACAGCCGCGACAGGCCGGCGTCGACCCGCATGCCGTCGAGCCCGTCGGGCACCGGCATGGTCCTGGTTTCCCTCACGCCGCGCTCCCCTCGCCGGCCCCGGTGTTCTCGGTGTTCGCCGCGTCCTCGGCCTTCCCGATCGTGTCGTTCTTCTCGGTAGTCACTGTGTTCTCGGTGTTTCCCGGATTGGCTTCCGCTGCTTCGCTCGCCGCCTTCTCGCGACCGACCCTGGCGCCATTGGGCTCGAATCCGAACACCGTCAGCACCACGAGCAGGATCGCGCCGCACACGATGGCCGAATCGGCGACATTGAAGACCGGCCACCAGCCCACGGCGACGAAATCGACCACATGGCCCTGCAACGGGCCCGGCGAACGGAACAGCCGATCCACCAGATTGCCGAGCGCACCGCCGAGGACCATGCCCAGACCGATGGCCCACCACAGCGAACGCAGGGTGCGGCCGATGCGGATCACACCGATCACCACCGCGGCCGCGACCAGCGTCAGCAGCCAGGTCATGCCGGTTGCCATGGAGAACGCCGCACCCGGGTTGCGCACCAGGCTCAACCGGACGACGTCGCCGATGAGATACACCGGCTCGCCGGGGGTCAGCGTGGCGACCACGATGACCTTGGTGAGCAGGTCGAGGGCGAACAACACCGCCGCGATCACCAGCAACAGCCGCAGTCGCTGCGGTGGGCGGGCCGGGCCCGCGGGGGGCTGCTCGGCGGTGCTTGGCTCGGGTGGCCGGTCGTCACTCACGCCGACCATCATCTCTCGAGGCGGGAGCGGGCTGTGCCGCGGGCACCGCGGTGTCCCAGCCGATCCTCAGCCTGCGCTGCCCGCATGTCCCAGCTGACACTCAGGAACCGGTCGTACTCTGTTGCTCGTGACGGTGTTGTCTTCTCCCCACGCACCCCGGATCGGCCGTTCCGGAGTGCTGATCATGGTGCTCGCGGTCGGGTTGTCGGCGTTCGGTGTCGGGTGCAGCGACGGCGCCGAGCCGTCCGCGGACGTCGAGGGCACCGAGCCGCTGGGCATCGGGCGTGAAGTGACGGTGCCGATCGCCGCCGCCGTGGCCACCGTCGAGTCGCCCGGCGACGAGCCGCGCGGCGCACTGCGGGCCGGTTTCCCAGACGGCACCGTGCAGGAGGTGACGCTGCGCACCGATCACCGCATCCAGCAGCAGATCAACGAGCAGCCGCCGCGCGACTTCTCGCATCCGGCGCTGACCATCCCGTTGACCGCCCGCACGCACGACTCCGACGTCGACCTCACCCTCGGCGCCGTCACCACCCCCGACCCGGCGCTGTCGCAGGCGCTGACCGCCGCCGACGGCTCGCATGCCGGCCTGGACATGAGCGAGCTCGGCGCGATCACCGCGCTGCGGCTGGCTCCCTCGCCGGATACTTCGAACTCCGCGCGCGCGGCCATCGAGCAGGCGTTCTATCAGGCGGTGTACCAGTCGATCACCTTCCCGGACGATCCGGTGGGTGTGGGCGCGGTGTGGACGGTGCGCCAGGAGGTCACCGGCGGGGTGGCCCTGGAGGTGACGACGGCGACGTTGACCGCACGCGACGGCAACCGGCTCACCATCGATCTGACCGTGGCCCAGACGCCGAAATCGCGGACCTGGAATCTGCCCAATGACGCGGGCACCTTGCAGATCGAGGATTACGCGATGACCGGTGCGGGCACCATCATCGTCGATCTGGGCCTGCCGCTGCCGGTGTCGGGGGCGATCGATATCGGCGGGCACCAGTCCTACCGCGATGCGCGCACGGACACGCTGCTGCGCCAGACCATCAGCACACGGGTGTCCTGGGGCGAATAGGGCCGCGGGATCTCGCGATCGGCGGATGTCTGTCGGTGCCCGGGCATAGGCTCGAACCCGTCCGACAACCGATCGAGACCAGGAGGTCTTGCGATGTCCGATGTCTCCCCGATTCCCGAGGGCTACCCGCGCCTGTCCCCCGGCCTCGCCGTGGACGGCGCGGCCGAAGCGATCGAGTTCTACAAAAAGGTCTTCGGCGCCACCGAGCGCATGCGCATGCCGCGACCGGACGGCAAGATCGCGCACTGTGAACTGCTGGTCGGCGATTCGGTGATCATGCTCGGCGATCCGGCGCCGGAGATGAAGTTCCTCGACCCCAAGACCGTCGGCGGCACGCCGGTCAACTTCAACATCTACGTCCCCGATTCCGATGCCGCCTTCACCGCGGCCATCGCGGCGGGCGCCACCGAGCTCATGCCGATGGAAAACCAGTTCTACGGCGACCGCACGGGTAGCTTCACCGATCCGTGGGGCCACCAGTGGACCGTCGCCACCCATGTCGAGGACGTCGCCCCCGACGAGATGGAGCGGCGGATGGCCGAGTTCACCGGAGCGTCCTGACAGCCGGGTGATCCTGGCTGCGGGTGACGCCCCGCAGCCAGGACCCACGCCTCGCTCAGGCGGCCCCGCCCGGGGACGCCGGGATGAGCTTGTGCTCCTCATCGCGCAGTGACGCGGTGACCCACCAGGCGGCCTCGACCAGCACGATGCCCACCACACCGCAGATCACGGCGGCGGTGGTGAGCCCGACGTTGGACGGGTCGAGTTTGAAGAACTCCCGGGTGAACGGGATGGTGAACAGCAGCAGGTAGGCCAGCACCGAGGCGCCGAGCAGCACCACCTTCCACCACACGTACGGCCGGGCCACGATGGCCAGCACCCACACCGCGATCATGATCAAGGTGATGAGCGCGGTGGTGCCGGCCTGCACGGTCTGCTCCTCGGTGGCCTCCGGTCCCGCGTACGCGATCAGATACGCGACGAAGGTGGCCACGCCGATCACCACACCGGACGGGATCGCCAACCGCATCACCCGCCCCACGAAACCCGGCCTGGCCCGCTCGTTGTTGGGCGCCAGCGACAGGATGAACGCCGGAATGCCGATGGTGAACCAGGCCGCGATGGTGACATGCCGCGGCAGGAACGGATAGCCGATCGGCTCGTAGTCGAAGATCTGCGACCCGGCACCGGCCAGGCCGACCAGGAACGCCAGCAGCACCGAGTACACCGTCTTGGTGAGGAACAGATTCGAGACGCGCTCGATATTGCCGATCACCCGGCGGCCCTCACCCACCACATACGGCAGGGTCGCGAACTTGTTGTCCAGCAGCACGATCTGGGCCACCGCGCGGGTGGCGGGACTGCCCGAGCCCATGGCGACGCCGATATCGGCGTCCTTGAGCGCCAGCACATCGTTGACGCCGTCCCCGGTCATGGCGACGGTGTGCCCGCGCGACTGCAACGCACCGACCATGGCGCGCTTCTGATCCGGGCGCACCCGGCCGAAGGTGGTCTGACGGTCCAGCACATCGGCGAGCGCGTCCCGGTCCTCGGGCAGCCCGCGCGCGTCAACGGCATGGTCACCGCCGGGCAGATCCAGCGAGGCGGCCACCGCGCCGACCGACACCGCGTTGTCGCCGGAGATGACCTTGATCGCGACATCCTGGCTCGCGAAATAGTCGAGGGTGTCGCGGGCGTCCGGGCGCACCTTCTGCTCGAGCACCACCAGCGCGGCCGGGGTGACGACGCCCGGCGCGTCGGGTGCGTCGACAGCGCGATCGCTGGTGGCCAGCAACAGGATCCGCAACCCCGACGACCCGAGTTCCTCGGCGGTGCGGGCATCCTCGGACCCGGGATCGAGCAGCACATCGGGGGCGCCGAGCAGCCAGTTGCCGTGCTCGCCGTAGGAGAAACCGCTCCACTTCTTGGCCGAGGAGAACGGTGCGACGGCGGTGTAGGTCCAGTCCGGCCGCTCGGGCAGCGCCTCGGCGATGGCCTGCACGCTGGCATTGGGGCGTGGATCGTCACCGGCCATGGCCGCGAGCGCGCGGCGGATCTCGGCGTCGTCGCCGCCGTCGAGCAGCGCGAGATCGGCCAGCCGCATCCCGTTCTCGGTGAGCGTGCCGGTCTTGTCCGCGCACACCACATCGACGCGGGCCAGGCCCTCGATCGCGGGCAGCTCCTGCACCAGGCATTTGCGCCGGCCCAGCCGCACCACACCGACCGCGAACGCGATCGAGGTCATCAGCACCAGGCCCTCGGGCACCATCGGCACCAGCGCCGCCACCATGCCGGTGACCGCGGGCCGCCACGACTGGCCGCTGGAGAACAACTGGTTGTAGATGATCAGCGCGCCGGCCGGGATCAACAGGTAGGTGATGACCTTGAGAATGGTGTTGATGCCGTTGCGCAGTTCGGAATTGACCAGAGTGAACTTGCTGGCCTCCTCGGCCAGCTTGGCCGCATACGCGTCGCGGCCCACCTTGGTGGCGCGGTAGGCGCCGGAACCGGACACCACATAGCTGCCCGAGAGCACCTGCGCGCCCAGCTCTTTGTGCACCGGATCGGCTTCGCCGGTGAGCAGCGACTCGTCGACCTCGAGCAACTCCGATTCGACCACCTCGCCGTCGACCACGATCTGATCGCCAGGACCGAGTTCGATCAGCTCGTCGAGCACCACGTCCTTGGGTGCGATCTGCTCGGAACGCCCGTCGCGGCGCACCGTCGGCTTGGCCTGGCTGACGATGGCCAGTTGATCGAGGGTGCGCTTGGCGCGGATCTCCTGGATGATGCCGACCGCGCTGTTGGCCACGATGAGCAGCCCGAACATGCCGTCGATCACCGAACCGGTCGCCATCACCAGCACGAACAGCACACCGAGGATCGCGTTGATCCTGGTGAAGACATTGGCGCGGACGATATCGCGCACCGAACGGCTGGCCCGGTCGGGCACATCGTTGGTGCGCCCGTCACGACGACGTTCGTCCACCTCGGCAGCGGTCAACCCGGTCGAACGCGGCGCCTGCACGGATATCGACATGGCTGCCAGCCTAAGCGACGGCGAGGGGCGCACGCGGTCACCGGCCACCGATGGCAAGCAGCTGGTGTGGGGTCGCGCAGGTAGCGTCGGACGAGTGCGGCGGACCGAATCGATTCCGGGTGTGGCGTTCGGCGTCGGCGCGTACGCGTCGTGGGGCGCGTTCCCGGCCTTCTTCGGGCTGCTGGCCTTCGCCTCGGCCACAGAGGTGCTCGCGCAACGCATTCTCTGGACGCTCGTGGTGGTGCTCATCGTGCTGCTCGCGGTGGGCAGGCTGGGCGAGCTGCGCCGGATCACGGCGAGCACCTGGCGGTACGCGGCCGCGGCGTCGGCGGCGATCTCGCTGAACTGGGGTGTCTACGTCTACGGGGTGATCTCCGAGCAGGTGGTGCAGTGCGCGCTCGGCTATTTCATCAACCCGCTGGTGACGGTCGCGTTCGGGGTGATCATCTTCCGGGAACGGCTGGCCGCCGCGCAGTGGGTGGCGCTCGGGCTCGGCGCTTCGGCGGTCGCGGTGCTCACCGTCGACTACGGGCGCCCGCCGCTGATCGCCCTCACCCTGGCGTGTTCGTTCGCCGTCTACGGGCTGGTGAAGAAGGTGATCCCGCTGGACGCGCTGCGCGGAGTGGCGGCCGAGGGCCTGATCGCGGCGCCGTTCGCCCTGGTGTTCGTGGTCGTGCTCGCCGTCACCGGACAGGGCAGCTTCGGTGGCAGTTTCTCCGATACCGCGTTGCTCATGTCGACCGGGCCGGTCACGCTGGTGCCGCTGCTGCTGTTCGCGGTGGCCGCGCAACGGGTTCCGCTGTCGACCATGGGGATTCTGCAATATCTGACGCCAGCCTTGCAGTTGGCGTGGGGCGTCGCGGTGGCCGGTGAGCCGATGCCTGCCTCGCGCTGGGCCGGTTTCGCGCTCATCTGGGCGGCGCTGGCGGTGTTCACGGTGCATGCGCTGGTTCGTGGCCGGCGGCGGATCGAGCAGGTGCCCACCGACCGCCCGCTGTGATCGCGCACAGAAGGCCAGCGGATCCGGCGCGAGTGGGTTACATTCTGCCGTCGAATCGACCTCGAATGCCCTGTGACCAGGGGATTTTTCTGTGACAAGGGGTATCAGTGATATTGGATGACGCGCACCTGGACCGGGCGGCCGGCGCACTGCTCGGCAGCGCGGCCGGAGACGCGCTCGGCGCCGGCTACGAATTCACCTATCCGAGCGCCGACCAGGTGATCGACATGGTCGGCGGCGGCATGTTCGGCTGGGCACCCGGCCAGTGGACCGACGACACCTCCATGGCGGTGGTCATCGCGCTGGCCGCGGACAAGGCCGACCGCGGCATCGATCTCGACGAGGTGGCCGCCGGATTCATGGCGTGGTGGGATTCGCAGCCGCCCGACGTCGGCGTGCAGACCTCGAAGGTGCTCGGTGCGCGCCCGGCCTCGGCACGCGGCATGCAGGCGGTGGCCATGTCACTGCCCGGACTGACCGGCGGCAACGGCTCGCTCATGCGCACCGGTCCGGTCGCACTCGCCTATCTCGCCGATCCGGTCGAATGCGCGAAGGCGGCAGGCGCGATCGGGCTGCTCACCCATCACGACCAGCAAGCCGTCGAGGCCTGCAAGATCTGGAGTCACGCCATCCGGCACGCGATCCTGGAGGCGAATTTCGACGGCGTGCGCGACTACGTCGCCTCCTGCCCGTCCGCCGACTACTGGACCCCGCTGCTGGATCAAGCCGAAACCGGTACCCCGCAGGACTTCCCGAAGAACGGCTGGGTGGTGCACGCCTTGCAGACCGCGTGGTGGGCCATCACCACCACCGACCAGTCCGGGCCCGAACACCTCTCACGCGCGCTGGAACAGTGCGTGCGCGCGGGCAACGACACCGACACCACGGCCGCTATCGCGGGGGCGCTGCTCGGCGCGCGGTGGGGTGCGTCGGCGGTGCCGGCGCAGTGGCGCGAGATGTTGCACGGGTACCCGGGGCTGACCGGCAACGACCTGGTCGCGCTGGCGCATCGGATCGTCGCGAAGAACGCGGATTAGCTGCCTGCGGGACAGCGTGTGCGGACCCGCCACTGAGACTGGTGCCCCGCCGGATCACACGAGTCGACGAGTGATTGCGGCGGGCAAGGCGTGGACCACCGCAATCGGGCTCAGTACGAAGTGATGATGTGCCCTGGCGTCCAGGTGCCCGAGCGCCGGACCTGCTCCACCGAGATGCGCGCGGCCTCGGCGTCGGGATCCACCGGAATGAACTGCTCGATCGAACCCCAATCCCTGTCCCAGTCCTGATCCAGATACGCGGGCAGGGTGCGGGCGGTGAACAGCAACTGGGTCCAGCCGAGCGGGCCGCCACCGTCGTGGGCCTGCCACATGGTGGTGATGGAGGCGCCGTTACGGTCGGGCAGGATCCGGTACTGCGGCAGTTCGGAGACGCCGTAGCGGGTGGGCAGGTGGTTCTGGCACGGGAAGTTCAGTCCGACCGCCCAATCCAGCAGCACCGGGGTCTGCGAGCCGAGCAGTTCGGTCACCGTGGTCGTCCGCGGAACGCGCGGCGGGGTGACGGCCAGCCACTGGTCGGCGCCGAGATCCTTGTCCTCGGCGACCAGGCGCACCACATCGGCGTCGCCGGGCAGCTGGTCCAGCGGGACGCGCAGATTGCGCCACACCGGTGCCGGGCCGACATCCAGCGGCAGGATCATCCCGCGCGGGGCGACGCTGCCGTCGGGTCGCGTGCTGCCGTATTCGAGTTCGAGCCGCTGGCCGGGCCGTTCGATCCCGTCGGCGTCGACGGACCGGATCCGGCCCGCGACCGCGATGGCGATGATGTCGCCGCGGCTGCCGTCGACCGCGTCGGGCAGCCGATACCAGTCGGTGGTCAGGGCGGCCGGAACCTGCTCGTCCGGGCTGTAGGTGCCGAGCATCGGCGTGGTGGCCGGGTCCAGCCCGAACGGCAGCGGCACGCTGCTGCCGTTCACGCCGCTACCGGTGGAGGTGTCCGAGGTCGAACCGGCCGAGGCCGCCGCGTCCCGGATCTCGTCCGGGTCCGACGACACCGTATTGGCCCGGCCGGTACTGGTTTCCAACTCCTCCGACACCAGCACGGGGGCCACACCGTTGGGCGTGAACCCGGTGGATTCGGTGCCCGCGAGCGCGGCGGCGGAATCACCGGACAGCGGGCGCAGCATCGAGGCGTTGGGATCCGGCTCGACCAGTACGTCGTCGGCCAGGCCGCAGCCATCGGAGAAGGTCGCGGCGATATTCGATTTCGCCAGCGAGTAGGCCGGGTACTGGGAGACCGCCGCCTTGGCGAAGGACGCCACCTCGAACACCACCATGGCAGCGGCCACGATCATGAGCACCGGTGTGCGGGCGAGGCGTCCGGCCGTTGACCCGGGTGCGGGCTCGGTTCCGGGACGGATGTGGAACCACGCGGCGACCGCCAGCGCGAGCACCGTCAGGCCCATCATGAAGGTGGAGAATCCGAAACCGGCGAACGACGGCGGCTTGTCCCACCACGGGATACCCCACGACGAGACGTACCAATAGCCGTTGGCGGCAACGAAACTCATCGCCAGGGTGAAGAAGACCGCGGCCGCGAACAGGGCCCGGTTGCGCACCGGGCGCATCACCTTCGCGCTCACCGCGACCGCGGCCAGCGCGGCGACACACGCGGCCAGCCCGGCGAACACGCCGAACTGATGGTTCCACTTGGTCGGCGCGAACATCATCAGCACCATGGCGCCGAAGGTGATGCCGATGATGCGCCGCGACGGCCCCGCCGCGGTGCCGGGGATATGGCCGCCGCGGCGCAGCATCGTGACCACACACACCAGCAGGCACAGGAACATCAGG
>NZ_BAFY01000093.1 GCF_000308555.1 Nocardia cyriacigeorgica NBRC 100375 | reverse complement strand
GTGCCCGCTGTTGGTGCTCGGTATCTGGTGGCGGGGTCTCACCGCCGCCGGCGCCGTCACCGGGTTGGTCGCCGGCGGCCTGGCCTCGGGTGGCGCGACCGTGGTGTCGGTGCTCGGCGGCATCTCCGACGAGCTGGCCGGCGGCTGGCCCGCGGTCTTGCTCGGCTATCCGGCGGCGGTCAGTGTGCCGCTGGCGTTCGCGACGATGGTCGTGGCCAGCCTGCTCACGCGCCGCCAGGACGCGCTGACCGTGGCGCGGATCTTCGTGCGCATGCACGCCCCTGAACGCCTCGGTATGGGTGCCGATCGCGAGCGGGGGCTGTCGGCGGGCTGACCGTTCGTCGCGCCGATCCGACCGTTCACCGCACGGTCGATTCCGTCTGCCGAGTGACTCAGGCCACACCATTCTGTGCGGGGCTTACCAGTCGTAACTTCGGTACACACCGTAAGCCACGTCACAGCTAGGACCGGGTGATGACCACAACCGATACCGACGCCGCACCGCCGCCGCGTACGCCGACACCCGAGGAGTTCCTCCGGGTGCAGGCCGGCCCCGAGTTCCAGGAACTGCGAACCCGCTTGCGGCGCTTCGTCTTCCCGATGACCGCCCTGTTCCTCACCTGGTACCTGGTGTACGTGCTGCTCGGCGCGTACGCGCACGACTTCATGGCCACCACGCTGTTCGGCAATATCAATGTCGGGCTGGTGCTCGGGCTCGGGCAGTTCGTGTCCACCTTCGTCATCACCGGGCTCTATGTCCGGTTCGCCAACCGGGAACTCGACCCGCGGGCCGCGGCCATTCGCGAGGAACTCGAAGGGGTCAAGGCATGAGCGTGCAGTATCTGGCCGCCGACACCGTCGGCAATCCGGTCGCCAATATCAGTATTTTCGCGCTGTTCGTGGCGGTCACCATGGTCGTGGTGATCCGGGCCAGCCGCAAGAACACCACTGCCGCCGACTATTTCACCGGTGGGCGTGGTTTCTCCGGCCCGCAGAACGGCATCGCCATCGCCGGTGACTATCTGTCGGCGGCCAGCTTCCTCGGCATCGCCGGCGCCATCGCGGTCTACGGCTACGACGGGTTCCTCTACTCCATCGGGTTCCTGGTCGCCTGGCTGGTGGCACTGCTGCTGGTGGCCGAAATGCTGCGCAACACCGGTAAATTCACCATGGCCGACGTGCTCAGCTTCCGGTTGAAGCAGGGTCCGGTGCGCACCGCGGCGGCGCTGACCACGCTCACGGTCTCACTGTTCTACCTGCTGGCCCAGATGGCCGGTGCCGGCGGATTGGTGGCGCTACTGCTCGATATCTCCAGCAAGTCCGGGCAGGCCGTGGTGATCGCGGTGGTCGGTGTGCTGATGATCGTCTACGTGCTCGTCGGCGGCATGAAGGGCACCACCTGGGTACAGATCATCAAGGCGGTGCTGCTGATCACCGGCGCCGGCGTGATGACGGTGGTGGTGTTCGCGAAGTACGGGTTCAACCTGTCGGAGATCCTCGGTTCCGCGCAGGCCGCGGTGAGCGGTTCGGCCAGCGAGGCCGTCGCCGCCCGCGATGTGCTGGCCCCCGGCGCCCAGTACGGCGGCAGCGAGATGTCGAAGCTGAACTTCCTGTCCCTCGGTCTGGCCCTGGTGCTCGGCACCGCCGGTCTGCCGCATGTGCTGATGCGCTTCTACACCGTGCCCACGGCCAAGGAGGCTCGTCGCTCGGTGGTGTGGGCCATAGCCCTCATCGGTGCGTTCTACCTGTTCACCCTGGTGCTCGGATACGGCGCGGCGGCCATCGTCGGCCCGGACAAGATCCTCGCCGCCGCCGGTGGGCAGAACTCGGCGGCCCCGCTGCTGGCCTTCGAACTCGGCGGTGTGCTGCTGCTCGGCGTGATCTCCGCGGTCGCGTTCGCCACCATCCTGGCGGTGGTGGCCGGGCTGACGATCACCGCCTCGGCCTCCTTCGCCCACGACATCTACGCCAGCGTGCTCAAGCGCGGCAAGGCCGGTGAGGCCGCCCAGGTGCGGGTGTCACGGATCACCGCGGTGGTGATCGGCGTGCTGGCCATCGGCCTCGGCATCCTGGCCAACGGCCAGAACATCGCCTTCCTGGTGGCGCTGGCCTTCGCGGTGGCGGCCGCGGCGAACCTGCCGACGATCCTGTACTCGCTGTTCTGGCGACGGTTCAACACCACCGGCGCGCTGTGGAGCATGTACGGCGGCCTGATCTCGACCATCGTGCTGATCGTGTTCTCCCCCGCCGTGTCCGGGTCGAAGTCGGCGATGATCCCCGGTTCGGACTTCTCCTGGTTCCCGCTGTCCAACCCGGGCATCGTGTCCATCCCGCTGGCGTTCGCGCTCGGCGTCGCGGGCACCTACTACGGCGGACGCCGCGGCGGCGAGGATCCGGCCAAGGCCGCCGAGATGGAGGTGCGCTCGCTGACCGGCGTTGGCGCGGAGAAGGCGGTGGTGCACTGAGAACTGCCCGATCCCCGTTGTCCCCCTTGCTCATTCGATAGGAGTGCACGCGTTGACCACCGTCACCGTCGACCAGCTCGACAGTCCCGCCGCCTACCCGCCGCCCGCCGAATTCGCCGCGAACGCCAATGCCGGTGCCGCCCTGTACGACCGGGCGGCCGCGGACCGGCTCGAATTCTGGGCCGAACAGGCCCGCCGGTTGCACTGGGACCGGCCGTGGAACCAGGTGCTGGACTGGAGCAACGCGCCGTATGCGGAGTGGTTCGCCGGCGGCACCCTCAATGTGGCCTACAACTGCGTGGACCGGCATGTGCTCGACGGCCACGGCGATCAGGTCGCCATCCACTGGGAGGGCGAGCCGGGCGATTCCCGCTCGATCACCTACCGGGAGCTGCTGGCCGAGGTGAGCCGGGCGGCGAACTACTTCACCGAGCTGGGGTTGACCGCCGGGGATCGGGTCGCCATCTATATGCCGATGGTGCCGGAGGCCATCGTGGCCATGCTGGCGTGTGCGCGGCTGGGCCTGACGCATTCGGTGGTGTTCGCCGGCTTCTCCCCGGCCGCGCTGCGCCAGCGCGTCGACGACGCCGGCGCGCGGCTGGTGGTAACCACCGACGGCCAGTGGCGGCGCGGTAAGCCCGCACCGCTCAAGGCCGCGGTGGACGAGGCGCTGGGTGAGTCCGGTGAGACCACCGTCGAACACGTGCTGGTGGTGCGCCGCACCGAGATCGAGGTGCCCTGGACCGAGGGCCGCGACCTGTGGTGGCACGAGACCGTCGCGCAGGCCTCCCCCGAACACCGAGCCCAGCCCTTCGACGCCGAACACCCGCTGTTCATCCTCTACACCTCCGGCACCACCGGAAAACCCAAAGGCATCCTGCACACCTCCGGCGGCTACCTCACCCAGACCGCCTACACCCACCACTACGTCTTCGACCACAAACCCGGCACCGACGTCTACTGGTGCACCGCCGACATCGGCTGGGTCACCGGCCACAGCTACATCGTCTACGG
>NZ_BAFY01000094.1 GCF_000308555.1 Nocardia cyriacigeorgica NBRC 100375 | reverse complement strand
GACGATCGCCGGTGCGGTGACGCCGGTGGTGCGCGGGCCCGTCGGCACCCTGCCTTCCGGGCGGGCGGTACTCGGCGGCGGCGACGTCGTGTGCCGGATGGACCCCGGTGGCGCCCAGGGCGCCAACAGCGCCGCCCAGTGCGCCGCCTACTACGCCGCCGCCGTGCTCGACAGCCCCGACCGTGGCTTCGATGCCACCTGGATGGCGGCCGCGGCCAAGCCCTGGATCACCGATATCGCCCGGCCCGCGGCCCTGTGGACGATGACGTTGCTGGATCCGCCGCCCGCTTTGCAGCGGCTCATGGACGCGGCACAGCACGACCGCACCCGCGCCGACGCCTTCGCCGAGACCTTCATCGTCCCGGCGAATATGTCGCAGCTGGCGCTGCTACAGCCCTGAGCGAGCGCCGGTCGCCTGTCACGACGGGGATGCGGGAAAGACGACCGGCAGCGCGGCCAGGGCCCGATGGAACGGCCCTGGCCGCCAGGACAATTCGGGCATCGGCACGGCCAGGCGCAGCTCGGGCAGCGCGTCGAGCAACTGGTCGACGGCGTCCTGCGCGATCAGGTAGGCCACATTCTTGGCCGGGCAGTCATGCGGTCCGGCACCCCACGCCAGATGCGACCGGTTGCCGGTGACCGGGCCCGCGCCGATCTCGGGATCGTTGTTGCAGGCGGCGAGCCCGATCACCACCGGCTGGTCGGCGGGCAGCCAGGTGGCGTCGATCAGGACCGGCTGCCGCGGGTACGTCACGCTGAAATTGGCCATCGGCGGGTCATGGAACAGCACCTCGTCGAGGGCGTCGCGGGTGGACAGGCTGCCGTCGAGCATGCTGCCTGCGAAGCGTTCGTCGGTGAGCATCAACAGCAGCGAGTTGGTGATCAGGTTCAGCGTCGGCTCGGTGCCCGCACCGTAGATGATGCCGAGCTGATGGATGAGCTCCTCGTCGGTGAACGCGGCCGGATGCGCGATCAGCCGGGTGGCGATGTCGTCGCCGGGTTCGGCGCGCTTGCGTTCGATCAGCCGCAGGATCGCCGCGGCCAGCCGCCGATCGGCCTGCGCGGTGTCGATACCCTCGAAGATGGCCGCGGTCGCGGCCGCGATCTCGTTGCCGATCTCCGGCGGGCAACCCAGCAGCGCGTTGATCGCCTGGAACGCCAGCGGCGCGGCATAGTCACGAAGTAGATCGGCGGCGCCCGCACCGCAGAAGGTATCGATCAGCGACATGGCGATTCGTTCCACCGTGTCGTGCAGCCGGTGCAGGTCGACACCATCGATGCCGGCGATGGCCGCCCGCCGATAACGCTCGTGCTCGGCGCCCGCGCTGCGCAGGGCGTTGGGTCGCCAGGCCAGGATCGGCAGCACCGGGCAGCCGGGATCGATGCGCTGCTGCCAGGCGCGCGGATCGGCAGGGAAGTGGTCCGGATCGTGCAGAATCCGCACCGCGACCCGATAGCCGACCACCAGCGTCGCCGGCACCCCCGGCGCCAGCTCCACCGGCACGATCGACCCGTATCTCTCGCGCATCTCCCGGTAGGCCCGGTGCGGATCGGCGGCGAACTCGGGGGTGTGGAGCCGCACCCGATCGTGATCGGTGTGCACCGGTGAGCTGTGATGGGGCACCGGGCACTGTCCGGTACGAACGGATTCGGGTGGCATGTGCAACGGTGGAGCTCCCCTGATAGACCGGCGTCGACGCCATGACCGGCCGTTCGGCGCGGTCGGACGGACCGAGGATGCGCCGATAGGTAGACCGGCGGCATCGGTAGGGCCCGCGGGGGTGTCTCAGGCGCGCCGTGTCCCGTTCGCGACGCGCCGACGGCCCCGCTCCGGCGACACGCCGAGCGGGGTGCGACGTCGGTCTCCCCGCCGGAGAGCCTCGGAAATACTGTCGGTGCCCCGGCCTAGAATCTGATCCGCCAACCCCCGTCGAGACCTTGGGAGGAAGGACCGTCTTGGCCGACTCGTCCGGATCGTTCGTTCACCTGCACAACCACACCGAGTACTCGATGCTCGACGGCGCGGCCAAGATCTCGCCGCTGTTCGCCGAGGCCAACCGGTTGGGCATGACGGCGGTCGGGATGACCGACCACGGCAATATGTACGGCGCCTCGGAGTTCTACAACTCCGCCAAGAAGGCGGGCATCAAGCCGATCATCGGCATCGAGGCCTACATCGCGCCGGGCTCCCGGTTCGACACCAAGCGGGTGCAGTGGGGTGATCCCAGCCAGAAGGGCGACGACGTCTCCGGTTCGGGTGCCTACACCCATATGACCATGGTCGCCGAGAACGCGACCGGTCTGCGCAATCTGTTCAAGCTGTCGTCGCTGGCCTCGATCGAGGGCCAGCTCGGCAAATGGGCGCGCATGGACGAAGAGCTCATCGCCCAGTACGCCGAGGGCATCATCGCCACCACCGGCTGCCCGTCCGGTGAGGTGCAGACCAGGCTGCGCCTCGGCCACGAGCGCGAAGCACTGGAAGCCGCCGCCAAATGGCAGGAGATCTTCGGCCCCGAGAACTTCTTCCTGGAAGTGATGGACCACGGCCTGTCCATCGAACGGCGGGTGCGCGAGGGCCTGCTCGAGATCAGCAAGAAGCTCGACATCCCGCCGCTGGCCACCAACGACTGCCATTACGTCACCAAGGACCAGTCCACCAATCACGAAGCGCTGCTGTGCATTCAGACCGGCAAGACGCTGTCGGACCCGACCCGGTTCAAATTCGACGGTGACGGCTACTACCTCAAATCCGCCGCCGAGATGCGCGCCATCTGGGACGCCGAGGTCCCCGGCGCCTGCGACAACACCGTGCTCATCGGCGAGCGGGTGCAGTCCTACGACGACGTGTGGCAGCACCGCGACCGGATGCCGGTCTTCCCGGTCCCCGAGGGCGAGACCCAGGCCAGCTGGCTGCACAAGGAAGTCATGCGCGGGCTGGAGCGCCGGTTTCCGAACGGGGTGCCGTCCGAATACATCAGCCGCGCCGAATACGAGCTCAACGTCATCTGCGAGATGGGCTTCCCGGCCTACTTCCTCGTCGTCGGCGACCTGATCAACCACGCGCTCGAGGTCGGCATCCGGGTCGGCCCCGGCCGTGGTTCGGCCGCCGGTTCGCTGGTGGCCTACGCGATGGGCATCACCAATATCGACCCCATCCCGCACGGGCTGCTGTTCGAGCGATTCCTCAACCCCGAGCGCGTGTCGATGCCCGATATCGATATCGACTTCGACGATCGCCGCCGCGGTGAAATGGTGCGGTACGCCACCGAGAAATGGGGCAGCGACCGCGTCGCGCAGGTCATCACCTTCGGCACCATCAAGACCAAGGCCGCGATCAAGGACTCCGCGCGAGTGCTGTTCGGCCAGCCCGGTTTCGCCATCGCCGACCAGATCACCAAGGCACTGCCGCCGCCGATCATGGCCAAGGACATCTCGGTGTCGGGCATCACCGACCCGGACCACGAGCGCTACAAGGAAGCCGCCGAGGTCCGTGAACTCATCAACAGCAACCCCGATATCGCCAAGATCTACGAGACCGCACGCGGACTGGAAGGCCTGATCCGCAACGCCGGTGTGCACGCCTGCGCGGTCATCATGTCCTCCGAACCGCTCACCGACGCCATCCCGGTGTGGAAGCGGGCCCAGGACGGCGCCATCATCACCGGCTGGGACTACCCGTCCTGTGAGGCCATCGGCCTGCTGAAGATGGACTTCCTCGGCCTGCGCAACCTCACCGTCATCGGTGACGCGCTCGACAACATCAAGGCCAACCGCGGCATCGATCTGGACATGGATCATCTGCCGCTCGACGATCCGCCCACCTACGAGCTGCTGGCCCGCGGCGACACCCTCGGGGTGTTCCAGCTCGACGGCAGCGCCATGCGTGATCTGCTGCGCCGCATGCAGCCCACCGGCTTCGAAGACATCGTCGCCGTGCTCGCGCTGTATCGCCCCGGCCCGATGGGCATGAACGCGCACAACGACTACGCCGACCGCAAAAACGGCCGCCAAGAAGTCAAGCCGATCCACCCCGAGCTGGAAGAACCGCTGAAAGAGATCCTGGCCGACACCTACGGCCTGATCGTCTATCAGGAACAGATCATGCAGATCGCGCAGAAGGTGGCCGGGTATTCCCTCGGCCGAGCAGACATTCTGCGCCGCGCCATGGGTAAGAAGAAGGCCGAGGTCCTGGAAGCCGAATTCGAGGGCTTCGAAAAGGGCATGCTGGACAACGGTTTCTCCAAACCTGCCATCAAGGCGCTGTGGGACACGATTCTGCCGTTCGCCGGATACGCGTTCAACAAATCCCACGCCGCCGGCTACGGCCTGGTCTCGTTCTGGACCGCGTACCTCAAGGCCAACTATCCGGCCGAATACATGGCCGGCCTGCTCACCTCCGTCGGCGACGACAAGGACAAGGCCGCGATCTACCTGTCGGATTGCCGCAAGCTCGGCATCACCGTGTTGCCGCCCGACGTCAACGAATCCGAACAGAACTTCGCCTCGGTCGGCACCGATATCCGCTTCGGGCTCGGCGCGGTGCGCAATGTCGGCGCCAATGTGGTGGCGTCGATCATCGCCGCGCGCAAGGAGAAGTCGAAGTTCACCGATTTCTCCGACTACCTGAACAAGATCGACGCCATCGCCTGCACCAAGAAGGTCACCGAATCCCTGATCAAGGCAGGCGCTTTCGATTCGCTCGGGCATCCGCGCAAGGGCCTGATGTTGATCCATTCCGATGCCATCGATGCGGTGATGTCGACCAAGAAGGCCGAGGCGATGGGTCAGTTCGACCTGTTCGGCGGCATGGACGACGACGATTCGGTGTCCTCGGTGTTCAACGTGAAGGTGCCCGACGAGGAATGGGAGACCAAGCACAAGCTCGCCCTGGAGCGGGAAATGCTCGGCCTGTACGTGTCCGGGCATCCGCTCAACGGCGTCGAGCATGTGCTTGCCGCCCAAGTGGATACGCCGATTCCGACCATCCTGGAAGGTGAGGTCAAGGATGGCCAGCAGGTCACCATCGGCGGCATCCTCGCCTCGGTGAACCGCCGGATCAACAAGAACGGCCTGGCCTGGGCATCGGCTCAGCTGGAAGACCTCACCGGTGGTGTGGAGGTGCTGTTCTTCCCGCAGGCGTACTCGGTGTACGGCATGGACGTCGTCGAGGACGCGGTGGTGCTGGTGAAGGCGCGGGTGTCGGTGCGCGACGACCGGATCTCGTTGATCGCCAACGATCTGGTCGTGCCGGACCTGTCCGCCATCGGGGTCGCCAAACCGCTCGCCGTCACCATCCCGACCCGCATGTGCACCCCGGAAAAGGTCTCGGCGCTCAAACGGGTGCTTTCCAGCCACCCGGGCACCTCCGATGTGCACCTGCGGCATGTCGGCGCCCGCGACAAGACGACGCTACTGAAAGTGGATGACAGCCTGCGGGTGTCGCCGTCGTCGGCGTTGATGGGTGATCTGAAGGCCCTGCTCGGGCCGGGCTGTCTGACGAGCTAGGCCCTCGGGCCGCCGTGCGTGGCACGTGTTCGCCCGGGCTCGATACCTTGTGCGGTCATCGAGGCCCGGGCGATGAAGCATGCTGTGCGGGAACCTGATTGCCTGGTTGCCCGCGTCAGGATGAGACGCTCAGGATGAGAACAGCATCTTGCCGAAGCCGCGGTGCTGGTAGTGGTGCCCGTGCCGATAGTGCGGGGCGGGAGCACCCCAGGCCGGGGCCGGTGCGGCCGGCGGAGGCGGCGGCGGAGCCGCGTAACCCGCTTCGAGGCGGGTCAGGTTCTCGAGTTCGCCATAGTCCAGGAAGATCCCCCGGCAGTGACCGCACTGCTCGATATGCACCCCGCTGCGGTTGTAAGTCTGCATCATTCCACGACATTTCGGACACTGCATACCGGTCACGTTACCGGTTTCGGCGGTTCCATGCAGATGTCGCAATCTGTCGTCGCGAGGTGGTCGGAGAGGGGTACTCGAGGCATGTGGCATGGGTGGTCAGGGGTGTCACGGACATTGGGATCTGTTCAGGGGGTGGGTGTCAGCGTGGCGCGGGCGCCGGAATCCGCTCACGGCGCAGGTGCCTGCGTGACGCGGACGCTGGAATCCACTCACGGCGCAGGTGCCAGCGTGGCGCGGACGCTGGAATCCACTCCCGGCGCAGGTGCCAGCGTGACGCGGACGCTGAGATCTACCCAGGGCGCGGCGGACGATCGGATCTGCTCGGGTGGTGAGTGTCAGCGCGTCACCGACGATGAGATCGGCTCGGGGGCAGGAGTTTCGGTGAGGCGCAGGCAGGTGTCGACCAATGCGGTATCCAGGTCGTCCAACGACCGGCCCGACGCCACCGCCAAGGCGGCCGCCTGGACGACGACGGCGCGGGCCGGGAGATCCAGCGCCGGCCAGATGTCGCCGTCGGCTGGGATGGCGGACCCGCCCGCCGCGCGATAGGCGGTCAGGAAGCGGGTCCAGGCGGCCGGATCGAGGATGCCGGCGGCGAAGAAGGCGGCCGGGCGGGCGAGGTCCCATGCGGGGTCGCCGAGGCCGAGATCGTCGAGGTCGATCAGCCGCCAGGCGCCGTCGGCGGGGCGGACCAGCTGGCCGAGGTGGAAGTCGCCGTGCGTGAGGGCCATTGGTGCGCAGTCCAATTCGGGGAGACGGTCGAACGCTCGGCGGACCACTGCCGCTGCCGTGGCGTCTGCCGTGTGGCCTGCATTGTGCAGTCGGCGCATGGCCCGGCGGACCCTGGCCGGACCACCGGCGGCCGGGAGGTCGCGGCGGCGGTGGACGGGTGTGGCGTGCAGGGTGGCGAGCAGCCGTGCGGCCGATTCCCATGGCGCGGCGTCGGGAGCCTCCGGGTCTACCGGTGAGCCGGACGGCCACAACGTGATCGGTCTGCCGGCACGTGAAAGCAGCGTTTCGCCGTCGACGGGAACCGGGGCCAGCAGCACCGATCGCAGCCACGGCGAATCGGCTACGCGCAGGCGAGTGCGCAGGGCGGAGACATCGGAGTCGGCGGAGTGCGCTTTGACCACGACCTCGCCCACGCGGATCACCAGCACGTCCACCCGGTCGGCCAGGACTTCCGGTGCACCGGAAGCGCCTGTCCGGAAAGCGATCTCGGTCAGGGCTCCCATCAGTGCGGGTGTGCGCTCCGACCGGCCGGCATCGGCCGCCCGAACCGCAGGATCATCCCCCAGCGCCACCGCGTCTTCACCCGCACCCACCGCATCCGCTCCGAGCACCCCGGCGTCTCCGTTCAGCACCACAGCATCCCGGTCCGACACCACGGCATCCCCGTCTAGTACCACAGCGTCCCCGTCCAGCACCACGGAACCCTCACTCAACGTCACGGCGACTTCACCCGATATCACGACATCCGCGCCCAACTCCACGGCGTCTCGCCCAGCACCACGGCATCCCCGATCCAGCACCACGGCATCCCCGGCCCAGCACCACGGAACCCTCACTCGACATCGCCTGCCGCCACGGCCTTCTCACCAAACACCAAGCCTTCTCCCCTGGCCGGTCGATCGCATGCGTTCGCCGAGTTTGTCACGGCCGGACGTCTGCCATGCGTCGACGAAGGCTACCCAGTGGTCGGTCGACGGTCCGCGCCCTCGATGCTGCTGCGGTCGCGCCGTTCAGCCCGGCCCGGCCTCGGCGCGGTTCTGCCAGGCGGTGATCGGCTATTGCTACCTCGACGAATCACGCCAACGGTGGAGCGGCTTGGGCCCGATGCGGGGAAGGCCGCTGTGGCCGTCGCGAATCCGCCCTGATATCGCACGGCCCACTGGTAGCGTCGCCGGGCAGCAAGCGTGATCCCATCCCATGACGAACCCTTCGAGGTGGTCGATGATGACCAGCAAGCTCGCTTTCGCCGTTCCGGCGGCGTCCGCTCTGGCCGTGGCCGCACTGACGGTCATCGCGGCGCCCGCGGCGGCGGTCAACGGTGGCGCATTCCAGACGGTGTATTCGCTGACGCAAGGTCTGTGTGTCGCACAGATCGAGGCGTCGGTCAACGGTGACGCCTATCCCGAGCACGCGGCGTTCACGGTCGCGTCCACCATGTGGGGCGTCGGCGACTGCCAGCTGCCGGTCACGCTGAACTGGCGCAATCTCGAGACCGGTGCGACGGGCAGCAAGACGCAGACTCCGCACGGGCCCGGCTACTGGATGAACGACGGCAAGGCCGCCCTGTTCGCACCGGGAATCGGAAAGTTCTCGGCCACCATCACCATCGGCGCGGCCCACGTGCCCGAGCCGGGGACCATCGAGTTCACCGTGGCCGAATACCAAGGCTGAGCGCGACGAAGCCGCACCGCGCGGCCGTGAGGAGGACACGGCGGCGTGCCCCGCACCGGCCGGTTCCGCCCGTGCGCTCGGTATCCGCCAGTCCGGGCGTGGCGACCAGGTGCGGAGCGGGTCGAGGCGGCGCGGCGCGGCGAACCGGTACTGCAGCTCGGCAGTGAGCGGCGCGGAGCGGAGCCCCGGGCCGATGATCAGCGGCACAATCAGGGCATGAACGGTCATCGGCAGGCGGCGCTGCTCGCGCGCTCGGGTGCGCACGGCATGCACGGCGAGCAGGGCCGGCGCCTCGGCTCGCCCCCGCTCGGCGCAGGACGGACCACAAGCGCGGGATGCCGGGCCGTGCACGACAGGCACCCGGCAACCCCCGACACACACCGGTCCACACGCGCCGGACACCAGGCCGTGCACGACAGGCACCCGGCAACCCCGGCCGCACATCGGTCGTGCGTCGGCCTCGGCGTGCCCGGCCCACACGCCCGCGCATGACCACCACGATCATCGCGGTCGCGGTCGCCGCGGCACTGCTCGCGGTGGGCCTGCTGGTCTGGTCACGGACCCGGCGCGTGGTGACCACCCCGGCCGAACGGGCGGTGCACACAGCGCTGCACACCGCCTCGCTCGCGGCGCGGCCGTTGCGGCGCGGGCTCGACCAGAAGTCTGCGGCCGAAGCCGCGCCGCATCTGCGTGCGCTGACCGGGGCCGAAGGGCTCGGGGTGGCCGACGCGGAGGGTGCGTTGCTGGCCTGGGACGGCCCGCACGCCGATCTGGCCGAGCAGTTCACCGAGGCCGCGCGGCGGGCCGTCACCGGTGAGCGTCCGGTGCTCGTCGGCGGGCCCGGTGGACAGTCGCGCGCCCGCGCCAACGACCACGCCGGCCGCACGCTCATCGCGCAGCCGCTGATCATCGAAGGCACCGGGGTGGTGGGTGCACTCGGGGTGGTCACCACCGGCACTCCCGGCCCGGGCACGCTGGGGGCGGTCGCCGAGGTCGCGCGGTATGCCTGCGGGCAGTTGGAGCTGGCCGAGCTCGACGCCTCGCGGGCGCGGCTGGACCGGGCCGAGGTGCGGGCGCTGCGGGCGCAGATCAGCCCGCATTTCATCTACAACGCGCTCAACACCATCGCCTCGTTCGTGCGCACCGACCCCGCCAGGGCCCGCGAACTGATCCTGGAATTCGCCGACTTCACCCGCTACTCGTTCCGCGCCGCGGGCGAATACACCGTGCTGGCCGACGAATTGCGCAATATCGAACGTTATCTGGCGCTGGAGCGGGCCCGCTTCGGTGACGCGCTCCAGGTCAAGTTGCAGATCGCCCCGGAGGTGCTGGGGGTGGTGCTGCCGTTCCTCGCGCTGCAACCGCTGGTGGAGAACGCGGTGCGGCACGGGCTGGCCGGATCGCCCACCGGCGGGACGGTCAGCATCGTCGCCGCCGACGCGGGCACCGACTGTGTGATCAGCGTCGAGGACGACGGCGCGGGCATGGATCCGGAACTGCTGCGCTCCGGTGAGCTCGACGCCACCGAATCCGGTTCCGGCACCACGGCGGCCGTCGAATCGGCACATGTGGGCTTGGCCAATGTCGACGACCGGTTGCGCGCGGCCTTCGGTGACGACTACGGGTTGGTGGTCGAGACCGCGCCCGGCGCTGGCACCAAGGTCAGCATGCGGGTGCCGAAGTTCCGCGCCGGAATCCAAGCGTGAATGCTGCCGCTGGCACTGTCTACGATGGGTGGGCTGTGATGTAGGACACCGGAAGGGGCTGGCGATGCTGCGGGTGCTGGCCGTCGACGATGAGAAGCCCGCGCTGGACGAGCTGGTCTACCTGCTGCGGGAGCAGCCGGCGGTGGGCGAGATCCATGCCGCGAGCGATGCCACCAGCGCGCTGCGGTTGCTGCGGGCCAACCCGGTCGACGCGGTGTTCCTCGATATCAATATGCCCGGCCTCGACGGCATGGAGCTGGCCGGCATCCTGTCCGAATTCGCCGCGCCGCCGGCGGTCGTGTTCGTCACCGCCCACGATGACAAGGCCGTGGCCGCCTTCGACCTGGGTGCGGTCGACTACCTGCTCAAACCCCTGCGCGAGGCGCGGCTGGCCGAGGCGGTGCGCCGGATCGCCGCCGCCCGCGCGGCCGCCGCGGCACCCGGCACCGAGACGCCACCGCAACCCGCCGATGCCAATGAGGTGATCCCGGTCGAGCTGGCCGGGGTGACGACGCTGGTGCACCGCTCCAGCGTGAGCTGGGTGGAAGCCGACGGCGATTACGCCCGCCTGCACACCAGTGCCGGCTCGCATCTGGTGCGCATTCCCCTCTCGGCGCTGGAGGCGCGCTGGCAGGACGCCGGATTCTTGCGGGTACACCGATCGTATCTGGTCGCGTTGCGGCAGGTCACCGGGCTGCGCACGGTCGGAAACGGCACGGTGGTGTGCCTGCGCGGCGAGGGCGAGGCGACGGCGGTCGAGCTGCCGGTCAGCCGACGTCAGGTGCGGGAACTCAAACAGCGGCTCGTGCGCGGCCCACGCCAGACCTGGACCGCCCGATGACGAGCCCGCAGCGTCCACCCCGCGAACGCGTCGTGCTGGCCGAACGGCGCGGTGCCCGCCGAGTGCACACCCGGATGGAGGTGGCCGAGCAGACCGAGATCGGCGCCGCCATGATCGGCGGATTGATCCGCGCACAGCTGGGGCTCGCGCTGCGCCTGGCCTTGGTGACGGTGGCGACGCTCGGCGCGCTGCCCCTGCTGTTCGGCATCGAATCCGTCGCGACCGCCCATGTTCTTGGCATCCGGTTGCCTTGGCTGTTGCTGGGCGGCGCGGCCTATCCGGCGCTGTATCTGATCGGCCGCCTCTACGTCCGGCTGGCCGAGCGCAACGAGCACGACCTCCTCGAACTGGCCGAAGACTGAGATGGCCCGGG
Source organism: Nocardia cyriacigeorgica NBRC 100375 (assembly GCF_000308555.1). Taxonomy (GTDB): domain Bacteria; phylum Actinomycetota; class Actinomycetes; order Mycobacteriales; family Mycobacteriaceae; genus Nocardia; species Nocardia cyriacigeorgica. The sequence goes on along the minus strand of NZ_BAFY01000094.1, from coordinate 1,434 downwards.
GCTCGAGATGACGGACTCCACGGCGGCCGGTACCTGGCTGACGGTGGCGGCGCTGCTGCTGGCGGCGGCGGCCACGGTGATCATCGGCGGCTACGGAGTTCGCTTGGCGCGCACCACCTCCGACTTCCTGGTGGCCTCGCGCAGCGTCGGCCCGCGCTGGAACGCCGCGGCGGTCTCGGGTGAATACCTGTCGGCCGCTTCGTTTCTCGGCGTCGCCGGGTTGATCGCCAAGTACGGGGCCGACGCGCTGTGGTATCCGGTCGGGTTCACCGCGGGCTATCTCGGATTGCTGCTGTTCGTCGCCGCGCCGCTGCGGCGCTCGGGCGCCTACACGGTGCCGGATTTCGCCGAGTTCCGGCTCGGTTCCTTGCGTTTGCGGCGGCTCGCGGCGCTGGTGGTGGTGCTGATCTGCGGGGTGTATCTGATCCCGCAGTTCCAGGGCGCGGGGCTGACACTGCGCATTCTGCTCGGCGTGCCGGGCTGGGTGGGTGCGGTGGCGGTGGGTGCGATCGTGATCGCCAACGTGGTCGGCGGCGGGATGCGGTCGATCACGCTCGTGCAGGCGTTTCAGTACTGGCTCAAGCTCACGGCGGTCGCGCTGCCCGCGCTGGTGCTGGTCGGGCATTTCCTCGGCGCGCAGCAGTCGGTCGGCTCCCCTGCCCCGCCGACGGTCTCCCAGACCACCACCGTCGAGGTCACCACACCGGTGATCGTGCAGGTCGACGCGTCGCAGCGGGTGACGATCACCGGCACGGTCGACGGCCGCGACGTCGACGGCCCGATCGTGCTCGGCCCCGGCGAGCACGAACTCGCCGCCGATACCCGGCTCGTGCTCGACGCCGGCGCCACGGTGCCGGTGGTCGCGGGCGCACCCGCCGACGGCGCGGCCTGGCTGCTACCCGGCGGCGGCTTCGGCGACCCGCATCCGCTGTATCAGGTGTATTCGCTGATCATCGCGACCTTCCTCGGCACCATGGGCCTGCCGCATGTGCTGGTGCGCTTCTACACCAACCCCGACGGCCGCGCCGCCCGTGCCACCGCGCTGGCGGTCATCGGGCTGGTCGGCGGGTTCTATCTGTTCCCGATCCTGCTCGGCGTGTTCGCGCGACTGTATGTGCCGCAACTGCTGATCACCGGCACCTCCGATGCCGCGGTGCTGCTGCTGCCCGGTTCGGTACTCGACGGACTCCCCGGCCAGTTGCTGGCCGCGCTGGCGGCGGCGGGGGCGATCGCGGCCTTTCTCGCCACCTCGTCCGGGCTGCTGGTCAGCATCGCGGGCGTACTCAGTACCGACGTGCTGCGCGGACGCATCCGGGACTTCCGGGCGGCGGCGCTGGTGGCCGGTGCGGTGCCGCTCGGGCTCTCGCTGACAGTGGTGTCGCTGGATCTGTCGCGCACGGTCGGGCTGGCGTTCGCGGTGGCGGCCTCGACGCT
>NZ_BAFY01000095.1 GCF_000308555.1 Nocardia cyriacigeorgica NBRC 100375 | reverse complement strand
CCGAACTCATGCTCGCCGGATTACTCACCGAGATGTCGGCCGACCTCGGCGTCTCGGTTCCCCGTGCCGGCCTGCTGATCTCGGCCTTCGCGCTCGGCATGCTCGCGGGTGCCCCGGTACTGGCCGTGCTGACGCTGCGCTGGTCGCGGCGTACCGCCCTGCTGGTGTTCCTCGCGGTCTTCATCGCCGCGCACATCGTCGGTGCGCTGTCCACCGACTACTGGGTGGTCTTCGGCACCCGCGTCGTCGCGGCCTTCGTCTACGCCGGATTCTGGGCGGTCGCGGCCGCCACCGCGATCGGCCTGGTGCCGGAGAACATGCGCGGGCGGGCGATGAGCGTCGTCGCGGGCGGCTTGACCGTCGCCACCGTCGTCGGACTGCCCCTCGGCACCGTCATCGGGCAGCACTTCGGCTGGCGGGCCGCCTTCTGGGCGGTCGCGATCCTGTCGGCGCCCGCCATGATCGGCGTGCTGGCGAAAATCCCCGGCGGGCGCCCCGCCCGGACGCCGCGGGTGCGCAGCGAACTCGCCGGTATGGTTCGGCCCCGGCTGTGGTTGTCCTACGCCATGACGGCCGTGGCGACCGGCGCGCTGCTGGTGACCTTCTCCTATCTGGGCGCCATGCTCACCGAAACCACCGGCCTGGCCGACTCCTGGGTGCCCGTCGTCCTGGCCGGATACGGTGCGGGCGCGCTGGCAGGCATCGTCGTCGGCGGCCGGGTGGCCGACCGGCATCCGATGCGCACGCTGACCGTCGGCGTCACCGGACTGATCGTCACCTCCGCGCTGATCGCGCTGACCGCCACGCACATCGCGCCGATGGTGGTGCTCGCGATAGCGTTGGGCGCGTTCGGATTCGGCACCAACCCGGTGCTGAACTCCCGGGTGTTCGCACTCGCCCCCGAGGCGCCAACGATGGCTGCGGCGGTGAACACCTCGGCGTTCAATGTCGGGATCACCGCGGGACCATGGCTGGGTGGGCTGGCGCTCACCGCCGGGTTCGGGTATCCGGCGACGGCCTGGATCGGCGCGGCACTGGGTGTGGTGGCATTGGGGCTGGTGGGTTGCGTGGCCGCGACGCAGCGGCGCGACGCCACCGCCCGGACGGGCGCGCAGGTCGCCGAGGAGCGCGCAACCGCCGCTGAACCGGCACCCGTCCGCGTCTGATACTCCCCCGCACGACGCCGCGCCCGCACGGTCGCCGCGGGCGCGGCTCAGGTGCCCGGCGGCCGCGGCTCCCGTTTGCGTGGTGTGCCGGGGCGCCGCGCCGCCTCCTCGGCGACGGTGGCGCGGTGCTCGGCGGGGACCAGGGCGATGATGTCGTCGCGGGAGCCGATGGTGAGCTTCTGGAAGATCGCGGCCATCTGCGCGTCGACGGTCTTGAACGAGCTGCCCCGGCGGGCGGCGATCGCGGTATTGGTCCAGCCCGCCGCCGCCAGCGTCGCCACATCCTGCTCGGCCGCCGACAGCTCCTGCCAGCGAGTCGGCCGCTGCCGCCGGACCGGATGCCGCACCGGCAGCGCGTCCAGCGACAGCGTGCCCAGGGCCAGCCGGGCCACCTCGTCGAGTTCCGGGCGCAGCATCGCGCCCTCGCGTTCGGCGGCGGTGAACGCGGCCTCACCGAGGGCCGACCGCGCGACCTGCGCGGCCCACTCGGTTTCGGCGCGGAAGGAGGTGAGGTGTTCCAGGTCGACGCCGAGGCGGCGCCGCAGCGACGCCGCGCCGCCCAGAATCCAGGCGATCTCGCGGGCGCAGTCGCGCGGGCGGTCGCCGGGCGCCGGCCCGTCGTCGATCTTGCGCGCCAGCGCCCACGCGTACATGTGCACCGCCCAGACGGTGCCCCACCGATCACGCATGGCCAGCTGGTCGGCCAGCGTGGCGCGCACGCGAGCGAGGGCGGTCTCGGCATCGCTGTTCTTGATCAGCGCCAGCACCCAGCCGAGTTCGGCCCAGGACAGATCCCACGGCGCACCGGCACGGCGCGAAGCCTCGAGATGACGGCGGGCGATATCGCGGGCCTGCTCGGGGGTTCCGGTGAAACCGGTGGCGAGAACCTCGAACATCTCACTCAGCGACGCACCACCGCGGTCGCCGGCCGCGCGGAATTTGCGCTGCGCACGCGCGAGCACCGCGATCGCGCGAGGATCGTTGTGCACCAACATCAACAGGCTGCCGTAGGTGAACTCCACCGGCGCGGGCAAGCCCAGATCCGCCTCCGGTTCCCGGCGGACCCGCGCCACCGCGTCCGGCTCGGGCAGGCAGGCGGCGACGCATTCGTCGAGCAGCCGTTCGGCATCGGCGGGAATGCCCTGGCACATGCTCAGCCAGCCGATCATCGACATGGCGGTGACCTGCAGCTCGACCGGCTGCGGGTCCAGCGCGCGGGTAGCGGCGAGCGCACGTTCGGCCAGATGACGCGACTCGCGCAACGACCCCTTGAAGAACGGCACCCGGATGGCGATCAGCCCGACCATGATCTCCAAGCCGACCGCCGCCTCCCCCGGGGTCGCCTCGGCGCTGTCGATGGCGCACAGCAGGTTGTCCCAGGCGGCGCGGGCCCAATCCAGCAGCTGCTGCTCGCCGGGGCCGAGCCATTCGCCGGCGGCCCGCGCCACCTTGTCGCGGTAGTAGCGGCGGTGCCGATCGCTGAACCGCGCCAATTCCGCCTCGCCGCGATCGCGCAGGCGCTGCTGAGCGAAGACCCGGAAACTCTCCAGCAGCGAATATCGCGCGGCCTCGGCGGTCAGATGCACCGAGACCAGCGATTGATCGACCAGCCGCTCCAGCAGGCCCTCGACCTCCTCGCGGGCAATACCGTCCGGGCGCGCGCCGGGATCGTCGTCGGCGCAGACCGCTTCGATGGCCTCGAGTTCGGCACCGATATCGCGTTCACCGGTGTCGCCGGGATCGGCGTCGTAGCCGGCGGCGAACACCGACAGCCGCTCGAACAGCAGCCGCTCCTTGTCGTGGCACAGGTCGTAGGACCAGGCGATGACATCGCGGATGCCCTGATGCCTGCCGTCGGCGCCGACCCGGTGCCCCGGCGACCAGCCCAACCGGCGGTCGGAGGCCTCCCCGGTGAGATCGCGCAGGATCATCGACAGCGGTTGCCTGCGCAGCCGGGCGGCGGCCAGCTGAATCGACAGCGGATGATTGTGCACGTGCCGGCAGATCGCGGCCGCGAGTTCACTGTCCACGGCGCCCGCGACGCTGTGCCCGGTCAATTCGGCCCGGCCGCGGAACATCGTCAGCGCCTGCTCCGCCGACAGCGAACCCACCGGAACCAGATGCTCATCGACCCAGCCGATGGCTTCGCGACTGGTCGCGACCACGGTCAAGCCGGGCACCGCGGCGATCAGATCGGCGATCACCCGGCCCACGCCCTCGAGGACGTGCTCGCAATTGTCCATCACCAGCACGGTCTGCAACTTGCGTCCGACGGCGTCGGTGCGGGCCAGGGTATCGGTGAGGGCATCCCAGGCCGGGCGCCCGGAGAAATCGTCGTGCACCAGCGACTGGGCAAGCTCGTTCTCGATCGCGGCGGCGTCGGCATGCCGGGGCAGCCTCGCCAGCCGGGCCCAATGCACCGGCACCCGTTTGGCCTTGTGGAATCGGTGCACCGCCTCGGTCGCCAATCGGGTCTTGCCGATGCCACCAGCGCCGATCAGCGTGATCAGCCGGGTCGAACCGAGCAGCAGGGTGCCGATCTTCTCCAACTCACGCTCGCGGCCGATGAAATCACTGGTGGCCGCCGGCGGAGCACCGGTGCGCGCAGTTCTGGCCGTCACGATGGTGCAGCATAGCCGTCGCGCGCGTCGGAAATCGGGTGTTGCGGCCACGGATGTGCGCGATCTACCTATAGGCGCAATGTGATGGGTCCACTTGCCGCCCAAGGCATCCGGCGACGCCTGGGAGCACCGGCACGACCAGCGAAACTGTCAGGACAGTGCGAATGACGCCTCTGCGGGACACTCACGACCTCGGGCCGGGCCACGCTACCCGGCCGCAAACCTGCCGGATTCGCGTGCGCTTCGACGACCCGCCGATCGAACTGAGCTACCAGGACGACCGCGCCGTCGCCGCCCGATTCGCGCTGGCAGCAGCGGCGTTGGGCCTGCACGTGACCATCGACCAGCAGCCGCACCGCGATCTGCCCGCGCTGCCGTGCCGCGGATTGTGGACATGAGCGGCGGGCGCAGGCCCCGGCGCGGCGCGGGCCGCGGCACCGGTGCGCGCATCGCCTACCGATGTGCGCGCCCTACCTATCATCCGACGATTCCGGTACACGCCGATCGATACCGGAAGGATCCGTACATGGGACAGATACAGGTGGTGGGTGCCGGCGAATGCGGGCTGCCGCTGGCGCTGCGCCTTCAGCGCGGTGGCCAGGACGTCACGCTGGTCACCGACAAGGACGCCGAGGCGGTGCTGGCCGGTTCGGTCACCAGCACACAGGTCAAGTTCGCCCGCACCATCGCCCTCGAGGCGGAGGCCGGCCTGGACTACTGGGCCGACGCGCCCGCCATCGACGGCATCCGGTTCACCATGGTGGTCGACCGCCATGCGGTGGCCGGCTGGTCGGGGCGGTTCAGCGCACCGGCCCGCAGCGTCGACCAGCGCACCGTCTTCGCCCGCTGGTTCGGCGAATTCGTGGCCGGTGGCGGCCGGGTGGAGCTCACCGAGCCCTCGGTCGACGACGTCGACCGCGGCGCCGCCGGACACGACCTCACCGTCGTCACCCGCGCCTCGCGCGAGCTGGCCGCCTGCTTTCCGCTCGACTCCTCGCTGACCGTGCCGAGCCGGCCGGTCCGCACACTGGCGGCGCTGTACCTCGACGGGGTCACCCCCGATCCCGACGGGCTCGGCACCTATGTAGCGCTGCCCGGGCTCGGCGAGATGGTCTCCACACCGGCCCTCACCGGCACCCCGGGACAGGAGCGGACCTGCGCGACGCTGATGTTCGAAGCGGTGCCCGGCGGCGGCCTCGACGTGTTCGACGCCGCGACCACACCCGCCGAGCGGCTACGGCTGGCCCGCGAGATCCTCGACCGGC
>NZ_BAFY01000096.1 GCF_000308555.1 Nocardia cyriacigeorgica NBRC 100375 | reverse complement strand
CATGACGACTCCTGGAGAGTTCGGAAGGTTGGTGGGGTCAGGCGGCGGCGGGGACCTTGTCGAGGAAGCCGTAGACGTTCGCGATGCGGCCGTCGGCGGCGAGGATCGCGACGTCGAAGCCGATGACGACGGCGGGACCGTCGGCGGGGCCGAGCTCCCAGGTGAAGCGCACCTGGTCGTGGTGGCCGTCCACCGGGCCGCCGGGGCGGAACACCCAGCCGGGGAACTGGGCCTGCACGCCGGCGATGGCGGCGGCCAGCTGCTCGTGGCCGGTGACCGATACCAGCGGGTCGACGTAGCCGGCGTCGGGGGTGAAGACGCGCTCCACGGCGGCGGCGCGGGCGGCGGCGTCGGTGGTGTTCCAGGCTTCCAGGTACTGCTCGACGATGGTGTTCATCGGGGCCTCCATAACGTTGTGATCTGCGGTTTCTCCGCTCGATCGGCTGATGAGAACTACGTTATGGGCGGACAGGGGGTCGCCGAATCAGTCACCTATAAGTACTTTTCCGACGGCATTACCTAATGCACCGGCTCCGGCACTGTAGTGTTCGCCGCCGAGGGACCGGCGCATAGACCGGTCGGGCGGAAAGACGGGGACCCCAGTGGCTTTCGGTAAGAACGACGATATGGCGACCGACACCGGATACGAGCCGTACCCCGCGGGAGCCAACGGCGCCCCGGACGCCTGGCCGGCACCACAGGACCCGATGTCGCAGGAATTTCCGCACACCATGCCCGCGCCGGTGCGGGCGGCGCAGATCATCTCCTGGGTGTTCGGCGCCGTGGGCGCCGCCCTGATGGCCGTGGCGGTGTCGGTGGACAACTGGGAATTGGTCGGCGCGCTCATCGGTGGCTATCTGCCCGCTGTGTTTCTCGTGATCCTGGCGTTCGGCTTCGGAGTGAACGGCAACGGCGTACGCGTGGCCGCGATCGTCGCCGCCAGTTTCGGCATTGTGTTCGGACTCGGCGGGCTGACCCAAGGACTCCCACCCGGTCTCCTCGGCCTGGCCATGTGCCTGGCGATTGTGATCCTGTTGTCGCAGCGCAGCGCGGCAGACTGGTTCAAGCGGCCGCAGTGAGTCCGCGGGGTTTCCCCGCGGCAGTTCTCACACAGCGGCAGGAACGGCACCCACCTCGAGCTGCGCGCCGCGCCAGCGCTGGCGCAGCCGCCGGTCATGGCTGACGATCACCAGTGCGCCGGGGTAGTCGGCCAGTGCCGCCTCCAGCTCCTCGATCAAACCGGGTGAGAGGTGGTTGGTCGGCTCGTCGAGCAGCAGCGCGTCGGTCGGCTCGCTGACCAGCCGTGCCAGCGCGAGGCGTTGGCGTTGTCCGGTGGACAGTTCGGCGACACGGGCGGTGAGCCGGGCACGGTCGAACAAGCCCAGCGCCACCAGGCGCTCGGCCTGCCGATCGGGTTCGCCCCGGCCGCGGGCGAATGCCGCGAGCAGGGTCTCCCCCGGCCTCGCGGACGGCGGCTGCTGGGCGAGGTAGCCGATGCGGCCACGGCGAACCACCGTGCCCGCGTCCGGGATGAGATCACCGGCCAGCACTCGCAGCAGCGTGGACTTGCCCGCGCCGTTCGGACCGGTGATCAACAGGCGATCGCCCGAGGCGAGGGTGAGACCGGTCCGGCCGAGGCGACCCTCGACCATGACATCGGTGGCCTCGAGCACCGCGCCGCGCACCCGGCCACCCGCCAGCGTCGGCGTGAACCGCAACGGTTTCGGTGGCGGCGGCACCGGGTCGTCGAGCAGGCGGCGCAGCCGCTCCTCGGCATTGCGGACCCGGCTCGCCAGTGACTGCTGCACACGCCCGACGGCACGGTCATAGGCCATCTTGTTGTTGTCGCGCATCGCCCGTCCCGGTGCCACCTGACGTGCGGTGGTCGCGGCGGTCTCGCGCATCCTCGCCACCTCCGATTGCCACTGCGCGTACGACTGTTCCCAGCGCTGCCGGGCCGCCGCCTGCTCGGCGAGAAAACCGCTGTAACCGTTGCCGTGGCGCACCACCCGGCGCCGGTCGGCGTCGACTTCGAGCAGGCTGGTCGCGACCCGTTCCAGGAAAACCCGGTCGTGGGAGACCGCGACGGTAGTGCCGCGACGGGTGCGCAGGTGCTCCTCGAGCCAGGTGAGGGCGTCGTCGTCGAGATGGTTGGTCGGCTCGTCGAGCAACAGCACCTCCGGTGCGGCGGCCAGCACGGCGGCCAGGCGCAAACGCACCTGTTCGCCACCGGAGAGCCCGCCGACGGTGCGCGAGCGCGGAACCAAACCGAGGCCGAGGCCGTGCAGGGCTTGTTCGAGGCGGGCATCGGCGTCGTAACCGCCGCGCAGTTCGAAGGCGGTCATCAGCTCGCCGTATTCGGCCATCACGGAGTCGTCGCCGTCGGCCATCGCGGCCTCGAGTGCGCGCATGCGGCGTTCGAGCTCGCGCAGTTCGCTCATGGCGCGGTCGACGACCTGCTGGACCGTCAGGTGTGGCGGGAGCTGCTCGTCTTGTGCGAGATAGCCGACCCCACCGTCGGATTGAACGACGATCTCACCCCGGTCGGGCCGTTCGACGCCGGCGAGCAGGCGCAGCAGGGTGGACTTACCGGACCCGTTCTCGCCGATGATGCCGGTGCGCTCACCCGCGCCGAGCGAGCAGCTGATCTCGTCCAGAACGACGCGACCGTGGAAGGACTTGGTGACCGCGCGTGCGGTGATCTGAGTGGGCATGGACACGCTCCGAAGCATTCGAGGTCGAGGCGGCCGTGACGGGCCGCGGGGACGGGTGAACACTTCGAATGAGCATCGGCAATACCTCACTAGTGCGACAACTGTCGTAATAGGATGACAGCCCAGAACCGTTCCGTCAAGCATCGGATGACCGACGATGAAATCCGCACCGGACAACGACCGGCCCACCCGCACTCCCCGCCCCCGGCCCGGCGGCCGAACAGCCCGTATCCGCACCCAGGTCCTCGAGGCGGTGCACGCCGAGCTGACCGAACACGGCTACGACGCGCTCACCATCGACACCGTCGCTGCCCGCGCCGGCGTGCATCGGGCAACGGTGTACCGGCGCTGGCGCGACGTCGGCGGATTGATCGCCGACGTCTTCGCCGCCGCGGCCGATCTCGACTGGCAGCCCCGCGACACCGGGTCACTGCGCGGCGACCTCGCCGCACTCAACGAGGAGATCCAGGCGTCGCTGACCGAACAGCCCTCGATCGCCGCCGCGCTGATCGCGGTGTCGTTCCGGTCGGAGGAGGCCGCGCGCGCACTACAACAGCTGTGGGAGCAGCGTTACGGACAGTCGGAGATCGTCGTCGAACGGGCGGTGGCGCGTGGGGAGATCCCCGCTGCGACCGACGCGCGCGAGCTGCTGATCGCGGCCACCGCGCCGATGTATCACCGGCTGGTGTTGCTCAGGGCTCCGGCCGAGCCGGGACTCGCCGATCGAATTGCCGACAGCACGGCGCGGGCGGCAGCGGCCGGGGCGTTCGTCGCGGAAGGGGCGGGCGACCGGGGCGACCCTGCGTGTTCGACCTGAGCTACGAGGAGATCGGCGAGGCCGTCGACCGCAGCCCCGCGGCGGTGCGCCAGCTCGCCTATCGGGCGCGAGCGCATGTGGCGGCACGCCGGCCGCGCGGGGTGGTGTCGGAGTCGGAGACCCGCGGGGCGCTCGAGCCGTTCCGGCACGCGGTCGAGACCGGCGAATTACAGGGTCTGCTCGATATTCTCGCGCCGGAGGTGGTGTTCCTCGGCGATGGCGGCGGCGTCGCGCAAGCGGCGTCGGTGCCGATTGTGGGCGCCGAGGCGGTGGCCGGGCTGCTGTCGGCTGGGCTGGGCAACCTCGCCGCCCGGTCGATGGAGACCGCGTGGGTCAACGGGTATCCGGCGCTGATCCTGCGGTTGGCCGGCGAGATCGACACGGTCATCGCGATGCGCGTGGACGACGGGCTGATCGCCGGACTGTATTCGGTGCGTAATCCGGCGAAGCTGTCGCGGGTGCGGCGGGAGGTGAGTTTGCGGCGCTGAGGTGCGGCGGAAAACGCTGTCCACCCATCGCGACTCCAGGCATCAACCCGACGCGGGACGTTACCGTGGGCGAATGCTGCACGGACGGGAAGCCGAACAAGCCGAGATCGATCGGCTGCTCGACGCGGCGCGAGCCGGGCGCAGTGGAGCGCTGGTCTTGCGCGGGGACGCAGGCATCGGGAAAACGGCGCTGCTGGATTACGCGGCGGCGCAAGGCATTCCGGCGGCACGCAGCGCGGGGATCGAGTCCGAGGCCGAGCTGCCGTTCGCCGGGCTGCACCTGCTGGTGCGGCCGGGTATGGAGCTGGTGGAGCGGCTGCCCGAGCAGCAGCGAGACGCACTGCGCGGCGCGTTCGGGCTGGCGCCGCGCGACCCGGGCGACCGGATGCTGATCGGTCTCGCCGTGCTGACGCTGCTGGCCGAGGAATCCGCGGACGGCCCGCTGCTGTGCCTGATCGACGACGCGCACTGGCTCGACCGCGCCACCGCCGAGGCCCTGCTGTTCGCCGCACGCAGGCTCGACGCCGAAGGCGTGGTGATGCTGTTCGCCACCCGCGCGGGCGCTTCCGACTTCCCGGCGCCGGGCATCCCGGAACTCCGGTTGACCGGGCTACGGCAGGAGGCGGCGGCCGCGCTCATCGACAGCACCGCGCCCGACCTCGCGCCGGTGCTGCGGTATCGGCTGCTCACCGAAGCGGCGGGAAATCCGCTGGCGCTGCTGGAACTGCCCGCGGTGCTGGCGGCCGAAACACCCGAGGCAGGACCGAATCCGCTGCCGCTGACCGACCGGCTGCGGATGGCGTTCCACGGACAGATCAGCGGGCTGCCGGAACCGACCTCGACCTTGCTACTGGTGGCGGCCGCCGCGCACACAGCGGATCTGGCGACGGTGCTGCGGGCGGCCGAAACGCTGGGCGCGCAGGTGAGCGACCTGCGGCCGGCCGAGGACGCGGGACTGGTGCACAGCGACGGAAGCACACTGGTGTTCCGTCATCCGATGCTGCGCTCGGCGGTCTATCAGAGCGCGGGGCTGAGCCGCCGGCTGCAAGCCCATCGCGCACTGGCGGAGGTATCGACCGCGCCGGAGGATGCCGACTTGCGGGCTTGGCATCTGGCGGCCGCCGCGACCGGACCGGAGGAATCGGCCGCGGCCGCACTGGAAGCCACCGCCGAACGGGCCCGCGTACGCAGCGGCTATCACGGCGCGGTCGCGGCCTACGAGCGGGCGGCGGACCTGAGCACCGACGCCGACACCCGGGTGCGGCGATTGGTACCGGCCGCTGAAACCGCTGTGGAGGCGGGGCAGTTCGATCGCGCCCGGGCGCTGGCCGAACGTGCCGCGGCGCATAGCTGCGACGAATCGGTGACCGCCCGGCTCGACTCGGTGCGCGGCACCGCCGAATTCGGCGCAGGCCGCCCGCGGACGGCACACGAGCTGCTGTTGAGAGCCGCCGACGCCACCACCGACCCGTCACGGGCCGCGCGCATCCTGGCTCAGGCTGTGCATGCCGCCTGGTATGTCGGCGTGAAGGAACTCGCCGAGGTCGCCGAGCGGGTCCGCGCCCTGTGTTTGCCCGCAGCCGACCCGATGGCGCCGATCATCGGCTACCTGCTCGCCGCCACGCTCGACATCCAGCATCGTTCGGCCGAACAGCCCGCCCCGGCACTCCAGCGAGTCGACCTGCGTGCCGCCGCGTCGGCCGCGCAGCGCAACGGCGCCGACAGCCCGCGCGATCTGGTGCAGATGTGCGGCGCCGGGCTGGTGGTCGGCGCGGATGAGCAGGTGGGTGAACTCGCCAGGACACTGTTGGCGCAATGCCGCGAACAAGGCCGGATCGCCCTGTTGCCGCCGCTGCTGTTCTTCCGGGCCGAAGCCGAACTGTTCCTCGGCAGGCCGAGGGAATCGAGGATCGCGGCGGCCGAAGGGATGCGGATCGCCGAGGACATCGGCAACGGGCATTGGGTCAGTCAGCTGTGCGGTTTCCTCGCCTACCTCGGCGCCCTGGAAGGCGACGAAGGTGAGTGCGCCGAATTGGTCGGCAAGGCGCTGGCCGATGACCTCGGTGGACCAGAGGCGGCAGGCGCGACCTGGACGCACGCGGCGCTCGGCCTGCTCGACCTCGGATACGGCCGGGTAGACGGGGCGTTGTCGCGGCTGACGGCGCTCACCGTGGAACCGGCGCGTCATCAGGTGATCGGGTTGCGGGTGCTGCCGGATCTGGTGGAGGCGGCGGTGCGGGCCGGTGATCGGGGCCGAGCCGAAGCGGCACGAGAACGGCTGACGGCGTGGGCGGACCAGACCGGTGCGGACTGGATCGCCGCGCTCGCGCATCGCGCACGAGCCCTCACCGCCGCCGACGAGACCGCCGAACGCCACTTCCGCGCCGCGCTCACACCCGCGGGCCGCCCGTTCGACACCGCGCGCACCCAACTGCTGTTCGGTGAGTGGCTGCGCCGCGACAAACGCAAGACCGAGGCGCGCACCCTGCTCGAATCGGCCGCCGAAACCTTCGATCGGCTCGGGTTCGCGCCGTGGGCGCAGCGGGCCCGCACCGAACTCGCCGCGCTCGGCGTCGGTGCGGCGACCCGGCCCGCACACGGGCTCGCGGCCGCGTTGACACCGCAGGAATTGCAGATCGTCCGATTGGCCGCGCAGGGGATATCGAATCGGGAGATCGCCGCGCAGCTGGTACTCAGCCCGCGCACGGTCGGCCATCACCTGTACAAGGCGTATCCGAAGCTCGGGGTGGTCTCGCGCGGGGAGTTGGTGGATCTGCCGCTCGGACCGCCGTGAACTGCGCGGCTACCGGGCGCGCAGCAGCCCGGTGATCCACACCAGGCTGCCCACCGCGGCGGCGGCGAGCACCGCGACCTGCGCCGAACCGACGATCAGAGCCAATGCCAGCAGCGTCGCCAGCCCGGCGGCGAGCGCCTCCAGCTTGTACACCGGCCAGGCGCTACCCGCGAGGTCGATCACGGCCGGGCGGGCCGGCAGCGGGCGGCTCGCGGCGCGGACTTCGGGGTAGGACGCGGTCATATCTTCAGGGTATACCGGACAGCAAAGTTAGGGCCAGCGAACTTTTTGTCGCGGGTGCCACAGCAGCCGGTCGGAGCGGCTGTTCGGCAGGCGCGGGAACAACCGCGCGGCCCCGCGCTGTTTCCGCAGTTATGCCACTTACTGGGGAATACGCACCGAGCACCTCCGATTGGGCCCGCAAGCAGGCCGAGACCTACGAAAAATCCGGCGGTGAGAAGGGCACCACGCTCAAGGGCGTGCCCGTCGTCTTGCTCACCACTCGCGGCGCCAAGACCGGCAAACTGCGCAAGACGCCGTTGATGCGGGTCGAGCACGACGGCGAGTACGCGGTCGTCGCCTCGCTGGGCGGGGCGCCCAAACATCCGGTTTGGTACCACAACATCAAGGCCGAACCGCACGTCGAACTGCGCGACGGCACGGTGACCAAGGATTACACCGCGCGCGAGGTCTTCGGCGAGGAGAAGGCGCTGTGGTGGGAGCGCGCGGTCGCGGTCTGGCCCGACTACGCCGAATACCAGAAGAAAACCACCCGCGAGATCCCGGTCTTCGTCCTGACCCCGCGCTGATCGGTTCGCACCCTCGCCGACCACCCGCCGCAGCGGCCGACCGCGGCGGGTGGCACGATATTCGGGTGTCGGATCCGGTCGATGTCCTCGCTGAACTGCCCACCCGTCCGCCGTTGAACGCGGACGAGATCGACGCGGCCGCGAAGCGAATTGCCGACATCATCGACCCGACCCCGCTGCAGTTGTGCCCGCGGTTGTCCCAGCTCACCGGCGCGCAGGTCTACCTCAAGCGCGAAGACCTCACCGTGGTCCGCTCCTACAAGCTGCGCGGCGCCTACAACCTGGTGGTCCAGCTCAGCCCAGGCGAACGCGCCGCAGGCGTGGTCACCGCAAGCGCGGGCAACCACGCACAGGGCGTCGCGTTCGCGTGCAAGGCCATGGGCATCAACGGCCGCATCTACGTGCCGACCACCACCCCGAAGCAGAAGCGCGACCGCATCCGCATCCACGGTGGTGAGTTCGTGGAACTGATCGCGGTCGGCGAGACCTACGATGCCGCCGCCGCGGCCGCCGCCGATGACGTGGCGCGCACCGGCGCGACCATGGTGCCGCCGTTCGACGACACCCGCACCGCCGCAGGCCAGGGCACCATCGCCGCGGAAATCCTGGACCAGCTCGGCCGCGCCCCCGACCTGGTGGTGGTCCCGGTGGGCGGCGGCGGCTGCCTCGCCGGTATCGGCACCTACCTGCGCGAACGCTCCCCGCAGACCGCGATCCTCGGCGTCGAACCGGCGGGCGCGGCGTCGATGACGGCGGCGCTGGTGGCCGGTGGCCCGGTCACGCTGCCCGAGATCGACCCGTTCGTCGACGGCGCCGCGGTGCGCCGGATCGGCGATGTGCCGTACGCGGCGGTGTCCGGCTTCGGTGGCCGGGTGGTCACGCACGGTTCGCTGCCGCTGCTGGTGGCGACCGAATCCCCGTCGGGGGCAGGGTCGTTCCGGATGATGCAGGTCGATGAGGGCGCCATCTGCACCGCCATGCTCGACCTCTACCAGAACGAGGGCATCATCGCCGAACCCGCGGGCGCGCTGGCGGTGACCGCGCTGGCCGGGGTGGACATCGAACCGGGGTCCACCGTGGTGTGCCTGGTGTCCGGCGGCAACAACGACGTCTCCCGCTATGGCGAGGTCATCGAACGCTCCCTGGTGCATCAGGGGCTCAAGCACTATTTCCTGGTGGACTTCCCGCAGGAGCCGGGCGCGCTGCGCCGCTTCCTGGACGAGGTGCTCGGACCCGACGACGACATCACCTTGTTCGAATACGTCAAACGCAACAACCGCGAGACCGGGGCGGCGCTGGTGGGTATCGAACTCGGTGCGCCGGAGGAACTCGAGTCGTTGCTGGCGCGGATCGAGGCGTCGCCGATCCAGTGTGAGCGGCTGGAGCCGGATTCGCCGGCTTACCGTTATCTGACCTGAGCAGCTGCGACCGATCTCGACGTTGCCTCGCTGACGCTCGCGTTTCCGACGGGCGGGGCCGGCGTTGGTAGTGCTGCCGGGCAGCGTCGAGTGACGAGCGGGTGCCTGCTCAGCGCGGCTCGGTGTCGAGGACCGCGAAGGAATGGCCGTCGAGTTCGGTCGCGCCCTCGCTCTGGGAGGGTGGGTCCCAGCCGAGCAACACCTCTCCCGTCACCGGCAGCGTCACCGGTTCGGCGGACAGATTGCAGGCCAGGGTCAGCGCGCCGCGGCGGATCACGATCCAGCGGGCGTCCTCGTCGTAGTCGATGTCGGCCAGGGTCGCCCATCCACTGGTGATCTCGGGACGGCTGCGGCGCAGGGCGATCAGCTCGCGGTAGCAGGTCAGCAGGCGCGCGCGGGTGACCTCGGCGGTTTCGGTCCAGTCCAGCTTCGAGCGCGCGAACGTCGCCGGGTCCTGCGGATCGGGGACGTCGTCGGTGGACCAGCCGTGTTCGGCGAATTCGGCCCGGCGCCCGGCGGCGGTCGCGGCGCCGACCTCGGGATCGGTGTGCGAGGTGAAGAACTGGAACGGCGTGCGCGCACCCCACTCCTCCCCCATGAACAGCATCGGCGTGTATGGCGAGAGCAGCACCAGTGCCGCCTTCACCGCAAGCTGACCATCGGACAGATAGGCGCTGGGACGGTCGCCGAGGGCGCGGTTGCCGACTTGATCGTGGGTGCAGGTGTAGGCCAGCAGCGACGACGCGCTGAGCACGGCACGGTCCAGCGGCCGGCCATGAGTGCGGCCGCGGAAGGTGGAATAGGTTGCGGCGTGGAAGAACCCGTGCGCCCAGGTCTGTGCCAGGCAGGCCATGGAGCCGAAATCGACATAGTAGCCCTGCTGTTCCCCCGAGACCGCGGCGTGGATGGCGTGGTGCAGGTCGTCGTTCCACTGCCCGGCCAGCCCATAGCCGCCCGCCGCGCGTGGCGTGATCAGCCGTGGATCATTGAGGTCGCTTTCGGCGATCAAGGTCAGCGGGCGGCCCAGCTGCGCGGCGAGTCGGTCGGTTTCGGTGGCGAGTTGGGCGAGCAGATGGGTGGCGGTGGTGTCGGCGAGCGCGTGCACCGCGTCCAGCCGCAGGGCGTCGATATGAAATTCGCGGAACCAGCGCAGCGCATTGTCGATGATGTAGCGGCGCACCTGGTCCGATCCGGGGCCGTCCAGATTCAGCCGCCGGCCCCACGTGTTGTGCTGGTCGGCCAGATACGGTCCGAAGCGCGGCAGATAATTACCCACCGGACCGAGGTGGTTGTAGACCACGTCCAAGGCCACCGCCAGTCCGCGCGCGTGGCAGGCCTGCACGAAGCGGCGCAGCCCGTCCGGCCCGCCGTACGGCTCGTGCACCGCATACCAGAGCACCCCGTCGTAACCCCAGTTGCGCGGGCCGTCGAAAGCGTTGACCGGCATCAACTCCACCACGGTCACGCCGAGATCCACGAGATGATCGAGACGCTCGATCGCGGCATCGAAGGTCGCGCCGGCGGTGAACGTGCCGACATGCAATTCGTAGAACACCGCGCCCGCGAGCGGCCTACCGGTCCAGTGGGTGTCGGTCCAGACCTCGGGGTCGATGCGGTGCAGGGCCGAACGGGTGTGGACGCCGTCGGGTTGCCGAGGTGAGCGCGGGTCGGGCAGTACCGTCGGGTCGTCGTCGAGCAGATAGCCGTAGCGGGCGCCGGGCGCGGCGGCCACGTCCGCGCGCCACCAGCCGCCGGCCGTGCGCGTCATGGGATGGACGACGCCGTCGACGTCCAGCCGCACCAGGTCCGGCGTCGGCGCCCACACCTCGAATACGGTCACCGCGCCAGCATGGCACGGCCCCGCCGGACCGGGCAGCTCGGTGCGGCACTGGTGCGCCGGTGTGGTTGCTGACACAGTGGAGGCCGTGGGTATCTACAACGATCAGGTCGTCCCCCGGCTCGTCGAGGTCGCGTGTGGCATCAAGGCCAACGACAAACTGCGCGCGCAGGTGTGCGGCGGGCTGTCCGGCCGGGTGGTGGAGATCGGGTTCGGCTCGGGGCTGAACGTGCCGTTCTATCCGCCGGCGGTGCGGTCGGTGAGTGCGGTGGAACCGGCCGACCTCGGCTGGAAACTGGCCGAGAAGCGGGTGGCCGCGGCGACGGTGCCGATCGAGCGCGCCGGCTTGGACGGCCAGTCGCTGCCCTTCGCCGACAACAGCTTCGACGCGGCGGTCTCGACCTGGACCATGTGCACCATCCCCGATATCGACGCCGCACTGGCCGAGATCCGCCGGGTGCTGGTGCCCGGCGGCACGCTGCATTTCGTGGAGCACGGGCTCGCACCGGACGCTAAGGTGCAGGCCTGGCAGCACCGGCTCAATCCGATCCAGAACGCGGTCGCCGGCGGCTGCAATCTGAACCGCGATATCCGCGCGATGATCGAGAACGCCGGGTTCGAGATCCGCGATATCGACATCTTCTACGGCGGTCGGCCGAAGTTCATGGTGGCGCAGACGATCGGGGTCGCGGTCTCGCCCTGACCAGGAACCCGGAACCGCCTCGTATTGCCCCCCGCCTCGGACCGCCCACGCTATTTGTATTGATCAGTCCAAAACAGTTATGGTTACCGCATGGCGCGACCACGAGGCTTCGACGAGGACGCAGCAGTCGATGCGGCCATGCGCGCGTTCTGGTCCGCGGGATACGAGGCCACCTCCACCCAGGATCTCTGCGCTGCGACCGGCCTCGGCCGCAGCAGCATCTACAACACCTTCACCAGTAAGCACGACCTGTTCGAGCGGGCACTCGGCCGCTATATGGCGGTCAAGAACGCCGCCACCGAGCAGGTACTCGACTCCGACGCCTCGGCCGTGGAGAAGCTGCGGACCCTGCTGTGGCGCGTCGTCGACGCTCCCGACGACGATCCGATCGGCTGCCTGGTGGTGAATTCGACCGTCGAACTCGGCCCCCGCGACCCGGCGGTGGCCGCGAAACTGCGTGCCGATCAACGCTATCGGCTCGACCTGCTCACCGCCGTCATCGAGCGCGGGCAACGCGACGGCGAGATCGGCCGCGACAAAGACCCCCGCACCCTCGCCCTGTTCGTGATCGCCACGATCGGCGGACTCCAGGTGGCCGCTCGCGGCGGCGCCGACCGTGCCGAACGCGCCGCCATCGCCACCACGGCGCTCGGCGCACTGTAACCCCCACGACCCCAACGTCTTTCGAGCCGTGCGCACACTGCCCGCATTTTGGACTGATTAATTCAAAACGATGGAAGGTTTCCCGTGCCCATAGCCATCTACATCCTGGGTCTATCGATCTTCGCCCAGGGCACCT
>NZ_BAFY01000097.1 GCF_000308555.1 Nocardia cyriacigeorgica NBRC 100375 | reverse complement strand
CGGAGCGGCGAAGATGTGGATCGTCGCCTATGCGCTGTGGTTGCGGCGGGAACGGCCGGACTGCTTCGTCGGCGGCACCTACCTGCCGTTGTTCGCGACCGGTGAGCAGGCGGGCAAGCTGGTGTCCTACGCCCGCGGCCGCGTCGGCGATGCGCCGGAGGTGATCGTGGCCGCGACCAGGCACAGCGTGTCGCTGGCCGAAGCCGGCTGGGGCGACACGGTGCTCGATCTGCCGCCAGGCACCTGGACCGACCGGCTCACCGGCCACACGTTCCAGGGCCGGGCGCGGCTGGAGAAGCTGTTCGCCCGGCTCCCGGTGGCGCTGCTGGTGCGCTGAGCGCTCAGGCGCCCAGCTTCGCCGTCACCGGGACGGTCTTCTCGATGAGTTCTTCCGGGAACATCCCGCCCAACTCCTCGCGCCAGCGGCGCAGGTTGGCCGGACGGTAGTCGTCGTTCTGCGTGCAGGAGGCCAAACGGATGCCGATGTCGTCGGTGACGCCGAGCTTGCGCCAGGAATCCCAGTGGAACCGCGGACTGCGCGGATTCCGCAGCGCGCGCAGCAGATTCAGGATGCGGTAGCCGATGCCGAGCGAGTCGTGCCTGCGCATGTGGTCGACGCCGGCGGTGCAGCGTTCGGACAGGGCGTCGAGGCGTTCGCGGTCGAACACCAGCCCGACCGATTCGGCCTCGGCCACCATCCAGCGCAAGGTGATGTCCGACAGCCCGCATTCGGCGTAACCGCCACCGATATCGCTGTGCACGCCCTCGAACCAGACCTGCTTCACCCGCTGGAAGCCCCTGCGGTACTTCACATTCGGCTCCACCGGGACCTCCCACAGGCAGGGCTCGAAGTTGCGGCGGCGCTCGTCGATGGCCAGCGCCTGGCGCGCGCAGTGCACATTCGGGCCGAGGCGCACATCGTGGAACTTGTGCCGCAGTGACGTCAGCCCCGGCACCCCCAGCGCGCCGACGGTGTCGAAGACACCGAGGAAATCGATCTTGGCCGGACCGGGATGGCAGTTGTCCTTGCGGAACTTCGCCCACTCGGCGGGTGTCTCACCGTCCGGCGGCACCGGCTGCTTGTGGATCCGCAACGCCTGCGGATACATGCCGTCGATCATCGCTTCCGGCGTCATGATCCCGATCCGACCGATGAGGCCGGCGAGACTGCGCGCGGTGAATGCGCCGCGGCTGAAACCGAAGATGAAGATCTGGTCGCCCGGCTCCCAGTTCAACGCCAGATGCCAGTAGGCCGCCGACAGATTCGCCTCCAGTCCCAGCCCGAACGCCCCGCCCATCAACCGGTCGGCCAGGAACCCCTGCGTGCCCGGCCCCGGCACATACGTGACCCACTGGTGAACCGGCCGTCCCTGCTCGTCGGGCGCCGCGATCCGAATGGTCTGCGCGATCTTGATGATGTTGGATACTGTCGTGCTCGACTCGGCTTTCCAGGTGCCGTCGCAGCACACCACAAGTCGTTTCATACCCCGATCCTCCCGCCGCGCCCGCTCCGGCAACCGCGTACTCGACTACCCGAATATTCGTTCCCGCCCCCGGGACCGTTAATGAGCGATTACTCGCCCCACCGTATCCACCCGCAGGTTCGCCGCGCCAGACCCGTTGCGGCGGGCGATCACTTCGCGCGCCGGTTACTCAGTCCTCCTCGTAGACGACGTGGTAGCGACGGGTGTACCGATTGAGTGCGGCAGGATCGAACCGGCCTCCCGCGGTGACCTCGGTGCGGTGCTCGATGATCGCCTCGACCACGCACTCCCAACCGCCGGGCGACGAGATCTGGACAACGCGCGGGGGCGGGTTCGAGCCGGGGCGCAGCGCGTGCGGCACACCGTGCGGCAGCAGCACCACCTGGCCCGGGCCTGCCACCTGGACGCGGTCGTCGAATTCGACGTCCAGCAGACCATCCAGCACATAGATGCACTCGTCGGCGACGTGGTGGGTATGTCGCGGGATCGGCTGGGCGACAGTGACTTCCAGCGCAGAGAACAGACCGTCGGTGTCCTCGGTCCTGGCCTTGACACTGAAGGCCGGAGGAATCGGGATCCGGCCGGGTCTGGCTTCGCCCTTACCGAGCAGGTAGAAGCGATCGGGGTCGCCCCACTCCTTCGGGTCGTCGTGACCCAGGTGGTAGCGCATGCCGAACGGCTTGCCGATCTCGTTGGCCTTGGCCCAGTCGGTTCTCCATCAGGGTGAACCGGCCCTCGGTGTCATCGGTGCCCGCCTTGACCGTCGTCCACGGTGGCAGTGGGACTGGTCACGCTGCTCGCGTTCGGCGGATCGATGTTCTTCTCGGGATTCGAATCACCGTTGAACGCGTCGGTGTTCAGCGCTGCCGGCTCCGCGGCGCTGCTGGCGCTCTCGCCCGAACGCGCCCACGTGCTCAGTGTCGACAGTCTTCGCCGCCGCCCGTCCGCCCGCCCAGGAGCCGGGAAATGATCTACATCGACGAGGATATGCGGCGCATTGTCGACCGGACCGAGCT
>NZ_BAFY01000098.1 GCF_000308555.1 Nocardia cyriacigeorgica NBRC 100375 | reverse complement strand
GATTGTCGACCGAACCGCCGGCCACGATGGCCAGGAACTGGGATTCGATCAGGCCGTTGCTGGCGGCGTCGGGGTTGAAGATCTTGTCGCGCAGCACCTCGGCCACCGCGTCTCCCCCCTCGGCGAGGCGGATACCGGGGATGCCCTCGCGGTCGACGAAACGGTCCCGGCGCGCGTAGGTTTCGACGACCAGCCGCAACGTGCGGCTCTCCCTGGCGCCGGGCAGCCAGCCCATCCAGCGCACCATGTCCTGCCCGCGGCCGCGTTTGTCGGGTCGTACGGCGTCGAGGTCGAGCGGGGTGCAGTCGAGCAGCACCGCGACCAGCCGCAGCTCGCTGTCGGTGTGGATGTGCTGGCCCACCTCGAGCGCGATCACCCCGCCCATGCTGTGCCCGGTGAGCACGATATTGCGGATCCCGGACATCACCGCGGCCCGGATGATCAGATCGGCGATCACCTTGGTGTCGATACCGCGATTGTCGTAGCGGATCGCCCACACCACGCCCATCGTGGCGAGCGCGGGCAACGCTTCGGCGGTGTCGGAGGCGTTGAGACCACCGAGACCGACCATGTCGACGACGGCGGTATCCCAGTCCCCTGGATCGGCGGGCGCGGAGATCGGCAGCAGCGACGGCTCGGTGCCCGCCAGCCGCGCCCGCTCCGGCGCCACATCGTGCACCCAGTACTGGACCACGCCGATCAGCACGATCAGCACCAGCGCACCGACCCGCGCCAACGCCAACCGGGTGCGGCGCAACGTCGTCCAGTTGTGCCCGAGCCGGGTCTCGGCCAGTCGGGCCCGCCGTCGCGCGTCGTCCCAGTCGGTGACAGTGGACGGGTGTCGATCGTCCAGCGGCGACATATTTTCACTGTAGGCACGGCGCGCGGACCTCTGCCATCGCCGCGACCCGGCGCCAGGCCGGACCGGACCGGTCGGTAGAGTTCGGCCTCACCCTCGGTGGGTGCGGGAATCCGGTGCAAATCCGGGACGGTCGCGCCACTGTGAGCGCCCCTGCGGGCGCGAGTCAGACCTCCCCCACCGGACGAACTCTGGAGAGGCCGCGACTTGCCTGTGGAGCGCTGTTCATCGATGGTGCGTGCGCGATGACCCGTGTGAGCACCGCTGTCGTCGTCCCGATGCTGCTGGCCGTGCTGGCGGCGGTCATGGTGCTCGCCACCGGATTCGGCGCGGAATCCCTGCCGGTATCGGGCGTGGTCGAGGTCCTGACCCACCGCCTGAGCGGCCGGATACCGCCGGACCCCGGCCTGGACACCATCGTCTGGCAGTTGCGGGTGCCGCGCACCGTGCTGGCCGCGATCGTCGGTGCCGGGCTGGCACTGGCCGGCGCGGCCATGCAGACGCTGGTGCGCAATCCGCTGGCCGACCCGTTCCTGCTCGGCGTGTCCTCCGGCGCGGGGGTCGGCGCCGCGGCGGTGATCACCTCGGGTGTGTTCGCGGGGGCGGGGATCTGGGCGTTGTCGGGCGGTGCGCTCGCCGGTGCGTTCGCGGCGGCGGCGCTGGTGTTCGTGATCGCGGTGACCCAGGGCGGGCTGACGCCGCTGCGGCTGGTGCTGACCGGCACCGTGCTCGCCTCGGCATTCTCGGCCCTGACCAGCTATCTGATCTTCCGCAGCACCGATCCGGCGGCCGCCCAGTCGGTGTTGTTCTGGCTGCTCGGCAGCCTGGCCGGGGCGGACTGGACCAAGATCGCGGTGCCGCTCGCGGTGGTCGCGGCCAGCGCCCTCGGTTTGGTCGCGGCCGCGGGCTGGCTGGACGCGCTGCATCTGGGCGCCGATACGGCCGGTTCCATCGGCGTTCCGGTGCGTGAGCTGCGGATCGCACTGTTCGTGCTGCTCGCGGTGCTGGTCGGGGTGCTGGTGGCGGTGTCGGGCGGGATCGGCTTCGTCGGCCTGGTGGTGCCGCATGCGGCGCGCCTGGTCGTCGGTCCCCGTCACCGCGCCCTGCTGCCCACGTGCGCGCTGCTGGGGGCGCTGTTCCTGGTGATCGCCGACGCGGCGACACGAGTCCTGGTGCGGCCCACCGAGATACCGGTCGGCGTGCTCACCGGGCTGATCGGTGCACCTGCGTTCCTGCTGTTGATGGGACGTCGGCATTACCGGTTCGGCACGTCATGAGCAGTGCCTTCACCGCGCTTCGAGCGTGCGACGACGGGGCCAGCGCGCGCCCCCACGCGACGGCGGGCCGGTCGAGGGGTCGCTGTGCCTGGCGACGGCGAACGAATTCACAACGACACCGGAGCGCCCCATGACCGAAGCCGCGGACAGACAAGGCGCGGTGGTCGCGGCGCGCGATCTGGCCTGCGCGGCCGGTCGGCGCCGAGTACTGACCGATGTCGATTTCGAGGCCCACCCCGGCGAAATGATCGGCATCGTCGGACCGAACGGTGCGGGCAAGACGACCCTGCTGCGCACGCTCGCCGGGCTCACGAAGCCGCGCCGTGGCCGGGTCCTGGTCGGCGCAGACGACCTGCACGCGCTCTCGCCCCGCCGCCGTGCGCGCACGGTCGCCCTGGTGGCACAGGACGAACGCCCACCCGACGATCTCCTGGCCTGCGAGGTCGTCGCGCTCGGCCTGACGCCGTACCTGCCGCCGTGGGGCGCGGGGTCGGCGCGCGAACGCGAGGTCGTCGACAACGCACTGGCCGCGGTCGATCTCGCCGGATTCGGCGACCGGCCGGTGCATCGCCTCTCCGGCGGCGAACGGCAGCGGGTGCTGCTGGCCCGCGCCCTCGTGCAGGACACTCCGGTACTGCTGCTGGACGAGCCGACCAACCATCTCGACATCACCCACCGACTCGACCTGCTCCGCCAGGCCAGGCGCCTGGACCGCACCGTGATCGCCGCGCTGCACGACCTGACGCTGGCCGATCGCTACTGCGACCGGGTGCTGGTGCTGCACGAGGGACGGGCGCGTCCGCTCGCACCGCCCGGCACCGCCCTGCACGCCGACGTCATCGACGCCGTGTTCGGAGTGCGGGCAACGCGCGTGCCGCATCCGGAGACCGGCGAGAACCATCTGTTGATCACCCCGCGAGAGGCGCCCCTATGAAACACCCGATCCGAATGCTGTCGGCGGCGGCGCTGGCCGTGACACTGGCCGCCTGCGGCAGCCCGCACGCGGCGACCGGTGACCTCACCGTGCGCAATTGCGGTGCGGAGTCGAGCTTTCCGGCTCCGGCGCAGCGGATGTTCGTCAACGACAGCAATATGATCTCGATGGTGCTAGCGCTCGGTGCGCAGGATCAGGTGACCGCGGTGTCGAGCATGCAGCAGGACATCACGGTGCTGCGCAACCACTACGGGCCCGCCGTGGACGCGCTGAAATCGGTGGCCGACGAATCCCCGTCGCGGGAAACGGTTCTCGCGCAAGGACCCGATGTCGTCGTCGCGGGCTGGAATTACGGGTACGACGAATCCAAGAACCTCACCCCGGAGTCGCTGCGGGCGGCAGGCATCGCCGCCTACATCCTCACCGAGAGCTGCCGTCAACGCGCCGGTGAACGCCCGCGCGGGGTGGTCGAACCGTGGACGGCGCTGCGCGAGGACCTCACCAACCTCGGCGCGATCACCGGCCGCGGCGAACGCGCCACCGCGCTCGTCGACGATCTCGATCGCCGCCTCGCCGCGCTCGCCGCCGCCCCGAAACCCGAACGCACCCCGCAGATCTTCCTGTTCGACAGCGGCAGCGACACCATCTTCTCCAGCGGCAGTTTCGGTGCGCCGCAGGCGATCCTGGACGCGGCGGGTGGGCGCAATGTGCTCTCCGATGTCCCCGACACCTGGACCGCGGTGTCCTGGGAGCGGCTGGCCGGCGCCGACCCGGACGCCATCATGTTCGTCGATTATCCGATGCAGAGCTACGCGCAGAAAGTCGAGATGTTGCGCGCCAAGCCGGGCATCAATCAGCTGCGCGCCGTCACCGAGGGGCGTTTCCTGAACCTGCCGTATGCGATGTGGACGAGCGGGCCGCTCAATATCGATGCGGCCGAACAGATCCGCAAACAACTCGAGCAGTGGGGGCTGGTGCCGCCCTCGGACATCGCGCCGCGATCCGACGACGCGATCCGCTGAGCCCGAGACCCGGCAGTCCCCCACCGGATCTCGCGATCCGAAGGTGACACTCACCACATCCACACAGGTAAACCGGTGTTTCCGGCGAATCTCACAGCGATCGTGTCGGACCCCAGGTCTAGCGTCGGCCCAGTGACGCACACGGCGCACGGCCACCATCATGACGTCCCACCCAGCAGGCGTGACGTTAGACACAAACGCGCGATATTCGCTTGTACGCGACTATTGCGTGCGCATTATGATCGCGCGGTGACGAGTGAATTGGGAATCAGCGAAACGCTGGAGCGTTTCCTGACGGGCCTGTTCAGCGCGAGCCGCTCCGGGGGCGCCGATCGATTGGTCGACCTGGATCTGTCGCTCTCGCAGGCACGCACCCTGTTCGTCCTCGGCCACGACGATCGCCAGCAGCTGCCGATCCACACCATCGCCGAACGACTGTCGTTGTCGATGACCGCGGCGGGGCGCAATGTGGACCGGCTCGTTCGTCTCGGGTTGCTGACCAGGGACGAAAGCCCAGAGGACCGGCGGGTGAAACTGGTCGGCCTCAGCGAACAGGGCCGCGAGGTCATCCGCGATCAGATGATGTGCCATCGCGAAGCGATCGACCGACTGGTCGAACGCCTGCCCGACACCGTGCGTGACGATCTGCACGCCGCCCTCATCGGCGTGCTCGACTCCGGGGCGCTCGCCTCGGTGCAATCCATCCCAGCCGTATCGACGGGAGACCCCTCGTGAGCAAGTCCGCCGGCAGTACCGCCGCAGCGGTACCCGACAAGATAGACGGCGCCGTACTCAAGGTCGCCGGTGTCGTCGTCCTCGGCGCCATCATGTCGATTCTCGACATCACCGTGGTCAACGTCGCGCTGCCGACGTTCCAGACCGAGTTCGACGTCGCCAACTACTCCACCGTCGCCTGGACGGTCACCGCCTACACCCTCGCCCTGGCGACGGTCATCCCGCTGACCGGCTGGGCCGCCGACCGATTCGGCACCAAACGCCTCTACCTGGCCGCGCTGGTGCTGTTCACCGGCGGGTCGGTGCTGTGCGCTGCGGCCTGGAGCATCGAGGCGCTCATCGCGTTCCGGGTGATCCAGGGCCTGGGCGGCGGCATGCTGATGCCGCTGGGTATGACGATCATGACCAAGGCCGCCGGACCCGAGCGGATCGGCCGGCTGATGGCCATCCTCGGTATTCCGATGCTGCTGGGCCCGATTCTCGGCCCGATCCTCGGTGGCTGGCTGATCGACAACGCCTCCTGGCACTGGATCTTCCTGATCAACCTGCCCATCGGCGCCATCTCACTGGTCTACGCCTACCTGGTGCTGCCCAAGGATGATCCGCAGCCGAGTGAGACCTTCGACTTCATCGGCATGCTGATGCTCTCGCCGGGTCTCGCGCTGTTCCTGTTCGGGGTGTCCACGATTCCCGAGGAAGGCACCGTCACCGCGCCGAAGGTGTGGGCGACGATGCTACTCGGCGCGCTGCTGGTGATCGCGTTCGTGTTCTACTCGTTCAAGCCCAAGCATCCGCTGCTGGATCTGCGGCTGTTCAAGAACTTCGACCTGTCGATCTCCACCATCACCATGTTCCTGTTCGCGGCCTCGTTCTTCGGTGGCCTGCTGCTGGTGCCCACCTACTTCCAGCAGGTGCGCGGGGAGAGCCCGCTGATGGCGGGTCTGCTGGTGGCGCCGCAGGGTCTGGGCACCATGCTCACCATGCCGCTGGCGGGTGCGCTGGCCGACAAGTTGCCGGTGGGCCGGATCGTGCCGGTCGGCATGCTGACCATCACCGTCGCGATGTTCGGGCTGTCGCAGACCGACGCGCACACCTCCTACCCGGTGTTGCTGGGTCTGCTGTTCGTGCTGGGTCTCGGCATGGGTGGCACCATGATGCCGCTGATGACGGCCGCGCTGCGGACGCTCACCGAGCATGAGGTGGCCCGTGGTTCCACGCTGCTGAACATCGCCCAGCAGATCGCCAGCTCGGTCGGTGTCGCCATCATCTCGGTGGTGCTGACCAACCAGTTCAAGGCGTCGGAGCCGGTGTCGGCGGCCCAGGCCGTCGGCGAGGCCGAACGCACCGGCACGCCGCCGGATCCGTCGATCCTGGAATACATCCAGTCGCTGGGTGCGAAGTTCCAATCGATCGTGCTCGACGACATGGCGTCGGCATTTTCCACCAGCTACCTGGTGGCGGCGTTCCTGTGCCTGGTCACCTTGGTCGCGTCGTTGTTCCTGCCGCGCAAGAAGATCGAGGCTCCGGCCGAGGGTGAGCAGCCCAAGGCGCCGGTCATGATGCACTGAGCCGACCGGTAAACGACAGTCGATCCCCGTGCGAGCGAATTCGCACGGGGATCGATCGTTTTCCAGCTCCTACGAGCCGGTCGGACCAGAACGCCGAGCGGCTCAGGCGGATACCCCGGCCATCGCGGCCGCGACATTGTTCGCGTTGGCGATCCGCTGACCGCGCGCCTGGCCCGAGCTTCTTTCGTAGTACTGGTCGAACACGGCGGCCGCCGCGGCAGGCGTATCGGTGGCGCGCAGCCTGGCGTAGGCCGCCGACTCACTTCCTTGCAACTCGTGCATCATGAAATCGACCTGAGTTTCCCAGTCGCCGACCTTCTTGCCCCGGGAAGCGGCGAAGGCTTCCAAGTTCTCGCGTCGCCCACCGAGCCATTGGCACAGACCGTAGGCGCCCTCGTTCGGGTTGTAAGCTCCGGTGTTCAACCCGGGCGCCTCGACCTGCATATTGCCGATGATCCCGGCCGCTTGGGCAGGCGTCAGACCGTACTCATCGATGAGCCGCCGGTAGATCTTCTCCGCCGTGGTTCGCTCACCACCGTCCAGCGGCGCCGCATCCGCCGTCGTCGGGATGTCGCCGCCGGTGTAGACGTCACCGGGTAGGTTGCTGCCGAAGGTCGGCGTCCATGGCGGCGCGCCGCCGCCGTTGGTATTCGCACCGCCCGGCGGCGAATTCCAGGCCTGGCGATCCAGCTCGTTGAACGCCGTCCACACCTTGTCGACGGCCTTACCGATGAGCTTGTCGATCGCGTGCACCGCGCCGATCTGCTCGAACGGGGTCGGGCGGTCCGGCGGATCGTCGACCACCGTGGCCAGGGCTTCCCTGATGGCGTCTTCGAGGAGATCCACCTGCTTGGTCACCTCATTGGCGACGTCGGCGGACGCGGCTGCCATCTCGGCGATCTGATCGTCGAGCGAATTCCATTGGTCCTGATAGTCCTTGACGTCGGCGGCCCGGAGTTTGTACTGCTGCTTCATTTCTCCGGTCCCCGGCATCTCCCCGCCGAGACCGTCCAGGTATTTCGCCGTGATCGTGGTGGCGTTCTTGTCTCCGAGCCCCTTCTTCAGCGCTTCCAGCGTCGCTTCGGCGCGCGCGATATAGGGATTGAGAATGGGGGCGTCGGCAAATCGCCGAAACTTCACTGGTTCCGGAGCCACCGTCCACCTCCACCACACGATGCCGCAGCATGCGCTCCCTGCCCTGTCTGCCACAGGCGCAGGTGACCACGGCAAGGAATAGCAGATTTCGCCGGTTCACGTGAGCACCGGTATTCCCCGCGGCGAGAAGTCCGCCGCGCGTTCGGGGTCAGATCAGCGTCCCGACATCGGCGGCGACGAGATGGTCGAGCGCGCGTTCGGCGACCGCGGCGATCGTCATCGACGGGTTGCACGCGGCGGTATTGCCCGGCATGAGCGCACCGTCGAGCACATACAGTCCACGCTGGCCGAGCACACGCCCCTCCAGATCGCAAACGCTGCCCATGCTCGCCCCGCCCAGCGGATGCCAGGTGGACGG
Source organism: Nocardia cyriacigeorgica NBRC 100375 (assembly GCF_000308555.1). Classification (GTDB taxonomy): domain Bacteria; phylum Actinomycetota; class Actinomycetes; order Mycobacteriales; family Mycobacteriaceae; genus Nocardia; species Nocardia cyriacigeorgica. The sequence goes on along the minus strand of NZ_BAFY01000098.1, from coordinate 10,584 downwards.
GAAGCCGGCATTGGTGTCGAGCAGGGCGGTGCCGGGACCGGCGATGCGGTGCGCGGTGGGCCCGATGTGGTTGTCCTGGATGTAGGAATCGCCGTCGGCGGGCCAGTGCAGCACCGCCTGCTCGGCTGCCGCGTCGTAGGCGAAGCTGCCCCGCCCCGCGCTGACGCCGTAGCCGACCAGCATGGTGGACTTCGGATCCACCGGCAGCGGCGGAATCGAGGCCTGGATGAGGGTGCACGCGGTGGTCGGATCCGACCAGTTCAGGCTGCCGTAGACCACCGGTCCGCCCTGTGCGGGCCCGAAATTCGCGGCCGGGTTGGTCCAGACATAGATGCGGTCGGCATTGGTGCCCCAGTTCTGGCCCAACCCGTCGGGCAGATCCGGGATCAGGCCCCTGGCTCCAGCGCGCACCAACAGTTTGGTGGTGTTGAGGCTGCCGGCGGCGAGCACGAGAGCACCCGCGGTGATGACGAGGTTCTCCTGGACGGCGCCGGTGGTGTCGATGCGGTCGACGTGCACGATCCAGCGTCCATCGGCGCCGCGTTCGATATCGGTGACCTCGTGCTGGGTGCGGACCTGCACCCGTCCGGTGGCTTCGGCCGCGGCGATATAGGTGACGTCGACCGAATGCTTGCCGCCGTTGTTCACACCCATCGCACCGTCACCGTTGGTGTAGGACGGTGTCATCTCCCCGCGCAGCTCGGCCAGCGCGAAGTTCCAGTCGATCGGCATCGGGATCTTCGCCAGCGGCAGCCCGGCGCGGCGCACATGGTCGGCGAACACGCGGGCGGCGGCGTAGTTCGGGTGCGCGATCAGCTCCTCGGGCGCCACCGCGAGCCCGAGCATCCGCGCGACCCGCGGATAGTGCACGCGATCCATGGTGGCCCAGTCGAGTTCGGCCGGGAAATGCGTGTTGAACACCGCTTCGTCGGGCTGCAAAGACATACCCTGGTAGATCAGCGATCCGCCGCCGAGCCCCGCCGCGCACAGCGCTGTCATGTTCTGCCCGGGCACCGCTTCGACCAGGCCGGTGTAGGGCTCGAAGGCCAGCGGCCGCCCGAACAGATTGGGGCTGGACCGATGCCACAGAATGCGCTTGTCCGGCGCGGACGCCCGCGGGAAGGTCTGCGCGTTCGGCCCGGTCGGCCAGCGCATGCCGCGTTCCAGCAGCAGCACCGGCACCCCCGCCTCGGCCAGTCGCAGCGCTGTCACCCCGCCGCCGAAGCCGGAGCCGATCACCACGACGCGGTGCTCTTCCCTGGTGAGCCGAACTCCGTTGACCCGTGCGGCGATTCCTGGCTTCGGGTCGAGGACCCGGGCTCCGGCGAGCACAGCCCCGGCGGCCACCGCCCCGGTCAGCAGCGAGCGGCGGGACAGCACTGACATGGATGATCCTTACGACGAGCCGAGTGCGGGTGCACGGCGCATCGCTCGACAGCACTGGCGAGTCCTGCCATCGGGTGGCCAGCGCTGGTCACGTGATGGTCCGGATGCGCCGTGCGTCGGTGACCGGGCATGCCGGTGCGACCTCTCCGCGCCGGTAACCCGGTTACCGAGTAACGACGTTACTGCACCGGCGGAGGTGGCGCGCACGAAATCGAAGAACTCGGTCCTGAATCCTCGCCGCCGGTCGACCGGGCGTCGACAGCACAACAATGGGCAGCCCGGCAGCTACGCGATGCCAGCAGGTCAGACGCCATCGCGCGCCGAACATGGCTCAGCTCAGCAGATAGCGGCGCGCCCAGTCGGAGTCGAACCAGCCCGACGCCTCAGCCCGGAACTGATCCGCCGACCACGCGCCCGCCCCTGCCGGTACCGAGCCGACCAACTCGGCGCCGGTCACCCGCGGCAGGTCCACGCGGTTGGTTTCCATGGCCAGATCGGGCACCTGCGGCCACGATCCGATCACCAAGCCCGCGCACTCCACACCGGCCGCGGCCAGCGCGCGAGTGGTGAGTTCGGTGTGATTGAGCGTGCCGAGGCCGGGCGCCGTCACCACCAGGACCGGAGCCGACAGCTCGGCCGCCAGATCCAGCAGAGTGAACTCACCGATGCGCACCAGCAGACCGCCGGCACCCTCGACCAGCACGACATCGTCGGTGAGTTCGGTGATGGCCGACAGGGTTTCGTCAATGGCGAGCAGCGGCGCCCCGCACCGGCGCGCGGCCGTATCGGGGGCCAGCGGCTCGGGATAACGGGCCAGCTCGACCGTGCGAGTGACACCGGCCAGCTGCGTAACGGTCGCGAGATCACCGGGCTCATCCTGCGCGACACCGGTCTGTGCCGGTTTGCAGACCGCGACCGAGCGCCCGGCGGCCGCGGCGGTGGCCGCCAATGCGGCGGTGACGATGGTCTTGCCGATATCGGTGGACGTGCCGGTGACCAGCAGCGGGCTCATGCCGGCACCGCCTCGCGCGCGGTGGTCAGCACCTCGCCGAGCACGGTGGCGATCGTGTCGAGTTCCGCGGGGGTGAGATTCGCCCGCGCCGTCAGCCGCAACCGCGAGGTCCCTTCCGGCACCGACGGCGGCCGGAAACACCCCACGTCCAGCCCTCGTTCCCGGCACTGCTGCGCGGCCTCGAATGCCACCTGCACCTGCCCGAGCACCACCGAAACCACCGCCGAATCCGGTTGCGGCACACCGGCGATCCGCGCGATATCGGCGGCGCGATCCAGCACCCGCTGCGCGATGCCCGGATCGCTGCGCAGAATTGTCAGCGCCGCACGGGCCGCGCCGACCGCGGCCGGCGCGAGCCCGGTGTCGAAGATGAACGTGCGGGCCGCGTCGATGAGGTGCGCGCGTACCCGGCCGCTGCTCAGCACCGCTCCACCTTGGGCGGCAAGGGCTTTCGACAACGTAGCGGTGATCACCAGATCCGGTTCCCCGGCCAGGCCCACTTCTTGCACGAGCCCGCGCCCGCCGGTGCCGCGCACACCGAGTCCGTGCGCCTCGTCGACGACGAGCACCGCACCGTTGGCGCGGGTCACCCGGTGCAGTTCGGCCAGCGGGGCCAGGTCACCGTCGGCGCTGAACACCGAATCGGTGAGCACCAGGGCGCGTTCCTCGGTGCGGCCGGCCAGCAGCCGGTCCACCGCCGCGACATCGCAGTGCGGGGCGATCTCCACCCGCGCCCGCGACAGCCGGCACGCGTCGACCAGCGAGGCGTGGCTACCGGCATCGGAGACGATCAGCGACCCACGCCCGGCCAGCGCCGTCACCACGCCGAGGTTGGCGGCGTAGCCGGAGGCGAAGACCAGCCCGGCTTCGGCACCCATGAATTCGGCGAGTTCGGATTCGAGCAGTTCGTGGTCGGTGGTCGTGCCGGTCACCAGGCGCGATCCGGTCGACCCGGCACCCCACCGCCGCACCGCCGCGATCGCGCCCTCGATCACCTCCGGGTGGCGCGCCAGCCCGAGATAGTCGTTCGATGCCAGATCGATGGACGGCGACTGCGGTTCCCGTGCCCGCAGCTGCCGTCGCAGCCCCGCCCCCACCCGCTCGGCAGCACGCGCGTCCAGCCAGCTCAATGGATCGGTACTCACAGCTGAACACCATACTTGAACGGCGTTCAGGAGGGTGACCGGGGCCACCGGACCGACACCGGCGACGCGTTCAGGAGCCGAACCAGCTGGGCGTATCCATCCGCAACAGCTCACCCGGCGTCAGCGCTCGCAGATCGGCTTCCAGCGCGGCCATCCGATCGGCGCCGAGTGCGGCCGTCCAGCGGGCGTGGATGCGGTCGAAGGTCGCGGCAGATCGGTCCAGTACCTCGATGCCACGATCGCTGAGGGTGTAGACCTTGCGGCGTGCGTCGGCCGGATCGTGGCCGCGGCGCAGGTAGCCCAGACGCTCGAGCGTGTCGATGTGCTTACCGGCGGCCTGTTTGGAGATACCGAGCGCGCGCCCGAGATCGGCCGCGGTGCATCCCTGCGGACCACTGCGGGCGATCGCCTGGAACAGGAATCCGTGCATCGGCCGCAGGTCGGAGTGCCCGTGCTCGGCGAGGTCGGCGTGCACCTCGTCGATGGTGGCACGGAAAGCGGCGAGCATTCGCAGCGGCAGCTCGAAGCCGCCCGCATCCCTTGACATGTTGGACAACCTCGTTGACTATATGGACAACATCATTGTCTACCTTAAGGACGTCAATCCGTGACCCTCATCCGACACTCCGAAACCCGCCGCACCGAAACCCCCGGCGGCGTCATGACCACCCTCGCCTCCCCCACCCAGGGCGGCGCCACACTCGCCCTCTGGCGCGTCGACGTCGCGGCCGGCAAGTCCGGCCCGCTGCACTTCATCGATGCCGAGCAGGTCTGGACCATCCTCAGCGGCAGCGCCGAGATCACGGTGGACGGCGCCGATCACGTGGTATCGGCCGGCGACACGATCATCCTGCCGCCCGATGTGCTGCGCCAGATCTCCGGTGGCGCGGAAGGTTTCACCGCCATCGTCACCGCGCCCGCGGGTGCGCGAGCCGGGACGCCGGACGGTGCGACCACGGTCGTGCCGCCCTGGATCGCCTGACGCGGGCAGTTCCCGTCGATACCGCGTCCGCACGCCGCCCTGCGAGTCGAGCCGGCGGACATCACCCCCGCCGGGCGCGCCGGCCCGGTGTCGCGCGGCGTCGGTAAATCCGGTCGCCGCTTTCACACGCGCGACCGGGTCGCCGCAACGCTAGCCGACCCGCGCCGCCGCCACCATCGCCGAGGTGATGGTGGCGACGTCGTCGGTGCTGCTGATGAACGGCGGCATCGCATAGATCAGATTCCGGAACGGCCGCAGCCAGGCGCCCGCACCGACCGCCGCATCGGTCGCGGCACGCATGTCGACCGGGTGATCCAGTTCGATCACCCCGATCGCGCCGAGGACCCGGACCTCGGTCACCGCGGGCAGTTCGCGCGCGGGAGCCAGCCCCGATTCGAGCTCGCTCTCGATGCGCTTCACCTCAGCCTGCCAGTCGCGTGAGAGCAGCAATTCGGTCGACGCGACCGCGATCGCGCACGCCAGCGGATTGCCCATGAAGGTCGGTCCGTGCATGAGCCCACCGTGTGCGGCGCTGAGGGTTTCGGCGATCCGCGTGCTGCACACAGCGGCGGCCAGTGTCAGGTACCCGCCGGTCAACGCCTTGCCGACACACATCACATCCGGGCTCACCCCCGCCTGTTCGGCGGCGAAAAACGTTCCGGTGCGGCCGAATCCGGTGGCGATCTCGTCGAAGATCAGCAGCACGCCATGGACGTCGCAGAGCCGGCGCAGCTCGGTGAGATACCGCGGATCGTGCCAGCGCATACCACCGGCGCCCTGCACCACGGGCTCCACGATGACGGCGGCGAGCTCGTCGGCGTGCTCACCCATCGCCTGCCCGAGCGCGGCGATGTAGCCGGGATCGAAGTCCCGCGGCGGCGCGGGAACGAAGACCTGTTCGGCGAGCACATCGGTCCACAGCGCATGCATCCCGCCGTCCGGGTCGCACACGCTCATCGGGGTGAAGGTGTCGCCGTGGTAGCCGCCGCGCCAGGTGAGCAGACGCCGTTTGCCCGGCCTGCCGAGCGCGCGCTGGTATTGCAGGCACATCTTCACCGCGACCTCCACCGACACCGAACCGGAGTCGCAGAGGAACACCTTGTCCAGCCCGTCCGGGGTCAGCCGCACCAGCAGCTCCGACAGCCGGGCCGCAGGCTCGTGGGTGAGCCCGCCGAACATCACGTGGCTCATCCGCTGCGACTGCACCAGCAGCGCCGAGTCCAGCACCGGATGCCGGTACCCGTGCACCGCGGCCCACCAGGAGCTCATCCCGTCGACGAGTTCGCGGCCGTCGGCCAATCTCAGCCGGGTCCCCGACGCCGAGGCCACCACGAGCGGCTCAGTGGTGGCCGGGAACCCGCCGTAGGGGTGCCACACGTGTTTCGCGTCGATGGCGGTGATCTCGTCGGGCGTCAGCACCACAGCAACCCTTCGCACAGTGGACGTGCCGCCACGGGCAGGCGGCCTTGAACACCGTTCAAGTTAGCATCGGAGCTGCGGGCCATGCCAGCACGGTTCACCGATCCTGCGGCCCGAACACCCCGGGTACCGCCGCCAGGCCGATGCGCAGCGCGTGGAACTCCGCCGCCCCGAGGCGGGTGCGCTACTCACGTTCGATGCGGCCGAGGCGATCGGTGGCCAGGGCCAGGGCCTCGCGCCCAGGCCGCCGGCTACCACCGTCGTTGGCTGCCGACGCCCGGCGCCGCCTGATCGGCCACTGCCCGTCCCCCGCTCTCGAACACACCCGGCCCGCACAACGACGAGGGGCGCGGCAGCGCTGCCCTAACGACCGTTAGTGTCGTTGCCATGGTTTCGCCCGACTCCGCTTCCGCCGCGGCACCGCTCGGTGTCTGGCCGGGCAGCGCGTATCCGCTGGGCGCCACCTACGACGGAACCGGAACCAATTTCTCGCTGTTCACCGAGGTCGCCGACGCGGTGGAATTGTGCCTGGTCGACAAGCAGGGCGCCGAGACGCGCATCGGATTGGACGAAGTCGACGGACATGTCTGGCATGCCTTCCTGCCCGGTGTCGGTCCCGGACAGCGCTACGGGTTCCGGGTGCACGGACCGTTCGATCCCGAACGCGGCCTGCGCTGCGACCCGAGCAAATTCCTGCTCGACCCGTACGGTAAGGCCTTCGACGGCACCTTCGCCGATCACCCCTCGCTCTACACCTACGGCGAGGATTCGCTCGGCCACACCATGACCGGTGTGGTGATCAACCCGTTCTTCGATTGGGGCGCCGACCGCCCACCGCGGCGGCCCTACCACGAGACGGTGATCTACGAGGCCCACGTCAAGGGCATGACCATCACCCACCCGGACGTCCCGGAGGACCTGCGCGGCACCTACGCAGGCCTGGCGCATCCGGCGATCATCGACCATCTGCGCGGTCTCGGCGTCACCGCGATCGAGCTGATGCCGGTGCACCAGTTCCTGCACGACCGCATCCTGCTCGACCAGGGCTTGCGCAATTACTGGGGCTACAACAGCTTCGGCTACCTCGCCCCGCACCACGAGTACGCCGCCGGGGCGCGCGCCGGGGCGGCGGTGACCGAATTCAAGGCGATGGTGCGGGCGCTGCACGCCGAGGGCATCGAAGTGATCCTGGACGTGGTGTACAACCACACCGCGGAGGGCAATCATCTGGGGCCGACCATCGGTTTCCGCGGCATCGACAATGCCGCCTATTACCGGCTGATGGACGACGACCCCGCGCACTACATGGACTACACCGGCACCGGTAACAGCCTGAATGTGCGTCATCCGCACACCTTGCAGTTGATCATGGATTCGCTGCGGTACTGGGTGCTGGAGATGCACGTCGACGGCTTCCGGTTCGACCTGGCCGCCACGCTGGCCCGCGAACTCCACGATGTGGACCGGTTGTCCACGTTCTTCGATCTGGTACAGCAGGACCCGGTGGTCAGCCAGGTCAAGCTCATCGCCGAACCGTGGGACGTCGGCGAGGGCGGCTATCAGGTCGGCAATTTCCCGAGCCTGTGGACCGAATGGAACGGCAAATACCGCGACACGGTCCGCGACTATTGGCGCGGCGAACACGCCACTCTCGGCGAGTTCGCCTCCCGGTTCACCGGGTCCTCGGATCTGTACGAGGCGACCGGGCGCAGGCCGAGCGCCTCGATCAACTTCGTCACCGCGCACGACGGTTTCACCCTGCGGGACCTGGTGTCCTACAACGACAAACACAATGAGGCCAATGGCGAGGGCAACCGCGACGGCGAAAGCCACAACCGGTCCTGGAACTGCGGGGTGGAAGGCCCCACCGACGACCCCGAGGTGCTCGCCTTGCGGGACCGTCAGTCCCGCAATCTGCTGGCCACACTGATCCTCAGCCAGGGCACCCCGATGCTCGCGCACGGCGACGAGATGGGCCGCACCCAGCTCGGCAACAACAATGTCTACTGCCAGGATTCGGAATTGTCCTGGATGGATTGGTCACTGGCGCACAAGAACGCGGATCTGCTCGCGTTCACCCGCGCCGCGATCGCCCTGCGCACCGCACATCCGGTGTTCCGCCGCCGCCGCTTCCTCGGCGGCCCGGTCCGCGACGGCGGTCAGCCCCGCGATATCGCCTGGCTGACCCCGGGCGGCGCGGAGATGACGGTCGCGGACTGGGACAGCGGTTTCGCCCGGTCGCTGGCGGTGTTCCTGGACGGCGACGGCATCCCGGAGCCGGGCCCGCGCGGTGAACGGATCACCGACGATTCGTTCCTGCTGTGCTTCAACGCCCACGACAGCGCCTTGGATTTCACCCTGCCCGCCCCCGATCTCGGCGCCGAATGGTCGGTCGCCCTGGATTGTTCAGCACCCGACGGACGTGCCGAGGCCACCTATGCCGCGGCGAGCACCGTCACCGTCTCCGCCCGTTGTCTGCTCGTCCTCCGCCGCACCGCCTGAGAACATGACCGAGAACCTGACCGCCACGCATCTCACCGATCCACAGTCCATGCGCCGCCCCGCCCGGTCGACGCCGGTACGCAGCACCTACCGGCTGCAACTGCGCCCCGACCTGCTCACCTTCGCCGACGCCGCCGCCATCGCCGAATACCTACAGCAGCTGGGCATCTCGCATCTGTACCTGTCGCCGGTGATGACCGCCATGCACGGTTCCACGCACGGCTACGACGTCACCGATCCGACCACGGTGTCGGCGGCGCTCGGCGGTCCGGCCGGGCTCAAGGCGCTCTCGGACGAGGTGCGCAGCCGCGGCATGGGGCTGATCATCGACCTGGTGCCCAACCATGTCGGTGTCGGCGATCCGCGGCAGAACCCGTGGTGGTGGGATGTGCTGCGGCACGGGCCGGAATCGCAGTACGCGCACTACTTCGATATCGACTGGAGCCCGCTCAACGGTGCCGGCGGGCGGCTGGCGCTGCCGGTCTTGCAGAGCGAGAACGATCCGGCGGCGCTGACCGTCGACCGGTCCGGACCGGAGCCGATGCTGGCGCTGCACGATCTGCGCTTCCCCATCGCGCCCGACACCGACGGCGACAACGCGCTGCGCATCCACGACAAACAGCATTACCGGCTGGTGAGCTGGAAGGCCGGGTTGTGCAGCTATCGCCGGTTCTTCGCGGTGAGCGGGCTGGCGGCGTTGCGTCAGGAAGATCCCGAGGTGTTCGAGGCCACCCACCGCGAGCTCGCGGCCTGGTGTGAACACGATCTGATCGACGGTGTGCGCGTCGACCATCCCGACGGGCTGTCCTATCCGGCGGCCTATCTCTCCCGGCTGCGCAGCCTCATCGGACCGCACCGGCTGCTGCTGGTGGAGAAGATCCTCGCCAACCGCGAACCCCTCGACGCGACGCTGCCCATCGACGGCACCACCGGCTACGACGCGCTCGCCGATATCGGCGGCGTGCTGATCGACCCCGACGGTGAGCAGACGCTGACCGAACTGTCGCAGCATTTCGCCGGCCACGGCAGCGACCGCGCCTGGATCGGCGAGAAACAGCACCGCATCAAACGCGCGGTGGCCGAGAGCATTCTGGCCCCGGAGATCCGGCGGCTGGTGGCGGCGGTCAAACGCGACGCCGGCGTGAACGGTTTCGACGCCTCCGGGATCAGCGATATGGCGCTGACCAACGCCACCATCGAGGTGCTGGCGTTCCTGCCGGTGTACCGGGTGGATTACACGCCGCTGGCCGGGATGACGGGGGCCGTCGTCGCGGATGTGGAACGACGCAACAGCGAACTCACCGCGCCGCTGTCGGTGCTGGTGGCGGCGCTGGCCGCGGGCGGCGAGGCGGCGGTGCGGTTCAGCCAGGTGGGTGGCGCGATCACCGCCAAGGCCGTCGAGGACACCATGTTCTACCGGGCGGCGCGGCTGGTCTCCCTGCAGGAGGTGGGCGGCAACCCGGCCCGGTTCGGGCATTCGCTCAACGAGTTCCATCTCGCCAACAGCGAACGCGCCCAACGCTGGCCCGCCACCATGACCACACTGTCCACCCACGACACCAAACGCGGTGAGGATGTGCGCGCCCGCATCGGGGTGCTGTCCCAGGTGGCGACGCGGTGGGCGCGATCGGTGGCGACCTGGCTGGAGCTCACCCCCGCCCCCGACGGCGCGACGGCGCTGTTCCTGTTGCAGAACATGTTCGGGGTGTGGCCCGCCGACGGCCGTCCCGCCGCCTCGGTTCCCGGCCTGCGGGATCGGCTGCACCGGTTCGCGGAGAAGGCGATTCGGGAGGCAGGCGAGCACACGTCCTGGGAGGAACCCGACCCCGAATTCGAGGCCGCCGTGCACACCTGGATCGACGCGGTGATCGACGGCCCGGTCGGCTCGGGGCTCGGCGATCTGGTGCACGAGCTGGCTCCGCATGCCTGGTCGGATGCGCTGTCGCAGAAGCTGCTGCAACTGTGCGGGCCCGGCATCCCGGATGTCTATCAGGGCTGCGAGCTGTGGGAGGACTCGCTCGTCGACCCGGACAACCGGCGTCCGGTGGACTTCGCCACCCGCGCCGGCATGCTGCAATCACTGACGGGCACACCCGGTTTGGACACCACCGGAGCGGCGAAGATGTGGATCGTCGCCT
>NZ_BAFY01000099.1 GCF_000308555.1 Nocardia cyriacigeorgica NBRC 100375 | reverse complement strand
GGAGGACATCGGAAGTGCCTACGCCGACATGGCATTACGCATCGTCGGCGCCAGGTGAGGGTGCGCGAAAGTTCTTGACCGACATACGATTACGTATTCGCCAAAACAGTCCTCTCGAGCAGCCCGAAACTCGGGCGTTGCGGGTCAACCACTGCGAGCATGCCGGCGGGCGGTGATGGCCAGGGCCGGGACGATGGCCAGTGAGAGGACCGCGCCGATGAGGGCGAGTCCTGGATAGTCGGTGGTGGCGACGATCAGTCCGGAGCCGAGGCCGCCGCCCGCGCCGGCTAGGGCGATGCACAGGTCGACGGCGCCCTGGGTGCGGGCGCGGGTGGCGAGGGGGACGGCGTCGGTGAGCATGGTGGTGCCGGCGACCAGGCCCAGGTTCCAGCCCAGACCGAGCAGCCCGAGCGCGACCGCCAGAGCGGCCATCGATGATGGCGGGGCCAGGGCTGCGGCGACGCCGGCGGCCACCAGGGTGAGTGCCGCGGCCACCGCGATACGACCGGCTCCGAATCGGTCGACCAGCACTCCCGACAGCAGCGACGGCAGGTACATGCCCGCGACATGGATGGCGATGACGAATCCGGCCGCGCCCACGCTGTGGCCGTGGTGCTGCATGTGAATCGGGGTCATGGTCATGATGGCGACCATCACCAGCTGGGTCAGCACCATGATCGTCGCACCGAGCACGACCGGCGCCGGGGTGCGTCGCGGCTCGATGATGCCCGTTGCCGCGGTGGTGGGATCCTCGGCGGGGGCATTCGCGCGCGCCAGTTGCAGTGGGTCCGGCCGCAACAGCGCCCACAGCACGATCCCGGCGAGCGCGTAGGCCAGGCCGGAAAGGACGAAAGGCCCGGACAGCGGCGGGATTCCCCAGCCCTCGGCGAGATTCGACATCACCGTGACCAGGTTCGGGCCCGCGACGGCGCCGACCGTGGTCGCGACGAGGACGGTGCTGATCGCGCGCGCTCGGTGCGCCGACCGCGCCAGGTCGGCACCGGCGTAGCGGGCTTGCAGACTGGTCGCGGTGCCCGCGCCGTAGACCAGGAACGCCGTGAACAGCAGCGCCACATTCCCGGCGACCGCGGCCAGGACGACGCCGAAGCTGCCGACCGCACCGACGAGATAACCCACCGTCAAACCCGCCCGGCGACCCGATCGTTGCGAGATCCGCCCGACGCCGGCCGCGGCCGCCGCCGAACCGACCGTGAACAGCGCGCTGGGCAGCCCGGCCCACCCGGTCGAGCCGAGCATGTCCTGGGCCAGCAGCGCCCCCACCGTGATACCGGCGGCCAAACCCGCCCCCGACAGGATCTGGGCGACGACCAGGACGGCGAGCACGCGGCGTTGTACGCGATCGCGGTCGGGGTGCGGGCCGGCAATGGTGGTATTCATCGTGCTCATTTCACTACACCGGCCGATCGCCCGCGTCGACGAACGGACTCCGGCCCCCGCACAGCTCACCGCCGTTGCACCGGATGCTCGGTCATCGCTGCTCCGAACTCGATTGTCGCAGAATCGACGAGCGCGTCGACCGGTCCATGCGGCAGCCGGCCCGGATCAGCCGATGAACGACTCCGGCCCGAAGCGGCCCCAGGCCACGAAGGCGGCTGCGGCGAGGTAGACGGCGTTGAGCGCGACGTATTTGTACTGGGCGTAGCGCGCGTGGGTGATCATCGCGCCGATCATCAACAGGACCCAGCAGACGGCGGTGATCGGCACCATGACCGGTGCGATGTCGAGCGTCGCGGGCAGGATCAGGCCTGCCGCGGCCAGGATCTCGAGGCCGCCGAGGGTTCGGACGAAGCCTGCGCTCGCGTGTTCGGTCCAGCCGCCACCGGATTTCCGGCCGAGTTCGTCGAGCTTGTCCTTGGGCATGAACGCCTTGGTGGCACCGCCGAACAGGGCTAGTGCGGCAAGCAGCCCGGTGATGATCCAGAGGGCGAGGTTCATGGAGTTCTCCTTCTAGTGCGTGCGGTCGGGCATCAGACACCGCAGGCCCCAGCCGCGTGACAGCCGCATCGACGTGACGTGCGCCACCGCCCGCTTCGCCATGGCGCTCGGCCAGTGATCTGCCTCACCCGCTGTCACAACAGAGGAACGGGCGGTGTCTGGTGTGCCGAATCCGGTGAACCGAAGGAGAACCCCGATGACCGAAGCGGATAAGGCAAGCGCAGCGTCTATGAAGGCAGTGCGGTACATGCCGGAGACGCGGTGATCGCGGTGTTGCCGGTGACCGCACCCGGTGCGGCCGCCGAGTACGTCGCCGCGCCCGCCGGGATACTGGCTCCCGCTCCCCGCACCGTCGACCTCGCCGACGCCGCGGCCCTGCCTCTGGTCGGGCTCACGGCGTGGCAGTCGTTGTTCGAACACGCCGATCTGCGACCGGGACAGAGTGTGCTGATCAATGGTGCGGGCAGTGCGGTGGGCGGGTACGCCGTGCAGCTCGCCGTGCACGCCGGTGCGATCGTCACCGCGACCGCCGGTCCGCGCAGCCGTGACCGCACCCGCTCCTACGGCGCGCAACGGATCATCGACTACACCCGCACACCCGTGGTGCGGGCAGTCGACGAAGAACGGTTCGACGTGGTGCTGAACCTCGCGCCCAGCAGCCCAGAGGAAAACATGGCGCTGGCGGACCTGGTCGCCGACGGTGGGGCCTTTGTCAGCACGACCACTCCCCTCACGCAGGACGTCGGCCGCGGGATCCGGGCATTGCGGCCCTTCGCCTACGCCGATGCCGCGCAGCTCGCCGAGCTGGCTGCCCGCGTCGACGCCGGAGAGCTGAAGATCGCAGCCACCGAACGACTTTCGCTGTCCGAACTGCCCATCGTTCATGCCCGCGCCGCGCAACGGATCGCCCAAGTCGCCGAGCTGGCGGCTCAGGCCGAGGTCCGTGAGCTGGGATTCACAGTGGCCGCGCGGCTGCGGGCCGAGGCGGACACCGTCGACGTCCGCGCCGTGGGTGGCGAGATCGTCGGCAAGGTCATCCTGACTCCCTGACCCGAACGGCAGACGCTGCCTGCCCCGGCATTCGCTGCCCGGGCCAGCCATCCGGTGACGGCCGGTTCGACTGCGGACGGGCCGTCACCGGATGCGTAGAGTCACCGCTACTGACGACGAGGACATTGCCCGTGAACACTCCGCGAGATAAAGGCCGCCCATCTGAGCCGGCTGCGAGGGACAGCGGCCGGGACGTCACCGACCCGGCGACCGACGCGTTCCTCACTCATCGCAACCTGCTGTTCACTGTCGCCTACGAGATGCTCGGCTCGGCTGTCGACGCCGAGGACGTGCTTCAGGAGACGTGGCTGCGCTGGACCGCCGTCGACTTGGATCAGGTGAGTGATCCGCGCGCGTATCTGGTGCGGATCACGACGCGGCAGTCGCTCAACCGGCTGCGCACCATCAGCCGCCGCAGGGAGTCCTATGTCGGGCCCTGGCTGCCCGAGCCGCTGCTCACCACACCGGATGTGGCCGCTGACGTCGAACTCGCCGATAGCATGTCGATGGCGCTGATGCTCGTCCTCGAAACGCTGACGCCCACCGAACGCGCCGTGTTCGTGCTGCGTGAGGTGTTCGACATCGGGTACGACGAGATCGCCGCCGCTGTCGACAAATCCCCTGCCACCGTGCGTCAGATCGCCCACCGCGCCCGCAAACACGTGCAGGCCCGCCGGCCACGATCGGTGGTGTCGGCCGGCGATACCCGTGCGGCACTGGAGTCGTTCCGGCGTGCCCTCGAATCCGGCGATCCGCAGGCGCTGCTGGACGTGCTCGCACCCGAGGTCGTGCTGGTCAGCGACGGCGGCGGCGTGAAGCAGGCGGCGCTGCGGCCCGTCGTCAGCGCCGCGAATGTGTGCCGCTACATCCTCGGCGGCATCGGCAGGACCGAGGCCACGATCACCATCGACCCGATCATCCTCAATGGCAGCCCGGCATTGGTTTTCCGGCTGGACAGCGAGGTCGACGGGGTCATGGCGTTCCGAGTCGAGGACGGGCGCATCACCGGTCTCTACTTCGTCCGCAATCCGCACAAGCTGACCCGCATCGAATCCGAGACGACACTCACCTTGCGGTGAATACCCTTAATGGCCCATATATCTCGATGCCGTACCGCCGGTGTCGCCAGCATTTCGGCAACCGACCGAACTCGGCCGGTCAGGCGGACGTGGTGATGCGCCGATCGATCGCGGCGAGCGCGAACTCGGCCCAGCGAATGTTCTCCTGCTCGAAGGAGATCCCGCGCAGCAGGGTCAGGTAGGGGCCGATGCGGTCGGCTTCGGCGAGGTAGGCCTGTTCGCTGCGGCCGTCCAGCAGGCGCTGGCGCAGGCGTTCGTAGCGGGCCAATTTCGCGGTCGACCAGTCCAGGCGCTCGGCGATGGAGGCGCGGACCGCGGGGGCGTCGGCGGTGTCCATGCCTTGCACCTGCACCAGCATCTCGTCGCGGATGGCGGTGGGTTTGGGTGGGGTGTCGAGGAATTCGCGCAGCGCGGCGCGGCCGGCGGGGGTGATGGTGTGCAGGCGCTTGTTGGGGCGGCGCTCCTGCTGGACCACGCGGGTCTCGATGAGCCCGTCGGCGGCCATGCGCTCGAGTTCCTTGTACAGCTGCTGCGGGGTCGAGGTCCAGAAGTTGGCCGCCGAGGCGTCGAAGCTCTTGGCCAGCTCGTAGCCGGAGGCCTCGCCGTCGAGCAGGGCGGCCAGAATCGCGTCACGTAGCGCCACCAGCACAATGTAGCAGGCAACGAGACTATTCAGTTTCTTGTCCAATCCACCTCTGGACACTCGCTTCAGCGCTCACTAATGTTCGAGCTACATACTCAACTAATTGCCTAGGAAAGGCGGGAGCATGCATCCGTTCCGTGCGGCGGTGGAAGCCCGTGACGACGCCGCGATCGAGGCGCTGCTGGCCGAGAACGTGGTCTTCACCAGCCCGGTGGCGTTCCGGCCGTATCCGGGCAAGGCGATCACCGCGGCCATCCTGCGCGCGGTGATCCGGGTGTTCGAGGACTTCCGGTATGTGCGCGAGATCGCGGATCCGAACGGGCGTGACCATGCGTTCGTGTTCGAGGCGAGTGTGGACGGCAAGAAGCTGACCGGCTGCGATTTCCTGCACTTCGACGACGACGGCAAGATCGACGACTTCATGGTGATGGTGCGGCCGCTGTCGGCGGCGCAGGCGCTGGCCGCCCGGATGGGTGCGCAGTTCGAGCAGATCAAGGCCGAGGCCACCGCCCAGCTCACCGGCGAGGCAGCGCAGCCCTGAGATGCCTTGGTGGGCAACGGCATCCGCTGCGAGCCGCGATCAGGTGGTCTGCGGCTCGCCGGGGTCTTGCCGGGTGACTCCGAAGAGCAGGAACGGCAAGACCTGTCGCACCGCCCCGGCCAGGTCCGCTCCGCGAGCCAGCCGCAAACGCTGGGTTTCCAGGCAGGCCAGGATCATCTCGGCGGTGGCGCCGGGGTCCTGATCGGCCCGGAAGACTCCCTCGGCCATGCCACGTTCGACGATCTCGCACAGCCGCTCCCGGATGGGCGTGACGTGGTCGAGGATGACGTCGCGCTGCTCGGGCGGCAGGGCCGCGGCCAGGCTCTGGGCGCTCGAGGTCGACAGCGCGAACTGCGACAGCACCGTCACCACCACGATCCGCAGATGTTCCGCGGGGTCGTCGGTGCCGGCGAGTTCGTGGTCCAGCAGCCGCATGTACCGGTCCACCTGATCGCGGGCCCAAACGAGCAACAGCGCGGTTTTGTCGCGGTGATAGTTGTAGATCGAGCTGCGCGACACGCCGGCGCGTTCGGCGACATCACGTAGCGTGAGCCGCTCGTATCCGCGTTCGGCGAGCAGGTCGCCGAACGCCCGGATCAGCCGCTGCTCGACCTCGGCGCGATGCTCGGCCACCGACGAGCCGGTGATCTTGGGCAACTCATCTCTCCTTCACCCGGGTCCGGGCGACGCTACACCCGATTTTTATGACACCGTGTCGTCATATTATCGTGTCGCGCTGGACGCGTGATCCGGGCGCGTCCGCCGCCCTGCGAAAGAAGTTCGATGACTGTCTCGGTGCTGTTCGAGGTGACCGCCGCGGGCCACCTCGTGCTGGCCTGTCTGTGCCTGCGGTGGTTCCTGCGCACCAGAAACAGGTTGCTGATCATCCCGCTACTGCTGTGCCTGGCGCTGATCTACGACAACGCCGTCATCGGCGCGGGCCGGGCGATCGGGACGGGCGCGTTGCTCGAACTACTGAGCGTGCCGCGCTACCTCATCCATGCGGTCCTCACTCCCCTGCTGATTCCGTGGGCACGTGCGGTCGCGGACCGGGCCGACGTGGCGTGGGCACGGTCGCGGCGGGCGAAGATCACCACCTGGGCGTTGACGGCCTGCGCGATCGGGCTGGGCGTCGCCAACGACGTGATCGGCCTGTCGCTGCAACCGCAGCAGTGGGCAGGGACCGTGCGCTACAGCAATATTCCCGCGCCCGAGACCGAAGCCCTGCCCGTGGTCATCACCGGGGTTTTCGTGCTGGTCATCGCCGTCGCCCTGTGGCTGCGGCACCGCTACCTGCCGCTGCTGATCACCGCCGCGATCATGACCGTCGCGGCGTCCTTGGCGGCGAACTCCCTGCTGCTGGGCAATATCGGCGAATTGATCTTCGTCGCCGGGGTCGTCGTCACCGCGCACTGGGTGCCCCGCCCACCGGCAATCGCACCGTTGCCCGCGGGCCGGATCACCAGCGCCACCCGTGTTCTCGGCTGGATCGCGT
The DNA here is from genome assembly GCF_000308555.1 of Nocardia cyriacigeorgica NBRC 100375. GTDB lineage: Bacteria > Actinomycetota > Actinomycetes > Mycobacteriales > Mycobacteriaceae > Nocardia > Nocardia cyriacigeorgica. The sequence goes on along the minus strand of NZ_BAFY01000099.1, from coordinate 69,056 downwards.
TTCCGCTGCTGATCGCGACGACGGTGAGCCCCTCGACCGGCCCATCCGCCGGCTACGACTGGGCCGCCCTGGCGCAGGCGGTCTACCAGGTGTTGCTCATCATTCACGCCCAACTCGGCGTCACCACCTACGGTTTTCCGCCGAAAGGCAACCGGTTGCGCCGCTTCCACACCGGCTTCGGTTACGCCAACATCCCACTCCTGGCCGCCGCCCAGCTGCTGTCGTTCTTCACGGCCACCACCGGCCTGGCGAACCTCTGCTCGCAACTGCTGTTGCTCACCATCACCGTGCACGTGGGTGTCGGTGTAGTCTTCGCGATCCGGCGTGCACGAAGGCGCAGACGCTCACCTGCCGGATCACCCACCGCACGCGCGCGGCTGGTGGTGTGAACCGCAACGGACCTCGTTCCGTACTCCCCTACGACGTCGTGGAGGTTACGCATGCGGGTGAGCAGGGCGACGGTGGATCTGTCGGGGTATCCGGACCTCGTGGTGATCTACCTGGGGATGCGGGTCAACAAGCCGCGGGGGATGCTGCGGCTGCTCGGAGTCGGGCCGAAGCTGTATCAGTCGCATCGCGACCGGCCCGATGGGTTGCTGCTGCACGAGGACGTCGTCTGGTCGCTGTTCCCGCCGCATTGGGGTGCGCGGCAGTACTGGCGTGATCTCGACAGCCTGGAACACTGGACCCGGTCGGCCCCGCATCGGGACTGGTGGCAGCAGTTCCTGCGTGATTCGGGTGGGACCGGGTTCTGGCATGAGGCCTACTTCGCGCGCGGCGGCATCGACGCCATGTACGACGACATGAGCACCCCGACGGGCCTGGCCCGGTTCGCGCCGGTGACCGCCAGCCGCGGGCGCATGTTCTCCACCCGCGGCCGGGTGCATGGCACACCGGCGGCATTCCCACCGGTGGTGAGCGAAACCGATTACTACCCGGACGATTCCGTGCGATGATCTCCATCGGGACGTACCGGTGAAACACTCGCGACACACCCGAACGGCGATTCGATCGCGCGCGGCGTTTGTGTACAGCGCACTAATCGCAGATGAATATGTGGCCGAGCGAGTGTGATATTGCACTTTTCGTACTTCTAGTCGGTAATCAGGGGATTTACCGTATCCGCATGCACGTCCTGTTCGTCTGTAATGGCAATGTGTGCCGGTCGGCGATTGCCGAACGGCTCGCTCGCGCCATCGCGATCGAACACGGCCTCACCGACCTCACCGCGGAGAGCGCGGGCACCCGCGCACTGGTCGGATTCCCGATCGAACCGCTGGCCGCGCAGACCATCGCCGGCCTCGGCGCCGATCCGGACAACTTCCGCGCCCGCAAACTCAAGCCCGAGCACATCGACCGCGCCGACCTGGTGCTGGCGATGACCGAGCAGATCCGCGATCAGGCCGCGGGCATGGCCTTCGGGGCCGCCGCGCGCACCTTCACCCTGCTCGAGGCGCACCGCATCGCCAAGGTCACCGGTGCGCGGACGGTGGCCGAATTGCATCAGGCCCGCAACGACTTGTCGCTGGTCGGCCGGGAGAACATCGCCGACCCGGTGGGGCTGTCGGAACCGGCCTATTGCGCCGTCGGCGACCGCATCGCCGAAGCCCTGCTGCCGCTGCTGCTCGCCCTCGATACCGGCGCCCCGCAGCCCGAAGAGGACGAGCATTCGGGCCTGGTGCTGCAACCGGCGCACGGCCCCGCCCCGCTGGCGACTTTTCTGGCCGCCCAGCGCACGGGCTGGTATGCCTGACGCCCGCGCGGGAAAGGACTACACTCCCGCGAAAAGACCTCCGCCGTCGACGTTTCGACCCGGTGGCGCCCTCCGCACACACGACAGGAATCAGACATGCCGAAACGCATTTCGGATGTTTCGCTCCATGTTTATGTGACACCGGAAAACCTCGAACGCATCGTCGAGGCCGTGCGCACGGCGCTCGACGATCACCTACTCGATCGTGACGTCTTCGCCTGGCGTTTCACACTACCGGCGGCCCCGGACGACCCACTCCACGCGGAATTCGAAACTCATTGGCGCGCCGAGAATTCCGATGCGCCGCCGACCGGATACGGTACCTATGAGATCGCCCTCAGCTTGGTCGGCGATCCCACCGAACTCACCGATACCGATATGGCCGCGCTGCAATCGCGGCTGCGGTCCGGTATCGCCTCGGCGACCACACAGCAGGTGCCGCTGCGCATCCGCGCCCATCAGCGCACCGACGTCGACCTCTACCCCACCATCGAACGCATCTGAGCCGGCGCCGAATCCCGGCCCCGCCGTGGCCTTTCGGCCGGCGCCCGAGCATTGCGCGGGCGCCGGCCGGGCAGATCAGCGCCGGGACGGGAAGTGGCGGATGAGCCCTTCCTGCACCGTCGTGGCCAGCAGCTCACCGCTGCGCGAGTAGAAGCGACCGGTGGCCAGGCCACGCGAACCGGCCGCGACCGGGGACTCGGTGGCGTAGAGGGCCCAGTCGTCGAAGCGGAACGGGCGATGGAACCAGATCGAGTGGTTCACCGTGGCCGCGACGATCCGGTCCAAGCCCCACGACAGCCCGTGGGTGGTGATGATCGAATCCAGCACCGTGGTGTCGGAGGAGTAACCGAGGGTCGCCACGTGGATCAGCGGATCGTCGGGCAGGGTGCCGTCGGCGCGCATCCACACCCGGTTGTGGTTGAGCCGTTCGCCGGTGCCCTTGAGGATCCAGGCCGGATCGTTGGTGTAGCGCATATCGATCGGATGCGGGGCGTTGACGAACATCTCCAGCTTGTCCTCCAAGCCTTCGAAGCTCTCCTCCACCCGCGGCAACGTCTCCGGATCGGGGACCTCGGGCTGCTGATGGGCATGCTCGAGGCCCTTGCCCCAGTCCTGGAACGCGGCCAGCATCACGAACAGTTCCTGACCGTCCTGGCTGGCCGTGACGGTCCGGTTGGCGAAGGAGCGGCCGTCGCGGTGCCGGTCGACCCGGTACTCGATCGGCTTCTTCACATCGCCGCCGCGCACGAAATGCGCGTTGACCGCGTGCACCGGACGGTCACCGACCGTCCGGCCCGCGGCCATGATCGCCTGCGACACCAGCTGCCCGCCGAACGTGCGGCTCCACACCTTCTCCGGGTGCTGACCGACGAAGACGTCTTCGTCCATCTGTTCCAGATCCAGCAGTTCCAGCAGTACGTCCAGATCGGTACGCTGCGCCCGCGTCACATCGACGCCGACGGAGTCGTCAAGCGAAACGCTCACTCTAATGGTCCTCCTCACCGATACGGTGCACGTGGATCAGGTTCGTGGAACCGACGGTACCGGGCGGGGAGCCCGCGACGATAACCACCAAGTCGCCCTTCTGGTACCGGTTCATGCTCAGCAGCGCCTGATCGACCTGCTTGATCATGGCGTCGGTGCTGTCCACGGTAGGCACGATGAACGTTTCCGTGCCCCACGTCAAGGCCAGCTGGCTGCGCACCTCCGGCAGCGGGGTGAACGCCAGCAGCGGCAGCGGGGTGTGCAGGCGGGCCAGCCGGCGCACCGTGTCCCCGGACTGGGTGAACGCCACCAGCGCCTTGGCATTGAGCCGCTCGCCGATATCGCGGGCCGCGTAGGAGATGACACCGCGCTTGGTGCGCGGCACATGCGTCAGCGGCGGCACCCGGGTGGATTCGGTCTCCACCGCGTGCACGATGCGCGCCATGGTGCGCACGGTCTCGATCGGGTACTTGCCGACCGAGGTTTCACCGGAGAGCATCACCGCGTCGGCGCCGTCGAGCACGGCATTGGCGACGTCGGAGGCCTCGGCCCGGGTGGGGCGGGAGTTGTCGATCATCGACTCCAGCATCTGGGTCGCCACGATGACGGGTTTGGCGTTCTCCCTTGCCATTTGGATGGCGCGCTTCTGCACGATCGGCACCTGCTCGAGCGGCAGCTCCACACCGAGATCACCGCGCGCGACCATCACCGCGTCGAAGGCGAGCACCACGGCCTCGAGGTTGTCGATGGCCTCGGGCTTTTCCAGTTTGCCGATCACCGGGACGCGGCGGCCGACGCGATCCATCACGTCGTGCACCAGCTCGACATCCGAGGGCGAACGCACGAATGACAACGCGATGAAGTCGACGCCCAGTTTCAGGGCGAACTCCAGGTCCTCGATGTCCTTGTCCGACAGCGCGGGCACCGACACGTCCATGCCGGGCAGCGAGACGCCCTTGTTGTTGCTGACGGGGCCACCCTCGGTGACCCGGCAGACCACGTCGTTGCCGTCGACGGCGGTGACGGTCAGGCCGACCTTGCCGTCGTCGACGAGCAGTCGGTCGCCGGGCTTGGCATCGGCGGCGAGTTCTTTGTAGGTGGTCGAGACGCGGTCGTGGGTGCCATCGACGTCGTCGACGGTGATGCGCACCTCTTCGCCCGTCGCCCAGACCGTCCGGCCTTCGATGAAGCGGCCGAGGCGGATCTTGGGGCCCTGTAGATCGGCGAGAATGCCGACGGCGCGGCCGACATGGTCGGAGGCCTGCCGCACCTTCTTGTAGTTGTCGGCATGGTCGGAGTGCTCACCGTGGCTGAAGTTCAGCCGCGCTACGTCCATACCGCTCTCGACGAGTTCTCGAATACGGTCCTCGGTGGCAGTGGCCGGTCCGAGGGTGCACACAATCTTCGTCCGTCGCATCACGAGTCGAGCCTAGTCCTGACCGGGACTACCGGCGCGTTGGCCATGCCGAGTGCGGCGTGTGGTGGCTCACCGCGCGCTGAGTGAGCGGGCGTAGTTCACCTGGTGCAGCAACATCGGGAACGTCTGCTGATTCTGCACCGGGATCATCGTCGAGTGGTAGCGACCCTCGCTGGTGACGGTGACCTGCACATAACCGACCGTCGTCCGCTCCTTGACCAGCAAGAACAGCAGGCCGAGGAAACACAGCGGGAAGAACAGGATCGCCAGCACCACCGCATAGGTCGGAATCTTCTCCGAGGTCTGCGACATATCGGTGATCGTCCACACCGCGCCCCGCAGCGGCATGGTGCCCGCCGGGGTGGTGACCGAATCCTCGGAGATGCCGATATCGCCGATCGACATCACGAACCCGCCCGGCACGCCCATGGGCATCGGGCCGGGCATACCGGGCGGCATCCCGGGATGCATTCCGCTCGCCATCGGCGGGAAGGCCCTCGTGGGGCGCGGACCGGCGGGCTGCGGCGGGAAGTTCACCGGCCGGCCCGGGCCGCCGTCGGCCGGGTACGCCTGATCACCCGGATGCGACGGCTGCGGATCGGTGGCCTTGCGCAGACTCGGCCCGGTGCCGGGCGGACCGTACTGCGGTCCCCCGGCTCCCGGCGCATGCTGATCCGACTCGGCCACTCGCGTCCTCCTGCTCTCCCGGGCGCCCGTGCCGCCCCCCGGTGCGTATCCCGGCCCGCCGATCGCGCGGGCCTACCGCCCATTCTGTCGGGGACGGCCGCCGCTGTCGCCCGAACTAGCCGCCCTTCTTCGCCTCGGCGGTTTCGGTGGAATCGGCGTCCTTGCCGGATTCGGTATCGCTGGGCTCGTCGGCCTCGCCGGACTTCGCGCCCTTGCCGGTCTCCGCGGCCTTCTCGGACTTCCCGTCCTTGCCGGACTCTGCGTCCTTCCCGGACTTCGCATCGTCGTCGGACTCCACGCCCTTCTCGGACTTCGCATCCTTGCCGGACTCCGCGTCCTTCCCGGACTTCGCATCCTCGTCGGACTCCACGCCCTTCTCGGACTTCCCGTCCTTGGCCAGGTCGGTTGCCGTTCCGGCCTCCTCGCCCTCAGCCGCGCCCTTGTCCGCCGCCGCCGACTCCGCCCCAGCCCGGCGCAGCGCGCCGATCTGCCACGGCCACGGACGCTTCTCCGCACCGGGCTGCAGTTGCGCCGGGGTCTCGCGGCCCTTCGTCGCGAACACGAAGTAGGCGATGGCGGCGAGGAAGACCAGCGCGGAGGTGAAGGAGTTGATGCGGATGCCGGCGATGTGGGTGGCTTCGTCGTCGCGCATGAGTTCGACGAAGAAGCGGCCGAAGCTGTAGCCGGCGACGTAGAGCGCGAACAGGCGGCCGTGGCCGATGCGGAAACGCTTGTCGATGTAGACCAGCAGCAGCACCACCAGCACGTTCCACAGCAGCTCGTACAGGAATGTCGGGTGCACGACCTTCTCCACCACGCCGGTGGAGACGCCGTTCATCATGTCCAGGCGGCCCTGGTCGTCGAAGCGCTGGTAGATCTCGAGGCCCCAGGGCACCTCGGTCTCGCGGCCGTAGAGTTCCTGGTTGAAGTAGTTGCCGAGGCGGCCGATGGCCTGGGCCAGCAGGATCGGCGGTGCGATCGCGTCGCCGAGGGCGGGCAGCGGGATCTTGTAGACGCGGCAGCCGATCCAGGCGCCGATACCGCCGAGGAACACCGCGCCCCAGATGCCGAGGCCGCCCTGATAGATCTTGAGCGCGTCCATCGGGTTGCCGTCGGCGCCGAAGTATTTCTGCCAGTCGGTGGCGACGTGGTAGAGCCTGCCGCCGATGAGACCGAACGGGACGGCGAACATCGCCACATCCAGCACCGCGCCCGGCTGCCCGCCGCGTTCGCGCCAGCGCCGCTCACCCCACCAGATGGCGACGATGATGCCGACGATGATGCACAGCGCGTAGGCCCGCAGCGGGAACGGCCCGATCTGCCATACGCCCTGCGGCGGGCTCGGGATATAGGCGAGCACGTCGGCGGCGCCTGCGCTCAGAACGCCGTCACCGCGCGTGCCGATGCTGGAAACACTGTCTGCCAGGACTCGTAAGGTCACGGGGGCAACCGTAGTCGAGGAGCCCGGCGGTGTGCCTTCGGGTCAGGACGCGACGGTCGCCGAGCGCACGCCGTCGGCCAGCTCGGCCGTCAGCGTCCGCACCGCGTCCAAGCCCTCGGCGGCCGCGGTGACCAACGCCGAACCGACGATCACGCCGTCGGCGTAGGCGGCGATCTCGGCGGCCTGGGCACCGGAACGCACGCCGAGACCCACACCGATCGGGATGTCGGAGTGTGCGCGGACCCGGGCACACAGCGCGGGCGCGGCCGAGGACACGGCGTCACGGGCGCCGGTCACGCCCATGGTGGAGGCGGCGTAGACGAATCCGCGCGAAGCCTCCAGGGTCTTGACCAGGCGCTCCTCGGTCGAGGACGGAGCGACCAGGAAGATCCGGTCCAAATCATGGGCGGTCGAAGCGGCGAACCACTCGTCGGCCTCGTCGGGGATCAGGTTCGGGGTGATGATGCCGGCGCCGCCCGCGGCCGCGAGGTCCCGGGCGAACCGGTCCACGCCGTACTTGAGCACCGGGTTCCAGTAGCTCATCACCACGGCCTGGGCACCGGCCGCAGTGACGGCCTCGACCACGGAGAACACATCGCGCACCCGCACTCCGTTGCGCAGCGCCTGCTCGGCGGCCTGCTGGATGGTCGGCCCGTCCATCACCGGATCGGAGTAGGCCACACCGACCTCGACGATGTCGCAGCCGGCCTCGACCATGGCGCGCACGGTGGCGATGGAGCCGTCCAGATCCGGGTAGCCGGCGGGCAGGTAGCCGATCAGGGCGGCGCGGTGTTCGGCGCGGCAGGCCGCGAAGGTGTCGGCGAGTCTGGACTGCTGGCTCACTACCCGTTCCCCTTGCCTTCGGCGGCGTCGTCGTCGAACAGCCCGAACCAGCGGGCCGCGGTGTCCATGTCCTTGTCGCCGCGACCGGACAGGTTCACCAGGATGATCGCGCCCGGGCCGAGCTGCTTGCCGAGCTCGAGCGCGCCCGCCACCGCGTGCGCGGATTCGATCGCCGGGATGATGCCTTCGGAGCGGCTGAGCAGCAGCAGCGCGTCCATCGCGGCGGTATCGGTGACCGGCAGGTATTCGGCGCGGCCGGTGTCCTTGAGGTAGGCGTGCTCGGGGCCGACGCCGGGATAGTCGAGTCCGGCGGAGATGGAATGCGATTCGATGGTCTGGCCGTCCTCGTCCTGCAACAGGTACGAGTAGGCGCCCTGGAACGCGCCGGGTGTGCCACCGGTGAAGGTGGCGGCGTGGCGGCCGGTCTCGACGCCGTCACCGGCGGCTTCGTAGCCGATCAGGCGCACGCCCGGATCGTCGATGAAGGCGTGGAAGATGCCGATGGCGTTGGAGCCGCCGCCCACGCAGGCCGCGACGGCGTCGGGCAGCCTGCCGGTGAGCTCCTGCACCTGCTCGCGTGACTCCATGCCGACCACGCGCTGGAAGTCGCGGACCATCAGCGGGAACGGGTGCGGGCCCGCGGCGGTGCCGAAGCAGTAGTAGGTGTCGTCGGCGTTGGAGACCCAGTCGCGCAGTGCCTCGTTGATGGCGTCCTTGAGCGTCTGCGAGCCGGTGGTCACCGAGACGACCTCGGCGCCGAGCAGCCGCATCCGGGCGACGTTGAGCGCCTGCCGGGCGGTGTCGACCGCGCCCATGTAGATGATGCAGTCCAGCCCGAGCAGCGCACAGGCCGTCGCGGTGGCCACGCCGTGCTGGCCGGCGCCGGTCTCGGCGATGACGCGGGTCTTGCCCATGCGCTTGGCCAGCAACGCCTGGCCCAGCACGTTGTTGATCTTGTGCGAGCCGGTGTGGTTGAGGTCTTCGCGCTTGAGCAGGATGCGGGCGCCGCCGGCGTGCTCGGCCAGTCGGGTGCATTCGAAGACCGGCGAGGGGCGGCCGGTGTAGTCGCGTTGCAGCCGGTCGAGTTCGCCCAGGAACTCGCGGTCGCTGCGCACCTTGTCGTATTCGGCGGTGACCTCTTCGATGACGGCCATCAGCGCCTCGGGCACATGCCTGCCGCCGTAGACGCCGAAGTGGCCGCCGCCATCGGGTTCGTGTCCGCTGCGGTGGGCGACGCCCTCGCTGGCCGCGGGCAGCCGGGTCGCGGCCATCAGCGCGCCCGCCGGGCGGGCTTCGGGCAGGACGGGTGGGTGCCGGCGGTCACCAGCTGCGACACGGCGGCGCGCGGGTCGCCACTGGTCACCAGGCCTTCGCCGACGAGCACGGCATCCGCGCCCGCACCCGCGTAGGCCATCAGGTCGGCGGTACCGCGCACCCCGGACTCGGCCACCCGGATGACCTCGGTGGGCAGCCCCGGCGCGATCCGCGCGAAGCAGTCGCGGTCGACTTCGAGGGTCTTGAGGTTGCGCGCGTTGATGCCGACGACCGAGGCGCCGGCATTGAGGGCCCGGTCGGCCTCTTCTTCGGTGTGCACTTCGACCAGGGCGGTCATCCCGAGCGATTCGGTGCGGTCGATGAGCGAGCTCAGGGTGTCCTGTTCCAGCGCGGCGACGATCAGCAGGATGACGTCGGCGCCGTGCGCGCGCGCCTCGTGGATCTGGTACGGCCCGACCACGAAGTCCTTGCGCAGCACCGGGATGTTCACGGCGGCACGGACGGCGTCGAGGTCGTCGAGCGAGCCGTGGAAGCGACGGCCCTCGGTGAGCACGCTGATGATGCGGGCGCCGCCGTCTTCGTAGGCCTTGGCCAGGCTGGCGGGGTCGGCGATCTCGGCGAGCGCTCCCTTGGAGGGGCTGGCCCGCTTCACCTCGGCGATGACGCCGATGCCGTCTTCATGCAGCGCGGCGAGCGCGTCCTTCGGCGGCGGCGCGGCGGCGGCCGCGGCCTTGATGGCTTGGAAGTCCAGCAGGGATTCCCGTGCGGCCACATCCGCGCGGACCCCGTCGAGAATCGAGTCGAGTACCGTCATCTGGCTCGAATCCTTTCTGGGGAGACGGACTCACTGCCTGAGAAATCCCCCCAGGCGCTGTCTCACCGGTGCTGATCAAGAGTAAAGGGGCGGGTGTGGCGCGCGTGCGCCGGGGTTGGCACCCGGGTTGCGGGCGCCCGCCACATGTGCTGTGCCGGGTCGCCGGATCATCGGATCACCTGCTGTCGGGCCTGGACGGGTCGTCATCGGGGCCGGTCCGCGGGCGATCTTCGGTGGGGTCGGTGCCCGCGTCGAGCGCGTCCCACAGGACTCGTTCGGTGACGGGCGGGGCGGTGCTGTCGCCGCCTTCGCCACGCCCGGCGACCAGATCGGTGGCGGCGGCGCGGCGGGCGACCGGATTGTCGTATTTGGCCGACAGCTGGGCGCTGTCCTTCGGCATCCTGGCCAGCAGCACACCAGCGGCGAACGCGGCCAGCGCGCCCGCCATGGTCAGCACCGCGGGCCCGGCGGCGGTACTCACCTGCTCGACCTGGGCGCGGCCCGGGAGTTCGGCGAGGGTGGCCGCGCGCTGGGCGGTGGCGCCGGAGCCGGTGAGCAGCGCCAGCGCGGGCACCGCGACGACCGCGCCGACCAGCGCCACCAGCACCCCGACGACGCGGCGCAGCCAGCCCTTGGTGGCCAGCACCGCGGCGATGGCGGCCAGCAGCACCAGGGCCAGCGGGGTGAGCGCGCCGAACCAGGTGCCGCCGTCGAGGTCGTCGGTGCGGGGTTCGGTGAGTCCGTCCGAGGAACGCACGCTCACCCACGTCATCCGGGAGGCGCCCCACAGCGCGGCCGCGGACACGGCCAGCAGCACCACCGGGACGACGGGACGGTTACGGCCGGGCGAGCTCGCCGCTGCCTGCTGCTGCGTGGTGCCGGTGTCCGAATCGTTCTCGTCGCTCATGCGGATACCTCACCGCTGTCCGCGCCGGTCGCGGCAGCCGTGTCGCCGGTGTTGCCGTCGTCGGCGCGGTAGGCCCGCACGGTCTTCGCCGCGGCGACCGCCCGCAACACCGCCATCGCCTTGTTCCGCGATTCGGTGTCCTCGTACTCGGGTTCGGAGTCGGCGACCACACCCGCACCGGCCTGGACGTAAGCGGTGCCGTCTTTGAGCAGCGCGGTGCGGATGGCGATCGCGGTGTCGGCGTCGCCGGCGAAGTCCAGGTAGCCGACCACGCCGCCGTAGACGCCGCGGCGGCTGGGTTCGAGTTCCTCGATCAGCTCCATCGCCCGCACCTTCGGCGCACCGGAGAGCGTGCCCGCCGGGAAGCAGGCGCGCACGGCGTCGAGCGCGATCTTGCCCGGCGCCAGCCGTCCGGACACCGTGGACACCAGGTGCATGACGTGGCTGTAGCGCTCCACATGCCGGTATTCGGTGACCCGCACCGTCCCCGGTTGGCAGACCCGGCCCAGATCGTTGCGGCCCAGGTCGACGAGCATCAGATGCTCGGCGTTCTCCTTCTCGTCGGCGAGCAGGCCCTTCTCCAGCAGCAGATCGTCTTCCTCGGTGGCGCCGCGCCACCGGGTCCCGGCGATCGGGTGGGTGGTGGCCACACCCTCCTTCACCGTCACCAGCGATTCCGGGCTGGAGCCGACGATGGAGAACGCGGTGCCACCGGAGCCGTCGGGCACGTGCAGCATGTACATGTACGGGCTGGGGTTGGACGCGCGCAGCATCCGGTAGAGATCGATCGGCGCGCCGTCGTAGTCCATCTCGAAGCGCTGCGACAACACCACCTGGAAGGCCTCGCCGGCCTCGATCTCCTTGACCAGTCGCCGCACTCCGGCGCCGTATTCATCGGTGGTGCGCTGGCGGCGGTACTGCGGTTCGGGCTGGTCGAACACCGAGACCGTCGACGCGGCGGGGGCGGCCAGTGCCGCGGTCATCCGGTCCAGCCGGGCGACGGCGTCGTCGTAGGCCTCGTCGACCCGTTCGGCGGTGCCGTTCCAGTTGACGGCGTTCGCGATCAGGGTGATGGCGCCCTCGTGGTGGTCGAAGGCCGCGAGGTCGGTGGCCAGCAACAACACCAGATCGGGCAGGCCCAGGTCGTCGGCGGCCAGGTTCGGCAGCCGCTCCATCCGCCGCACCGCGTCGTAGCCGAGGTAGCCCACCATGCCGCTGGTCAGCGGCGGCAGCCCGGGCATGCGTTCGGTGCGCAGCAGTTCCAGGGTCTGATGCAGCGCGTCGAGCGGATCGCCGCCCGACGGTGCGTCGGCGGGGGTGGCGCCGAGCCAGGCGGCCTCGCCGTCGATCACGGTCAGCGCCGACGGGCTGCCAGCGCCGATAAACGACCAGCGCGACCAGGAGCGCCCGTTCTCCGCCGACTCGAACAGGAAGGTGCCTGCCCGGTCGCCGGCCAGCTTGCGGTAGGCCGACAGTGGAGTCTCGGAGTCCGCCAGCACCTTTCGGGTCACCGGCACCACCCGATGCTCGGCGGCCAGCTGATGGAACTGTTCGCGGGTGGTGGTGGCCGTGGTGTCCTGGCGGTGGGATGCGCCCTGCATCGGTCCATCATCCCAGGCGGCTACGACAGGCCGATGGGCGCACCCGCCGGTAGGGTCGATCCATGAAGACTGGCCAGCTCGCTCCGCAGTTCGAGCTCCCCGATCACACCGGCACCAAGCGTTCTCTCGACGAGTTGCTCGCCGACGGGCCGCTCGTGCTCTTCTTCTACCCCGCTGCCAATACCCCGGTGTGCACCGCCGAGGCCTGCCATTTCCGTGATCTGGCCGAGGAATTCGCCGCGGTCGGTGCGAGTTGCGCCGGTATCAGCACCGACGCGGTCGACACCCAGGCCGGGTTCGCCGACAAACAGCGGCTGGGTTATCCGCTGCTGTCGGATGCCGACGGCGTGGTGGCCCAGCAGTTCGGCGTCAAGCGTGGCTTGCTCGGCAAGCTTGCTCCGGTCAAGCGCCAGACCTTCGTCATCGATACCGACCGCACCGTGCTCACCGTCATCACCGGTGAACTGCGCGCCAACGTGCACGCCGATGAGGCGCTGACGTTCCTGCGCGAACGCGGTAAGTGATCCGTCGCCGGTCCGGGCGCACGCCCCGGACCGGCACTTTTCCTGCCGAAACACCGTCCGAGCGTCCACGCCGTCGTCCCCGCGCGACCTACGCTGGAGATATGACCACGCCCGAGCGCACGCCGGACACGCGGACCTCCACGATCTCCTGGCGCACCCGGATCATCGCGGGTGCGGCCCTGGTCGTGGTATTGATCGTCGCCTATCTGATCCTCGCCGCGTTCATCCCCCGCTGGTGGGCCCAACGCGTCGGTGAGATGGTCGGCGGCAGCTTCTCCAAGGGCATCGGCTGGGGCCTGGTCTACGGCGGACTGTGTACCGCCATCCCGTTGTTTCTGCTGCTGGTCGCGGTCCTGGTGTGGCGACGCCGCGGCGGCAAGGTCATCGCGGGCGGGGCCGTGGTCCTGGCCCTGGTCTTCGCGATTCCGAACCTGATGACCCTGACGGTGGTGCTCGGCGGCAACAACGCCGCCCACGCCGGCGAACGCATCATGGACGTCGACGCCCCCGCCTTCCGCGGCGCCTCGGTGGCCGGCGCGATCATCGCCGTGCTGATCTTCGTGCCCGTGGTGTACCTGGTGGTGCGGCGCGGGTGGCGGCGGCGGGCGGAAGCCAAGGCGGTCGTGCGGGGCGGTTCGCCCGCCGCGTCCGCCGAGGCGATCGGTGACACCGGCACCGCACCCGCGACCGAGGGACGCCGCCCCGACACCCTGTGAGTGACCTCACGTCATTTCGTGTCTCGCAGACGGTCGAGCGAAGTCGTGGCAAACTCATGGGCGCGGGTGACTGTCAGGGCACGAACACGTCACTTGGCTCGAGAGAAGGCGCACAGTGACGAAGTGGCTAAACCCAGTAGAACAGCGAGCTTGGCGGGCGATTGTCGCGTTGATGACGCGCCTGCCGGGCACTTTGGACACCCAGCTGCAACGCGAGGCCGGTCTCACGCACTTCGAATTCTGGGTGCTGTCGCTGCTGTCGGAGGAGCCGGGACACCGGCTCCAGATGAGTGAGCTTGCCCACAGGGCAAACGCATCGCTATCGCGACTGTCTCATGTGGTGTCCAAGCTGGAGCGGATGGGCTGGGCCGAGCGCACCGTCACCGCCGGCCGCCGCGGCGTGCAGGCCGTTCTCACCGATGACGGATACCAGAAGGTCGTCGAGGCCGCGCCCGGATATCTCGACGCGATCCGCTCGCTGGTCTTCGACGGCCTCGACCCCGGTCAGATCTCCACCCTCGCCGATCTCGGCGAGGCGATGGCCACCCAGCTGGCCGACCGGCTCGGTGTCCCCCGCGCCAAGGGCGAGTCCACCGGGATCTGATCAGCCCTCGGCGTTCGCGGCCAGCAGCACATCGGCATCGAAGCAGGTGTGGGTGCCGGTGTGGCAGGCCGCGCCCTCCTGATCGACGGTGAGCAGCACGGTGTCGCCGTCGCAATCCAGGCGCACCTCGTGCACGTACTGGGTGTGACCGGAGGTCTCCCCCTTCACCCAGTACTGGCCGCGCGAACGCGAGTAATAGGTGGCCTTGCGGGTGGCCAGGGTGCGGGCCAGTGCCTCGTCGTCCATCCAGGCGACCATCAGCACATCGCCGGTGCCGCGTTCCTGCGCGACGGCGGCGAACAGGCCTGCCTCGTTGCGCTTGAGGCGGGCGGCGATGGCTGGGTCCAATGTCATGTCACCGTTTATAGCAGTGCCAGTTCTTCGGCGAGGATGGCGACGGCTTCGCGGATCTGCTGCTCGCTGTGGCAGGCGGTGACGAAGAAGCGCAGTCGCGCCAGATCTTCTGGGACAGCCGGGTACAGGATCGGGTTGACGTTGATCCCGCGCCGCAGCAGCGCGTTCGACAGCTTCAGCGTCTTCAGCGAATCGCCGACGATGCACGGGATGATCGGCGTGTCGTGGCTGTCGCCGGTGTCGATCCCGGCGGCCTTGGCCAGCGTCAGGAACAGTTCGGCATTGCGACGCAGCCGCGCCAGCGGTTCCGGATCGGTGCGCAGCACCCGGATCGCCGCCGCCGAGGCCGCCGCGTTCATCGGTGTCATGCCGACGCTGTAGACGAAACCGGGCGTGGTGTATTTCAGGAACCGGATCAGCTCGGCACTGCCCGCGACATACCCGCCGCACCCGGCCAGCGCCTTCGACATCGTGCCGGACCACAGCTCCACCTCGCCGCGGTCCACACCGTAGTACTCGCCGATGCCGCCGCCGCCCGCACCGAGCACGCCGACGCTGTGCGCCTCGTCGATCATCAACAGCGCCTGGTGCTTGTTCTTGATCTCGATGATGGCGGGCAGGTCGGGGATGTCGCCGTCCTGGCTGTACACGCCTTCGATGAGGATCAGCACCCGGCGATACCGGTGCCGCAGCTCGCCGAGCAGCCGGTCGAGGGCGGCGTGGTCGTTGTGCGGGAACGGCCTGCGGGTGGCGCCGGACAGCTTGCAGCCTTGCAGGATGCTGTCGTGGGCCAGGCTGTCGTGGATCACCAGATCCTGCGGGCCGACGATATGCCCGATGATGGTGACGTTGGTGGAATGCCCGCCCACCAGCGCCATCGCGTCCTCGGTGCCCAGCAGCGCGGCGAGTTCGGCTTCCAGCTCCCGATGCACCGGCTTCTCCCCGGAGAGCACCCGGCTGGCCGAGCACGAACTGCCGTACCGGGCGACCGCGTCGCGCACCGCCTCGACCACGGCCGGATGGCCGGACAGGCCCAGATAGTTGAAGCTGGAGAAATTCAGTACCGGCATGCCGTCGATCACCGAAGTGTCCCGGGTGACGCCGTCATTGACCAGGAAGTACGGGTTGGCCAGGCCGAGCGCCTGCGCGCCGGCGATCCGGCCCTCGATCGCCTTCACTTCGGCGAACTCGCTGATGCGGAACTCGGGGGCGACGAGCGGTGGTTCGGGGGCCGGTTCCGCGGCCCTCGCCTGCATGCGCTGGTGGGCGCCCGCGCGGCCGCGCCCATCGTTGGACGCCGACGCTGCTCCGCCGTCCGCGACGTAGTCGAGCACGTCGCCGAGTGTCGCCTGTTCCCCGAACCGCGCCGGGTCGATGACCAGCCCGGGCATCCGGCGGACGATTCCGCTGAACAGGTCGGCGGTCATGATCGAATCGAATCCGAGGTTCCCGGTGAGGGTTTGGGCCGCGGTGAGACGTTCGGCGGGATAGCCGCTCACCCTGGCCGTTTCGGCGTAGACGATGGTGGCTGCCTGTCGACTATCAGCAGCGGGGATGGTGGGCGAAGCGCCCGCAGTCCCGGTCGGCGCGTCGGCTGTCGCGTAACCCGAGGCTGTGCCCCCGTTCCCCGCCTGCGGCGCAAGAGAGTCGGTGGAGCCGGCTGCGAGCCTCGCCAGTAGCGCGTTCTGTTCGCGGAAAAGCGC
Organism: Nocardia cyriacigeorgica NBRC 100375; assembly: GCF_000308555.1. Classification (GTDB taxonomy): domain Bacteria; phylum Actinomycetota; class Actinomycetes; order Mycobacteriales; family Mycobacteriaceae; genus Nocardia; species Nocardia cyriacigeorgica. The sequence goes on along the minus strand of NZ_BAFY01000099.1, from coordinate 52,929 downwards.
GATCATCTGGTCCATGGTGGTGGTGTCCTCGGAGTCTTCGGGTGACGCTGTGCGGGTGGGTGATTCGGGTTGGGCTGGGGATGCCGTGATCCGCTGCTCGCGCGGTGCCGCACCGAGCGGTGATGGCTGCTGCTTCCCACCCTGCGGCTCGAACCAGAAGCGGTGTTCGGTCGAGAACTCGTACACCGGAAGCCGCCGCCGCACCCGCTGCTCGGGCTCATAGAGGCGGTCCCAGTCCGGGTCGAAACCGTCGCGGTACAGCGCGGCGATGGTGTCGGCGAATTCGCTGCCGGTGGCGCCGGGGCCGGGACTGGGAGCCAAGCAACGGCCCGCGTATTCGGGCCGGATGCGGCCGATCAGCGGTGTCAGCACGCGCCGGGGTCCCACCTCGATCAGGTGGGTCGGTTCGGTGCCGAGTGCGGCGTCGACGGCCTGGCCGAAGCGGACGGTGGCGCGAATGTGTTCGGTCCAGTACGCCGCGTCCATCGTCTCGCCGGGCTCGAGCAGGCGGCCGCGCACGGTCGAGTAGATGGGCAGGTTCGGCGCGCGGTAGGTGCAGGCGCGGGCAGCGGCAGCGAATTCGGCCAGCATCGGTTCCATGCGCGGGCTGTGGAAGGCGTGGGAGACGGTGAGCGCTGTGGTGATCACCGTGCGCTCGGCCAGGATCTTGTCGATGCGCGCGATCGCGGCGGCGTCGCCGGAGAGCACGAGGTCGGCCGGGCCGTTGACGGCGGCAATGGCGACCTCCGGCTCCTCGGCCAGCAGATCGGCCACCGCTGCCTCGCCTGCGCGCACGGCGAGCATCGCGCCACCGCCGGGCAGTCGCCCCATCAGCGCCCCGCGCAGCACCACCAACCGGCAGGCATCGTCCAGGTCCAGCACGCCGGCGACCACCGCGGTCGCATATTCGCCGATGCTGTGCCCGAGCAGCCACGCCGGCCGCAGCCCGGTCTCGGCCAGCGCACTCGCTATCGCGTATTCCATCGCGAAGATCGCAGGCTGCGCCGACTCGGTGCGGTCGACGTCGGCGGTGTCATCGAGCAGCAGTTCCCGCACGGATCGTCCGAGATGGACGCTCATGGCGTCATCCACGAGCACGAGCGCCTGCCGGAATCCCGGGCTCGCCGCCGCGAGCGCCCGCGCCATCCCGGCGAACTGGGACCCCTGCCCGCTGAACATCCACCCCACGCAAAGCGCCCGAGCAACACCGGCTTCCGGGCCGCTGCGCAGCTGCTTCATCGCCTCGTCCCGATCGGACGCGACCACCGCGAGGCGCCGGCGGCCGGACGCCTTGACCTGATTACTCGTCCAGCACAGCTGCGCAAAACCCTCGCCCGGCACCGCGGCAAGCGCGTCGGCCATGCGCAGCGCGTTCCGCCGCAGCCCCTCGGCGTTGTCCGACGACAGCGTCAGCACACGGGCGGGCCCGCCCGCGGCATCGCCCGGGACGGCGCGCCGTGGGTCGTGTCGACGTGCGCCCTGAGCATTGTCTGTCGACGACATAAGCGCGTCAGTGCGTGAGTCGGCCGACACCCCCGGCGCACTCCCCAGCACGATATGCGCATTCGACCCACCGACCCCGAAGCTGCTGACCCCGCCCACCGCCTGCTCGCCGAGCGGCATTGCCTCTGCCAGCAGCCGCAGACCATGCTGCGCGAGCCGCAGTTTCGGGTTCTCGGTATCGGCGAATCGGGTCGGCGGGACGAGCCGGTGGTGCAGGGCGAGCGCGGCTTTGATCACACCGGCGATGCCGGCAGCGCCCTCGGTGTGCCCGAGATTGCCTTTGACGGAGCCGATTCCGCAGGGCCGCGTGCGTCCGCCGTGCAGCGCGCCGAGCGCCTTGACCTCGATCATGTCGCCGAGCACGGTGCCGGTGCCGTGCGCTTCGATGAAATCCATCTGCTGTGCCGGCACACCGGCGCGCGCGTAGGCCTGCTCGACGACCTGCTGCTGCGCCCACCGGTTCGGCGCGGTGATGCCGTTGCTGCGGCCGTCGGAGTTGACGGCGCTGCCTTTGATGACCGCGTAGATCGGCAGCCCGGCGGCTTGCGCGTCGGCCAGCCGTCGCAGCACCAGGACCGCCGCGCCTTCGCCGCGCACGATGCCGTCGGCCGCGCCGCTGAACGGTTTGCACCGCGCGTCCGGCGCCGACAGTCCGGCCTGGGTGTAGAAGATGCCCACCGCCGGCGTCAGCACCAGGTTCACGCCACCGGCCAGCGCCTGATCGCACTCGCCCGTCGCCAAGGCGGTGCAGGCGAGGTGGACGGCGCTCAGCGACGACGAGCACGCGGTGTCGACGGCCATGCTCGGGCCCCGCAGATCCAGCTGGTAGGACAGCCGGTTGGCGGTCATGAAGTACCCGTTGCCCGAGCCGTGCTGCGCGGTGATCGCGCCGTAGTCGCTCATCTGCACGTTCGCCCATTCGTTGGCCATCACGCCGACGTACACGCCGGTCCGGGTACCGGCTTGGGCTCGCGGATCGAGGGTGGCGTCTTCGAGAGCTCGCCACGCGGTGTGCAGCAGTAGCCGCTGCTGCGGATCCATGGCGGCGGCTTCGCGCGGTGTGATGCCGAAGAATTCGTGGTCGAAAACGTCGGCGTCGGTGAGGAATCCGCCGCGGTGGTTGTTGACGGTACCGGGCCCGCCGGCCGGGTCGTGGTAGTCCTCGGCGGCCCAGCGATCGGCCGGGACCTCGGAAATGGCTTCGGCGGAATCGAGCAACAGTCGCCACAGCGCGGCAGGATCATTCGCCCCCGGGAATCGGCAGTCGATGCCGACGATGGCGATATCGGCGCGTTCGCGCGAGCTCTCGGTTCCGGTAGGCGCCCCCATCATGCGGCAGTGATCGATGCGCCGGCGAGGAAGGCGGCGATATCGGCGATGGTCGGATAGTCGAACACCAGCGTCGGATCCACCTCGATCGACCAGCGGTCCTCGATCTCCCCGCACAACGCCACCGCGGAGACGGAGTCGAGTCCGAGTTCGGCGAGCGGAACGACCGGATCCACCTGCTGCGGTGCGCGTCCGGTGTAGTCGGCGACGCGCTCGGCGAGCCAGCCGGTGATCGAGGTCGGGTGGGTGGGTGCGGTGGCGAACACGGTCGTCTCCTGGGTGGAATCGGGGTGGATGGTCACCGGCTCGGTGCCGGTTCGAGGTCCTGGTGCAGCACGCCGTCGACGCGGCGGTGCAGCAGTGCCGTGCGCATCGAGCCGCGCTGCACTTTGCCGCTGGTGGTGCGGTGCACCGAGCGCGGCTCGACGAGAACGACATTCGGTGCCGGTACCGCGAATTCGCGGGCGACGGCGGTCTTGATCACCGAAGTCAGTTCGGACAGGCTGACCCCGCCTTGCAGCGCCGTCTTCACGCTGTGCACCACGACCAGTCGCTCCCGGTCGCCGGCGTCGACCGACACCGCGACGCCGGTGCCCGCCAGCGCCGGATGCAGTCCGCGCACCAGTTCCTCGATGTCCTGCGGGTAGATGTTGCGGCCGTTGACGATCAGCAGGTCCTTGCGGCGCCCGGCGACGAACAGCTCACCGTCGCGAATGAGCCCGAGATCGCCGGTGCGCAGGAACGGCCCGTCCGCGCCGAGGTAGGCGCCGAAGTCCTCGCGGGTTTCGGCCGGGCGGTGCCAGTAGCCGGCGGCGACGCTGGCGCCGCGAATCCAGATCTCGCCGACGACGGTGTCGGGCACCGGTTGCCGGGTGTCCGGGTCGACGATGCGGATGTCGAGCCCGCGTGCGGGCCTACCGCAGCCGACCAGGGGGGCGTCGGTGCCGGTGTGGAAGGAACCGGGCACCGACGGCGTGCGTGCGGCGCTGGCCAGCAACGTCACCTCGGCCAGTCCGTAGGCCGGACGAAACGCCGTCGCCCGCCAGCCCGCGGGCGCGAACCGTTGCCGCACCGCCGCCATGGTGCGCGCGCGCACCGGTTCCGCACCGCACAGCGCGATCTCCAGGCTGGACAGATCCAGCGCGGCCACCTGCTCGTCGGTCACCCGGCGACTGATCAGCTCGTAGGCGAAATTCGGTGCGGCCGTGATCGTTGCCCGGTACGTGTCGATGGCCTGCAGCCAGCGCACCGGGCGTTTGAGGAACGTCGTCGGCGCCATGAACACCAGATTCGCCCCGGTGTGGATCGCGCCGAGCAGCATGCCGATCAGGCCCATATCGTGGAAGTGCGGGATCCAGCTGACAGCGGTCGCGGTGTCGTCGATCCCGAGGTCGGCGATCGCGGCCTCGTTGTGCAGCAGATTGCCGTGGGTGACCACGACGCCTTTCGGGGTGCCGGTCGATCCCGAGGTGTATTGGAGGAACGCGATGGTGTCGCGGTCGATATCGGGCATCCGCCAGGCGTCGGGATCGGCGAGCGCGCCATCGGTCGCCGCGACCACCACAGACGGCACGGCCGGCGCGATCAGCGGTTCGAGGTCGGCGGTGGTGAGCACCAGTCCGGCGCCGCAATCGGCGATCACACCGGCGACCCGCCGCGCGCTGCGGTCATCGTGCGGAACCGGCGCCGGAACCGCGATCACACCGGCGTACAGGCAACCGAGGAAGGCCCGCAGGAACGCCATCGCGTCGGCGTAGAGCAGCACCACCGGTCGCGTCGAGGCCGGTTGCGCGGCCAGCCAGACCGCGAGGGCCCTGGCATCGGTGTCGAGATCGCGATAGCCGGCGATCTCCGCTTGCAGGTCGCGGCCGCGCTCACGGAGATAGGTGTAGGACCTGGTATTGCCGTAGACGGCGACCTGTTGCCTGACGTGCTGCACAAAACTGTCGTGCACGGGCGGGTTCCTTCGCGGTGGGAGGTGGGAGGTGGGAGTTCTCACTCTCACCGACGCACCGCTACCGCAACAGCACCCTCAGGGACCGGTCGCCGCACCCGCAGGGTGTGCGCGATCGCACCCTTGGGGTGAAGCCAGGACCGCGTCGGCCCTACCGGACGACGATGTCGGCCTTGCGCATCGCGTCCTTGACCTGGGGAATGCTCAGATCACCGAAGTGGAACACGCTCGCCGCCAGCACCGCGTCCGCACCGGCTTCCACCGCGGGTACGAAGTGCTCGACCGCGCCCGCACCGCCGCTGGCGATCACCGGAATCGACACCGCCGCGCGCACGGCCCGGATCATCGGCAGGTCGAAACCCGCCTTGGTGCCGTCGGCGTCCATCGAGTTCAGCAGGATCTCGCCGACGCCGAGTTCGGCGCCGCGCACCGCCCATTCGACCGCGTCGATGCCGGTGCCGCGCTTACCGCCGTGCGTGGTGACCTCCCACCCCGACGGCGTGTCGGGCTGACCGTCCGGCACCGTGCGGGCGTCGACCGACAGCACGATGCACTGCGAACCGAACCGCTGCGACATCTCCCGCAGCACCTCGGGCCTGGCGATGGCCGCGGTGTTCACCGACACCTTGTCCGCGCCGGCGCGCAGCAGCCGGTCCACATCGTCCACGGTGCGCACACCGCCGCCCACGGTGAGCGGGATGAAAATCTGCTCGGCGGTGCGGGTGACCACGTCGATCATGGTGCCGCGGTCCGCGGACGACGCGCTGACGTCGAGGAAGGTCAGCTCGTCGGCGCCCTGGGCGTCGTAGAGGGCGGCCAGTTGCACCGGATCGCCGGCATCGCGCAGGTTCTCGAACTTCACGCCCTTGACCACCCGGCCCGCGTCGACGTCCAGGCACGGGATCACGCGTACAGCAACCGTCATGGCCTCATCCTTCCCGGCCGGGACCGGCCGCGGCGATGTCTTTTTCCGCCGACACCGAACCGATCATCTCCAGCAGTTCGCTGTGCACGCCCGGCGCGGCGGCCAGCACCGAGCCCGATTCGATATGCCATGGTTCACCGGCCAGATCGGTCACCACTCCCCCGGCCGCGCGCACCAGCGCCACCCCGGCCGCGTTGTCCCACGGGTGATGGCCGAACACGATGGCCCCGCCGAGCGCGCCCGAGGCGGTGAAGGCGAGGTCGATGCCGGTCGAGCCGTGCATCCGCACCCGCGACGACAGCCTGCTCAGCGCACCGAGCAGATCGAACCGGAAGCGGCCGGGTATGCGCCCGCGCGAATCGAGGTTGAACGCGCCGAAGCCGATCATCGCCTCGGCCAGGGTTCCGGTCGGCAACGGCGGCAACGGCACACCGTCGAGCAGCACCGGACCACCGGCGACGGCGGCGTAGCGGCGACCGAGCACCGGCAGCCAGGTCAGGCCGAGCACCGGTTCCCCATCGCGCACCAGCGCCAGCAGCATGCCCGAGAGCGGGTGCCCGGACGAGTAATTGAAGGTGCCGTCGATGGGGTCGAGCACCCAGGCGGTGCCGCTGGTCAGCTGCGGGCCGCCGAACTCCTCGCCGTGCACCTCGATTCCGGTGAGCTGATGCAGCCGCGCGGAGATGGTGCGTTCCAGCTCCAGATCCAGTTCGGTGGCGAAATCGTTGTGGCCCTTGTCGACCGCGCTCGGTGCGCCGAGGCCGTCGACGAAACGCACCGCGGCCGCGTCGAGAACCTCGGCGGCGAGGGGCAGCAGGGTGGCGGGATCGGGGTTCGGGACGGTCATATCGGTGGGTTCAGCGCACCGCGGCGAGTGCCTCGGGCAGCGTGAACCGGCCCGCGTAGAGCGCCTTGCCGACGATCGAGCCTTCCACTCCGTCCGGCACCAGCTCGGCGATGGCGATCAGATCGTCGATGGTCGACACCCCGCCCGAGGCGATGACCGGGGCGTCGGTGGCGGCGCACACCTCGCGCAGCAGATCGAGGTTCGGGCCGGTCAGCGTGCCGTCCTTGGTGACATCGGTGACGACGTAGCGCGAGCAGCCGTCGCGTTCCAGGCGCTCGAGCACCTCCCACAGGTCGCCGCCGTCGCTGACCCAGCCGCGCCCGCGCAGCCGGTACTCGCCGTCGATGATCCGCACGTCCAGGCCGACCGCGACCCGCTCGCCGTATTCGGCGATCGCGCGGGCACACCACACCGGGTCCTCCAGCGCGGCGGTGCCGAGGTTGACCCGCGCGCAGCCGGTGGCCATCGCGGCCTTCAGCGATTCGTCGTCGCGGATACCGCCGGACAGCTCCACCTTCACATCGAGTTCGCCGACCACCTCGGCCAGCAGTTCGCGATTGGTTCCGCGCCCGAACGCCGCGTCCAGATCCACCAGATGCACCCATTCGGCGCCGGCTTCCTGCCAGGCGAGCGCGGCCTCACGGGGCGAACCGTAGCTGGTCTCGCTCCCGGCCTCCCCCTGTACCAGGCGCACGGCCTCTCCATTGGCGACATCGACGGCGGGCAGCAGCACAAGACTCACTCCGTACAGCCTAGTAGCTCACCTTCGGCAACCCGGCCCCGGGCCTGCGGTGACGACGCCCGTGCGGCGCCGCAACCGGTACGGGCACCGGCAGCGGGACGGCACCGCCTCGGCACCGATTACAGTGCTGCCACGATGTCGTCGGCCGCCGTCGCCAGCACTCGCGCCCGGTAGCACAGCAGCGCCGCGACGACCGCACATGCCGCGGTGACTCCTGCCGCGAGAATCCGGAAACCCTGCCCGACCAGGAATTCTGTCGCCGCCTGCTCGATCTCGGCCACGGTGTGCTGGTCGCGATCGTCGAACAGGATCGACGCACGCGGCCACTGGTAGAGCACCGACAGCAGGAACTGCCCGCTGATCAGCGAGACCAGCGACGCGACCATCCAGCCCCGGGCGAGGCGGTAGCGCACCGCGACGGCGCACGCGATCAACGCCGTCAGCGTCAGCACCCCGCCCATCGGCCGCATCACATCGCCGACGGCGACCACGCTCATGAACTCCTCGGTCTGCGCCAGCGACTGCGGCACGTCACGAAAGATGTTCGGGTACAACAGCATTGTCTCGACCGCAGTGGTGGCGAACGCGAAACTCGCGACGACCGCGTACACCCCGATCACGGCCGGCGCTACGGTGACGGACCTCATGGCGACCTCCTGAAACCACGCTAGATCCGCGGGCAGGCGGGCGAATCCGGGTGCGGCCCTGGGATTACGGTCCCCGGCTCAGGGTTTACCCCCACTCGGCCCCGGCAATCTTCACCGCTCGCCCGCGAGCCCGGCACGATCGTGGATGTGCCGGTGACCTGCCGCCAGAAATCGACCCGCGCTCGGCCGCCGAGGTCCCGCCGCTACCTATCTTCTTTCAGCCGACGCACGAGGACCGCGGAGCACATGGACCGCGAGACCGTCGAACGCATCGAGGAGCGGTCGGTACGGCGCTGACCTACAGCGACTGCACCCAGTTGCGCAGCAGATGCGCCCCGGCGTCCCCGGACTTCTCCGGATGGAACTGCGTCGCCGACAGCGCCCCGTTCTCCACCGCGGCCAGGAACTTGGTGCCGTGTTCGGCCCAGGTGAGCTTCGGGGCGGCGATGTGCTCGCCGGGGGGCAGGTCCCACTGCTGGGCGGCGTAGGAGTGCACGAAGTAGAAGCGGGTGTCGGCGTCCATGCCGGCGAACAGGACGCTGTCGGCGGGGGCGTCGACGGTGTTCCAGCCCATGTGCGGGAGCACTGGGGCGTCGAGGCGCGCGACGGTACCGGGCCACTCACCGCAGCCTTCGGTTTCCACATCGAACTCCACGCCGCGGTCGAACATGATCTGCATGCCGACGCAGATGCCGAGCACCGGCCGTCCTCCGGCCAGGCGCTGGCCGATGATCCGTTCCCCGCGCACCGCGCGCAGCCCGGCCATGCAGGCCGCGAAGGCGCCGACGCCGGGCACCACCAGACCGTCGGCGGCCAAGGCGGCTTTCGGGTCGGCGGTCACCTCCACCTGGGCGCCGGCCCGTGCGAGCGCGCGTTCGGCCGAATGCAGGTTGCCGGAGCCGTAGTCCAGCAGAACCACCGAGGTACTCACAGCGCCCCCTTCGTCGACGGAACGCCGCTGACCCGGGGATCGGGTTCGACGGCCGCGCGCAGAGCGCGTGCCACCGCCTTGAATTCGGCCTCGGTCACATGGTGCTGGTCGCGCCCGTACAGCACCCGCACATGCAGCGCGATGCGCGCGTTGAGCGCGATCGACTCGAAGACGTGCCGATTGAGCACCGTCGAATACGGCGCACCCGGCTCGCCGCGACCGCGCACCGGCGATCCCGGGATCACCGCGTGCAGCAGGTGGTCCGGCTCGCCGACGTGCACGCAGTAGGGCCGCCCGGAGACGTCGACGGCGGCGTGGGCGAGGGTTTCGTCCATCGGGATGTAGGCGTCGCCGAAGCGGCGGATGCCCTTCTTGTCGCCGAGCGCCTGGCCGAGTGCCTGGCCGAACACGATCGCGGTGTCCTCCACGGTGTGGTGGGCCTCGATCTCGATATCGCCGTCCGCGCGCACGGTCAGGTCGAAGCTGGCGTGCGCGCCGAGGGCGGTCAGCATGTGGTCGTAGAACGGGACACCGGTGGAGATGTCGGTGCGGCCGGTGCCGTCGAGGTTCAGCTCGACGACGATGCTCGACTCCTTGGTGGTGCGCTCCACCCGCGCGGTTCGGTTCATGCTCGCTTCCGTACTCATCGGGCGGACCCGGTGGTCAGTTCGGTGCCGGCCAGTTTCGCGCTGACCCGCAGGAATTCGTCGTTCTCGGCGGCGAGGCCGATGGTGGTGCGCAGGAAGCCGGGGATGCCGACGTCGCGGATGAGCACGCCCTCGTCCAGGTAGTGCTGCCAGGCGCGGGCCGCGTCGGTGAAGCGCCCGAACAGCAGGAAGTTGGCGTCGCTCGGCACCACCTCGAAGCCGAGGGCGGCCAGTTCGGCCGCGACCCGGTCGCGCTGGGCCGCCAATTCCGCGACGCTGCCGAGGGTTTCGTCGGCGTGGCGCAGGGCGGCGCGGGCGGCGGCCTGGGTGACCACCGACAGGTGGTAGGGCAGCCGCACCAGCAACAGCGCATCGATCACCGCGGGCGCGGCCACCAGATAGCCCAGCCGCCCGCCGGCGAAGGCGAAGGCCTTGCTCATCGTGCGACTCACCACCAGCTTGCTGGGGTATTCGTCGATCAGGCCGATGGCGCTGGGCTGGGCGGAGAATTCGCCGTAGGCCTCGTCGACGATGACGATGCCCGGCGCCGCGTCCAGGATCCGCGCCAGCTCGGCCGACGGCACACTGTGTCCGGTGGGGTTGTTCGGGCTGGTCACGAACACCACATCGGGGCGACGCTCGGCGATGGCGGCCAGGGCGGCGTCGATGTCGAGGGAGAAGTCCGCCGACCGCCGCGCCTCGATCCATTCGGTGTCGATGCCCTCGGAGATGATCGGGTGCATCGAATACGACGGCACGAAACCGAGGGCGCTGCGGCCCGGCCCGCCGAAGGCCTGCAACAGCTGTTGCAGGATCTCGTTGGAACCGTTGGCGGCCCACACATTGCTCGCGTCGACCGCAACGCCGGTCTGCCTGGTCAGGTAGGCGGCCAGGTCGGTGCGCAGGGCGACGGCATCGCGGTCCGGATAGCGGTGCAGGTCGGCGGCGGCGGCGCGAATGGCCTCGGCGACGTCGTCGATGAGAGCGCGACTGGGCGGGTGCGGGTTCTCGTTGGTGTTGAGCTGCACCGGCACCGTCAGCTGCGGCGCGCCGTAGGGGCTTTTGCCACGCAGGTTCTCCCGCAGCGGCAGATCCGCGAGTCCGATGCGCGCACCGGGCACGGCGCTCACGACAGGGCCTCGAACCGCGCCTGCACGGCCTGGCCGTGTGCGGGCAGATCCTCGGCGTTCGCCAGCGCCACCACGTGACCGGCGACGTCCTTCAACGCCGCTTCGGTGTACTCCACGACGTGGATGCCACGCAGGAACGTCTGCACGCTCAGGCCCGAGGAGTGCCGCGCGCAGCCGGCGGTGGGCAGCACGTGGTTGGAGCCCGCGCAGTAATCGCCCAGGCTGACCGGGGCGTACGCACCGACGAACACCGCACCCGCGCTGCGCACCCGCGCGGCCACGGCCGGGGCGTCGGCGGTCTGGATCTCGAGGTGTTCGGCGGCGTAGGCGTTGACCACGCGCAGGCCCTGCTCGATGTCATCGACCAGCACCGTGCCGGACTGGGCGCCGGTGAGCGCCTCGGTGACCCGGTGCGCGTGCTTGACCACCGTCATCTGCGTGGTGAGCGCGGCATCGACGGCGTCGGCCAGCTCGACGCTGTCGGTGACCAGCACGCTGGCGGCCAGCACATCGTGTTCGGCCTGGCTGATCAGGTCGGCGGCCACATGCACCGGGTCGGCGGTGGCGTCGGCGAGGATGGCGATCTCGGTGGGGCCGGCTTCGGCGTCGATGCCCACCAGGCCGCGGCACAGCCGCTTGGCGGCGGTGACGAAGAAATTGCCGGGGCCGGTGATCATGTCGACGGGCGCGAGCTGGGCGCCGTCGGTGTCGGTGCCGCCGTAGGTCAGCAGGGCCACCGCCTGCGCGCCGCCGACCGCCCACACCTCGTCGACGCCGAGCAGCCGGGCCGCGGCCAGGATCGTCGGGTGTGGCAGGCCGCCGAACTGCGCCTGCGGCGGCGAGGCGACGACCAGCGATTCCACGCCGGCGGCTTGGGCCGGGACCACGTTCATCACGACGCTGGACGGGTACACGGCATTACCGCCCGGCACATACAGCCCGACCCGTTCGACCGGAACCCACCGCTCGGTGACGGTGCCGCCGGGCACCACCTCGGTGACGGTGTCGGTGCGCCGCTGATCGGCGTGCACGGTCCTCGTACGTTCGATGGCGACCTCGAGCGCGGCCCGCACGGCCGGATCGAGCCGGTCGAGCGCGGCGCTCAGCTCCGACTCGGGGACCCGCACCGAGGGCGGGACGACCCCGTCGAACTTCTCGCTGAATTCCTGCGCCGCGGCCACACCACGGTCGCGGATCGCCTCGACCACCGGCCGCACCTGATGCAGCACCGAGTCCACGTCGACTCCCCCGCGCGGCAGCGCGGTGCGCAGCTCGGCAGCGGAAGGAGTACGACCGCGCAAATCGACGCGGGCGAGCTCGATGCGGGATGTCATATCGGTGTCAATCCTTGTCTGCAGCGGGTTCGCAACGGGAAAGTTGCCTCTACCAGCCTAATGGGCGGACGCCACCGGTTATCCTCGCGGGCTGCCCAGTGTGCGCCGGGCGCCACGCCGTCGTCCGAATCGGCACGTCACGACGTCCGCACCACCGGTCGTAGGCTCACCGGCCAGCGCTGGGCATCCGCGACATCAGCACGCAGGCCGGTCGGCGGGCCCGAACCCAGCGAGCTCGAGATCCTGGCTGCGCCTGTTCTCAGGCGCAGCGGCGGCGCAGTTGCGCGACGCCGTCGCCGGTGAGGTCGTCGAGCGCGGCCGTGCGGCCGACCATCGCCAAGGCCAGCGCCTCGCCAGGGCCGCGCACTTCCGGCCCGTCACCCGAGGACCACGACACGTCGGTGGCGACGAAACGCAGGCCCTTGGTGCGACGGCCCGGCCGGGCGAACAGGTCGGGGTGGTTCAGCACCGTGACGAGCCGCTCCTCCGGGATATCACGGCCGCGGCCGAGCGGGCGGCGGATGTCCTGCTGATGCACCATGAGGTCGGCCAGCAGCAGCTGGGGCGCGAACCTCGACAGCCGCCCGGCGCGGTGTTCGAGCGCGTCCACCAGCTCGCCGGTGGTCAGCCGCGCCGACGCGGTGACGATCGCCTCGTTGGTCTTGTCCACCGAACCGAGGCACTTGACCGTCAGCACCGCATAGGTGAGCGGCGAGTAGGTGTCGTACATGAGATGCCCGGCCACATCCCGCACCCGCCACCCCGTGCACAGCGACGGCGACTCCCATTCGGCCTCGGACAGGTCCCGCAACATCTCGATCAGCTGCGCCCGCTCGGCAGCGACCATCCCCCGAATACTCATGCGCCCGAGCGTATCCCGCGGCACCGCCCCGCGAAAGGGTGCCGCACCGGACGAGCGATCCCTACCGGGTGTCGCTGTCGATGAGCAGCCGCCCACCACCGGCGTCGATGATGCGCAGGTCGGGGTTCTTGCTCTGGCCGCCGTAGGTGAGGCCGGTGACGCGCATGTCGACCGAGCCGTCGGCGTTGACGCCGTTGGGGGCGTAGATGCGGCCGAAGCTCTGGATGGTGCGGCCGTCGGCGCTCCAGTACTGCCGGAAACCCTGCTGGTCGGTGTAGACCTTCTGGGCGGCGGGCGTCAGCAGCGACCAGGAGCTCTCCGGGTCGCTGTAGAACCGCTCCACCAGCTGCCCGGCGGCGCCGATATCGGTGACCTTGCCGCCGACGCTCGGGGTCTGCCCGAGCAGCGGCACCGCGGCCGAGGTGCTCGGATCACCCGAGGGTGCGGTGGCCACCGACGAGGCCGAGGCCTGCGACGAGGAGTCGTCGTCGGCACTGTTGAACGCGCTCACCAGCAGCGCCGACACCGCCACGACCGCACCGACGAGTGCGCCGATGAGCACGGCGCGCCGTTTGCCCGCGGCCGGCGAGGCCGGGCGTGGCTGGGTGGTGGTGCGGGGATGGGCCACGGTGTCGGGATGATCGCGCGCGGGCTCCACCGGGCGATGCGCGGCGGTGTCCACCGCGACCGAGCTGCGCCGCGGCGCGGGCTGACGTTCGGTGGCCGGGCCGGCGGCCGCGGCGCGGGAACGCAATGCGCGGGTGGCCACCACTTCGGTGGCGCCGTCGCCGTTGCGACGCCCGTAAGCCTCACTGGCCGGGACGAATCCGGCGGGCACCGCGTCCGCACCGGCGTCGGCGAAGGCGGCGAGCTGATCGCGCGCCATCCGCATGGTCGGGCGGTCCTCGGGCTGCGGGCTCAGCAGCTGGAGCAGGAAATCGGTTGCGGGACCGGCATTGCGCGGCTCGCTGACCTGTCCGTTGGCCGCCGCGTACAGCACGGCCAGCGGATTCGAGCTTGCGCCGTAAGGCGGTTCGCCTTCGAGGGCGTGAAAGAGGGTGGCGCCAAGGGCGAAAACGTCGGCGGCGGGCGTCGGGTCGGCGCCGCGGGCCACTTCCGGCGCGAGATAGGCGGCGGTACCGCAGATCAGGCCGGTCTCGGTGAGGGTCACATCGCCCGCGGCGCGCGAGATGCCGAAGTCGGTGATCTTCACGGTGCCGTGGTCGTCGAGCAGGACATTGCCGGGTTTGACGTCGCGGTGCACGATTCCGGCCTGATGCGCCGCGATCAGCGCCGAGGCGACCTGTTCACCGATGCGTGCGACCTGGTTCAACGGCACCGCGCCCTGCGCCGAGAGCACCTGCGCGAGGCTGCGCGATTTCAGGTATTCCATCACCAGGCACGGGTCGCCGTTGTGTTCGGTGATGTCGAAGACGACGATCGCGTTCGGATGCTGGAACCTGGCGGCGTTGCGCGCTTCCCGGATGGCGCGTTGGCGCAGCACATCGCGTTCCGCCTCGGGCAGACTGGGTTTGATGTGGATCTGCTTGACCGCGACCGATCGCTGCAAGCGCTCGTCGATGGCACGCCAAACTACGCCTGTGCCGCCGCTACCAATCCGCTCGACCAGGCGGTAATGCTCCGCGATCAACTGACCGGTATCGATGGCGCCTACTCCGAACCTTCTCGAAATGTGACAAATCGCGTAACTGACCGCTCGCGCGTTCGGGACGAGTGTAGCGGGCGTGCGGGCCGCACCGGCCACTGATACACCCCTCACTCGCTGCCGGTGCTCCCCGCTACCCCGCCACCTGCGAGCACGGCGCGGACAGCGTGTCGGACGGGTCGGAACTCGGCCCGACACGCCGTGCGACTCGCCGAGCGCGCGGTGGATCCTCCGTGCGGCGCCACGACCGCCGGTGTCCGGCTTCGCGGTCGTCCACTGGGCGTGCGTCGTCGCCATCTTTCGAGCGCGCACTCATCACCGCCGTGTCTCACCGCCGTCGTAGTCGCGACCGCGCTCGGTGGCCTCCCGGACCGGCCGGGCGCAGACCCGACGGCACGAACGCAGGGCGTCCGGTGGAACCGTCGACCACGACGTCCCCGGCGGCGCAGGACAGCCGGTGGAGCGGGCCGCCGAGACCGACCGGCTCACCCCCGGTCAGCGACTCCCGCGCAGCATGCGCCCCGCGGCGTCCACGGCCGGCGCCGAACTCCCCGCGTCCGCCACGAACACCGCGAAGGCCAGGTCACCGTCGATGCCGACGAACCAGCCGTGCGCGTTCGAGTTGTCGCCGTATTCGGCGGTGCCGGTCTTGCCGAGCAGCCCGGGGATATCGGCGAGCTGGGTGGCGGTGCCCGCGGTGATCGTTTCGCGCATCATCGTGCGCACCTGTTCGGCCACGCCCGCCGCAAGCGGTTGCGGTGTCCGATCTGCGACGCCTGGCGCACCCGCGACCAGCATCGGCGTGGGTGGGCTCCCGTGCGCGAGCGAGGCCGCGACCAGGGCCATCCCGAACGGCGACGCGGTGACGGTGCCCTGACCGATGCTCGATTCGACCCGTTCGGCGGGGGTGTTCGCGGGCGGCACCGAACCGGTGACGGTGGTGAGGCCCGGCGTGACGTAGTCGATGCCAAGGCCCAGCTGTCCGGCGGTGTCGGTGAGCGCGTTCGGCGGCAAGTTCACCGCCAGCCGGGCCATGGTGGTGTTGCAGGAGCGGGCGAAGGCGGTGTGCAGCGGCACCTCGCCCAGGTCGAAGCTGTCATCGTTGGGGATGCGGCGGCCTTCGATATTCGCCTCGCCCGGGCAGGGCAGCACGGTGTCCGGGGTGACGGCGCCGTCCGCGAGCGCCGCCGAGACCGTCACCGTCTTGAAGGTCGAACCGGGCGGGTACAGCCCGGTCAGCGCGATCGGGCCCTGCGCGTCGGCGGCCTCGTTCTGGGCGACTGCCACCACCTTCCCGGTCGAGGGTTGCACCGCGACGATCGCCGCGGGTTGAGCCAGGGGTGTCAGCGCCTGCTCGGCGGCATGTTGCAGGTCGATGTCGAGGGTGGTGGTGATGTCGGTGGTCGGCTGCGGGTCCTGGCCCGCGATCCGTTCGGTGCCCTGCGGGGTCTGCGCGCGCACGGCCCAGCCCGCGGCCTCGTCGGCGCGCTGCTGCCACAGTTCGTTCAGACCCGACAGTGTCGGCGCGGCCAGCGATTTATCGGTGGTCAGCAGCCGGGTCTGCGGTGCGAGGGTGACGCCGGGGACAGCGGCCAGCGCCTGCTGGATCGGCGCGATATCGCTGGCGCGCAAGCTGATCGGTGTGATCGGTTTGCCTTCGGCGGCCGCCAGATCGGCGTTCAGCGATGCGGCGGTGATGGTGGGCGCGACCGGGGCGAGCACGGCGGCCAGTGCCGCGGTGTCGGCGCCTTGCGCGACGTTGACGAGGGTGACCACCTGCTCGGTCATGAGTTCCCCGCCGCTCGCGTCGAGCACTCGCGCGGGTTCCGGATACACCGGCGCGTAGGTCAGCGGGCCCTTGTCCAGCCCGGGTGCGACCGTCGCCGGATTCCAGTGGATCGCCCAGTCGTCACCGGATTCGGCGGCCGTGCCGGTGGTGGTGTATGTCCACTCGCGCTTGCCGTCCTTGCCGAGCTTCCAGGTCGCGGCGAGGGTGAAGCGGCCTTCCTCGGCGTCGGCGACCCGGAAGACGACCTCCGACCCCAGCCCCTCGTACAGCCCGCGCAGCGCCTCCCCCGCCTGCGCCGGGTTGTCGGTCAGCGCGGCCGCCGCCGGCAGATCATCCCTGTTCAGGGCCTCGACGAACTCGCCCGCCACGGTGTCGGGCTGTTCCGATCCGGACGAACACCCGGCGGCGAGCAATGCGACGGCGGCCAGTACCACGAAGACTTTCCGATCGGTGCGCACTCGCCCGAGGGTAGCGATGCGCATGCGATTCGAACGAGGCTGCGTTCCCCACGGCGTGCCGACGGAGACGTTCCGTACGCCGTGGCCGGAGTGGACGGAACCGGAGGTCGGCTATTTCGAGTATCGGCGGCGATATCACGTAGTGCCCGGTGGACCGCCCGATCGGAGCGCTTACAGCGATGATCGGGCGGTCCGGGCCATCGGATCAGTGCGGAAGTTGGTCTGCATCCCGGTAGCACTTCCACTGGTAATACGTGGGCAGCGTCTTGCAGCGCTCGAGCAACTACTCACGTTCGGATTTCGGCTGCTGTGTGGTCGAGTTGGAATCTGCCGGGACCTGGGGTTGTCCGTTGCTACCCTCGGGCGTTCCCGGATAGGGATTCGGATATTGCTGCGGGTCTGCCGTCGCGGTACCCGCGGCCAGTGCGATCGACACGGTGGCGGTGAACAGTCCGGCTGCGATCGCGCCGGCGGTTTTGTGAATCATGTGACTCCTTCTCGAATCGATACGGAAACACTTGATCAACGCCTGCAACCTATCTGACCAGCGGTTTTCTGGATCGCATTACCGGAGTTCCGGCGTTTTCTCGATGCGCGGCGAGAGCGCCGACGGGCTGACCGGCCGCGCCCCACTCGCGGCGGCCGAGTCGGCGGCCGTGCTCACCCGCGCACGGTCCAGGGGGCGGAAATCACCGCCTTCGCGTCCTCCTCGGTGAGGTCGATATCGAAGACTTCGGTCAGCACTTTGGACAGTTCGCCGAGTTCCACGTCGCGGGTTTCGCTGGTGCCGTCGGGGTATTCGGTGGTCCAGGTGGCTCCGTCGAGGATGTGGTGGGCAGCGGGGTGGAAGCGTTGCACGAAGGGGCGCTGGGTGAACGGCGAACGCGGCGAGGTCGAGACGAAGTGGTTGCCGACTTCGAAATCGATGCGGTATTGCGGGTTCAGGGTGAAGTTGTAGCGGTCGACCCAGCCGTCTCGGGCGAACTGATGCAGTGTCCACAGGTCGCTGCCGAGTTCGCCGGTGCCGTGTTCGAGGCGGAACTTCCATTCACCGAGGGTGAATTCGCCGCCGGAATCGGCGAGTTCATATGGTGCGGCCGGTCCCGCGCCGAATCCGACGTCGACGATCCACACCCGGTCGTCGTCGGTGGTGGTGACGCGCAGCAGCGCATGCGTCGCCGGGCGCAGGCCACCCGAGCCCATCGTCACCCGGCCGCTGAGCCCGGTGACGCCGAATCCGAGTCGTTCCAGCGCCGCGGCGAACAGCCCGACGTTCTCATAGCAGTACCCGCCGCGCCGCCGGCGGACCAGCTTGTCCTGCAACGTTTCCAGATCCAGCGGCACCGGCCTGCCGAGCACCGCCTCGAAGTTCTCGAACGGGATCGAGGTGGTGTGCGCGGCCACCAGCGCCCGCAGTGTCGCGACGGTGGGTGCGCGCTCGCCGTCGAACCCGATCCGGGACAGGTACGCCTCCAGGTCCAGGTCGTCGCCGTTCCAGTGGTAGGCCGGGTCTGCGGGCTTGCTCATCGGTGTCCTCGTTTCCTCGCCGTGTCGTCGTCTCGGACAACCCGATGGGGCGCGAGCATGTTCCGGCGGACCCGGCCCTCAGCACCGAACGGACTGATGTGATTGCCGTCACATTGCAGACCCGGAGGGAACCGGAGGCCAGCGCCTGCGTCCAAGCCGTTGTAGGACAACCACATTCGAGTGAGGATCACATCATGAGGCTTCGGACCGCGAGCGTTCTCGTCGCCGCCGCGATCGCCGGCTTCGGCGTTATCGGCGCCGGATCGGCCCTTGGCACGCCCACCGGCACCGCGCCGGTCGCGCCGGCAGTCGTCCCGGGCGAGGGCTGCCCGCCCCCGCCGCTGGGACCCGACGGCAGGCCGCTGCCACCTCCGATCGGTCCGGACGGTAAGCCGCTGCCACCTCCGATCGGCGCCGACGGCAGGCCGTGCCCGCCGCCGGTCGGCCCGGACGGTCATCCGCCGCGCCCCTCCGCCGACCGCTGAGGTTCGCGCACCCGGCGCACTCGACGTGAACCGCCCGGCCGCGCGAATGAGCTTTTTGACGGAGCCGGGCCTTCAGTACCGTCAGGCGCGGGGCTCAGGTGCGCCATCCGGGTGCAGCGCGTCCAGGATCAGGGTCAGCCCGAACTCGAATTCGTCGGCGTAGGAGTAGTCCCGCCGCAGCGCTTGGTCGGCGATGAGTTCGGTGAGGTGCGGGTATTCCTCGGCCGGCGCGTCGGACAGGATGCCGGTGGCGACCTCGTCGAGTTCGGCGCGGTTACGGAACGGCAGGCTCAGTTCCTGGAGCACGAAACCGTAGAGGTAGCTGTCGATCACCGAAAAGGCGTGGGCGGCCATCGCTGTCGAGAAGCCACCGGCGCGCAGCACGCCGAGCACCGCGTCGTGATGACGCAGGGTGGCGGGCCCCGGATGGCTGCGGGAATCCAGCATGCCGACGGCCCAGCGGTGTCGCCGTAGCGCCGCGCGCGTGGAGTGGGCGCGCTCGCGCATGGCCGACTTCCAGTCCGGACCCGCAGCGGGAAGGTCGATCTCGCCGAAGACCGCGTCGACCATTCCGTCGAGGATGTCGTCGCGACCGGCCACATGGTTGTACAGCGACATCGCCTCCACGCCGAGCCCGGCCGCGACCGCGCGCATCGTGACCCCGGCCGCGCCCTTCTCGTCGGCGAGCCGCATCGCCGCGTCGATCACCCGGCCCCTGCTCAGCGGCGCCCGATCGGCGCGCTTGCGGCGCGTGCCCTGTTCGCCCATCCGTTTCCTCCGCCCTTGACGCACTTACACCGTAAGTCTACCGTGACTTACAACGTAAGTTTCACCGTGACAGGCAGGAGTGCGGACATGAGCTCGGATCGGATTCAGAAGGTGTGCATTGTCGGCGCCTCGGGCAAGCTCGGGCAGTACATGGTTCGCCATGCCCTGGATCGGGGTTACGAGGTCGTCGGTGTCTGCCGGGAGAAAAGCGTGCCGAAGCTGGCCGAATACGCCGATCGCATCACCATCGTCCCCGGACCCACCAACGACCGCGAGGTGATCCGCGAGGCGGTGGCCGGCTGCGACGGCGTGCTGACCGTGCTGGCGCCCTGGGGCATCCAGCAGTACTCCTCCGGTACCGCACAGGCCGTCCTCGATTACGCCGAAGCCGATGCGCGCCTAATCTTTTCCTGTGGCTGGCACGTAGCCCGTGACGACAACGACACCTACACCTGGCAGTTCAAGACCATCGTCCGGATCACCACCTGGCTGGCCCGCCTGGTCCGCGCGGTCGAAATCGACGACCAGGTGGAGGCCGCCCACCGCATCTACGCCAGCGACCGCCGCTGGACCCTGGTCCGCGCCAGCGACCTCGAAGAAGGCGAAAGCCAGGGCCTCCCCGTCTGGAGCCCCCACGTCGGCGACCCCATCCTCGCCACCAACCGCACCCGCCGCACCGACTTCGCCCTCTTCATGATCGAAGCCCTCACCGACAACACCCTCATCCACCAGGCCCCCGCCATCGTCGGCCGCCTCTCCCCCAGCGTCCTCGCCGCCAGGTGAAAGCCACCGAGATACGAATTTAGACCCTATAGACTCTAGACCCTACAGGCGGTACTCTGGAGCAGGTGGCTTGGACCATCCGACTCACCAAGCAGGTCTTCGACTGGATTGAAAGCCTGGACGAAGAAACATACGACCACTACGAGGCCGCACGCCAGGAGCTGGAGGAGCGCGGGCCAGGAGTCGGCCGGCCATGGGTCGACACCCTCCGGGCCTCCCGACACTCGAACATGAAAGAACTCCGCATCCCGGGATCACACGCCAGAATCATCTTCGCCTTCGACCCACAGCGTTCGGCGATCTTCCTCATAGCCGGAGACAAAACCAACAAGTGGAAAGAGTGGTACGAAAAGAACATACCGATCGCAGATCGGATATACGACGAACATCTAGAAGGGTTGGGCTGATGGAGCTGTACACGAGCGACCAGACGCGGCATCCGCGCGGTGGCTACGATCAGTCCCGTATAGCAGCGGTCCGCCACGAAATGCGGACGATCGAGCGCGCGTACCGTCTCGCCGAGCTACGGGAAGCGCAGCAGTTGAATCAAACCGATCTCGGCAAGCAGATCGGCGTCGGCCAGCGCACCGTGTCCAAGATCGAGAACGGCGGGATCGAGCACTCGAAGATCGAGACCATCCGCAAGTACGTCGAGGGACTAGGTGGCTCCTTCGAGGTCATAGCGCGATTCGGCGACCAGTCCTACCGCATCGCCTAGCACACGACGCTCGCCCCAGAGGCGTCGACCCCGCACCCATAGGGCGCGACGAGCGGTACATGCGGCTGGTGGCACGCCGGTGCGGCCTGCCTCATGTACCACTCGTCGCCGCCTGAGCGGGGGTTACTTGGGGAGGGTGAGGCCGGTGCGGGTTCGGGTGAGGAAGGCGTCCCAGGTGGAGGGGGTGAAGATGAGGGCTGGGCCGGTGGGGTTTTTGGAGTCTCGGACGGCGACGTGGGCGGTGAGGTGGGCTACTTCGACGCATTCGCCACCGTTGCCACTGCGCGTGGATTTGAACCATCGAGCGCCCGAAAGATCGACGTTCACGCCTTGTACTCCCTCGCGATCTGCCTGAGTAAACGTTTACTGTCCGGCACGGACAACGCTACTCGCTTGAATGCCTCGTGTGCTCGGCGATATTCGTGGACCGTCCGCGGGCGGTCGTAGTAGATGCTCGAGCTCAGCTGTTCGAGGTGGACCACCGACGGTTCGCTCGCCAGGTCGAGAATGACGAATGAGTTCACCTGGTTTGGATGGGGACACGGAGCGCCGATCGGAACCACTCGGAATTCGACGTTGGCGGGTACGTCTGCGAGCGCCTTGAGCTGCTGCGCCATCACCGCCCGGCTACTCACGATCCTTCGCAGCACTGCCTCCTCGACAAGAACGTCGTACGGCAACGGGCTCCTGGTGCGATGGAGCACGCGCTGGCGCTTGGCTCGGATGCGAACCTGATCCTCGGTCTCCTCGGGAGGGCTGTCTGCCAACTTACCGAGGGCGCGCGTGTAGTCCGGGACTTGCAGTAGTCCGGGAACCAGTCCGCACTGATACTGGGTTACCTTCATCGCGTTCGCCTCGAGGCTCAGATACGGCGCGAAGTTTTCATTGAGCACTTCGGCGTACTGATGCCACCACCCTTGATCCGGCTCCCCCGCTTGCTCCGCCAGCTTCACCAACCCTGCCAGCTTCTCCTCCGCATTACACAGCTCACAGATCCCCTCCAGATCACTGATCCGGATCGTGTTCGCCGTCCCGGTCTCCAATCTCTGCACCGTCGTCGCTCCTCGCCCGAGCAGCCGGGCGAGATGTTCGATGGAAAGCCCCGCGCCCTGGCGGATTTCCCGTAGCTGCCGGCCGAGCTGCCTGCGCGGGATGTTGGTCGGCACCGGCTTGGTGGTCATCGTTCGCCTTCCCCCTCGTGGATGGATTCGCGGTCGATTCGTGGATGGGATTCGGCGCCGCTACGGAGTGCCCTCTGGGGAAGCCGGTGAACTCATCTCAGCATCCCTCGAAAACTGGAACCCGCTGGCAGAGCCGTGTTTTCCTGGCGCCGGTCACCAGGGCCGGGCCAGCTGTTCCGGGGGATGTGCCCCCTGCGAAAGCCCCGGAACAGACATCTGCACGATGCCGTGGAGCGCGGGTTGCGGATGGCGATTGCCCCTCGCCCCGGCCCTGGTGGCACCCAACGAATCGTGAGGATGATGTGGACGACGATACACCGGTCGCGCTGGGGCTCATCCGGTTTCGGGACGAGACGCCGGGCTGCTCACGCTGGGACGAAACGCGGATGCGCCGGCTGGCTGTTCGGCTCGGTTACCGCCTGCACGAGCCGCTGCTGGTGTTCGGGCCCGAACCCGCGTTCTGGGAATCCGACACCGCCGACGCGATTCGCCGCTACCGCGCCGAAGCGCTGTTCGTGCCCTCGCTCGTTCATCTCGATTACGCGTTCCGCGCGCTCGAGCAACTCGTCGATGTGATCACGCTGGATCCGTTCCACGTCTATGCCCGCTGGCCGCTGAAGAAACTGGAGAGCTTCGAATGATCACCGAATCCATGCTGGAACCGCTGCTCGGCCACGCCCGCCTGCCCGTCATGGACGTGACCACCGCCCACCTGGTGATGCAGAAGCACCGGCATTGCCTGACCACCAACTGCCCGATCCGGCATCAGGCGAAAATCCGTCTGGTGCAGGCGAAGCGGATGGTCCCGGCGGACTGGCCGCACATGTAGGCGCCGCGACACCCGCGATCCGGCGGCTGTCGGCTCGGCACCGAGGCTGTCCCGCTCAGCCCGCGTACGGCATGACCGGCGGTTCCGCACCGAGACGTGGCGCCGACAGCGACGACTGGACCGTCACGTTCAATGCCATCGCGGTGTTCTGTGCGTACGCGGCCGGGTCGACGCCGGGCATCAGCATCTGCCCGCAGCTCGACCGGCCGACTCGATCCACCACCGCCGGTCCCTCATGGGTGAACGCGTCGATCGCCAGCTGAAAGGCCGTGTTGTCGTAGGCCATGCCGAAATGCTCGACCAGCCTGCCCGGGCACAGATCCTGCACTGCCACATTGGCCACGTTCGGTCCGGCGGCGAGGTAGGACGAGGTGTGCGGCACCACGATTTCGTCCAAGGTGGTGGCGACCACCGTGTAGTCGATCTGCGCGAAGGTCTCGGGCTGTCGGTTGAGGGCGGTGAGAAAATTCGAGCCTGCCGTCTGCTGCCACCTGGCCGCCGAGCATTCCTTGGTGCTGCGGCAATCCTGGATCGGATTGCGGGAACCGTGATTCGACGAGGAGAACCCCACGTAGTCGTCGACCAGGTCGCGGGTGTGCGGCCAGAAGGCGAATGCCCAGCGCGCCACCATCCCGCCCTGGCTGTGGCCGAGGATCGAGATCGGCCGGCCCGCGCGCTCGGCCAGGATACCGATCGCGCGGGCGACGTATTCACCGTTGATCTGGATATCGCCGTTGGCGTTGCCGGGTGATTGCAGATCGCAGTGCGCCCAGCCCTGTGCGTCGAGGTAGCGATCCCAGTTCCAGGACCAGTTGGCCTCGGCAGAGGAGGTGGTTCCGTGCAACAGCAGCAGCGGGGTCGGTCCGGTGCGGGGATCGCCGGTGCAGGTCAAGGCCTCCTCGACGGTCTGCACCGATGGTCTCGGCTCGGGAGCGGCCGCGGAGACGCCGGTCCCGGAAGCCATCAGGCAGACGGCGGCGGCGGCCAAGAAAACGCGGCGGATGGTGGTCGGCCTCATCGTCGAGGATCCTTCGTGTCGATCGGGTGGTTCAGCGATTCAGGACACCGGAATCGGTGATCGCGGCAGCGATCAGGTCGGCGACACCGCGGTGGCCTTCCAACGTCGGGTGATACGGGAGCAGAGTCTGGTCGGCGATGACCGGATCGAACCAGCGCACCGCCGGATCGGCGCACATGCCCGCGGGCGGTGACGCTGCGACGGTGTCGATGTAGATCGCGCCGTGCGCGGCGGCTTCGCGGGCGACGACGGTGTTGAGGCGGGCGAACTTCGACTGGATGTAGGGCGCGTCGGCGTCACGCAGGCCCAGCATCGCCGCGCAACTGGACTCGCCCAGGTAGGTCGGCCAGCCGTCGACGAAGATCGTCGCATTCGGTGCGCGGCGGGAGATCTCGTCCAGGGCAGTGGCGTATGCGGGGGCGATGGCGTCGATCTCGGCGTTCCATGCCGGGTCCGCGGCCGCGGCACAGCCGCCGGTCGCGATACCGGCGTGGCAGCCGCCGAGGATGTGCCTGGTCATGTTGGCGTCATTGGCGCCGATGTGCAGGGTCACGATCCGGGTGTTCGGGCCGAGCGCCTCCATCTGCGGCGCGACACCGGGAGCCTGCGAGCGCAGCAGATCCGGGATCTTGGCGCTGCTGCACGTCCGATCGTCCAGTTCGAGGCCGAGTCGCCGCGCCACCAGCGTCGGCGCGTTCGAGTTCGACCGGACGCACGTCAATGGCGCTGTCGAGTCGATGTCCACTACACCCGCCGTCGCCGCGCCGGAGTCACCGAGCGCCACGTACTCCGCTCCGGCGGACGGCCCGGGAACCGCATGCACAGCCGTCGACGGCACTGCCAGCATCGATAACGCGAGCACAGCGGCGAGTCGGGTGCGAGTGCGGGGCATCGGATGTCCTAGGTGTTCGAGCCGTGGTGGCGGGGCCTTGCACCTGGTGCCACCTTTGAGACCACGTCGTCTCAATAGGGCCGAATCCTAGCGAGACCGTTCTGCTCGCGTGAGCACTTTCGCGCGCAGTGCCCGAGCGCGGGGCATGATTTCTTGCCGCTGCCGGGAGCTGCTATCAGCGGCGCAGTACGCCTTGTTCGCGGGTCGCGGGTCGCCCGCACGCCGCTCCGCCGCACCAAGCGGGTCCCCGAGGCCCTGCCTCCGGCCGTCTCATCTACTGGCGGAACCGCAGGCAGCTGGCGACGAAGTCGCGCACGGCCGGGGCATCGGTCGCGGGATCCCAGGCGACGGCCACCTGAGTCGGCGCGATTCCCGTCACCGGGCGGTACACCACCCCCGGCCGCTGGAAGTAGCGCCCCGCCGATTCCGGAGCGAGCGCGACCCCGTAACCATTGGCGATCGCGCTCAGCCATTCATCGGTGTGCTCGGTGACGGCGCCGATGCGCACCGGATGCCCGTGGCGTTCGTCGACAGCGAGCCAGTAATCGCGCCACCGGCCGGTCGAATCGGGGGCGGCGATGAACGGCTCGTCCCATAGTTGCGGGAAGTCGATGGTCTCCGCGTCGGCGAGCCGATGGGTGCTGGGCAGCATCACCCCGCGCGGTTCGGTCAGCAGCACTTCGACGCCCCAGGCCTGCTGGCCGGGGAACGGCACCCGCAGCAGCGCGACGTCCACCTCACCGTCGGCCAGCCCCGCGGTGGGATCCCACCAGGGGCTCTGCCGCATCTCCACCCGCCAGCCGGGCCGCAGCTCACCGAACGCGGCGATGATGTCGGTGGTTGCCTCGTTCGCCGCGCTGGCCAGAAATCCCACGCGCAGCACGCGATCCTGTTCGGCCGCAGCGGTTTTGACCTCGGCCACAGCTCGCTGCCAATCCGTCAACAGCGCCGGCACCGAGCGGGCCAGGGCCTTGCCCGGCTCGGTGAGTGCCATGCCGGCGCGCGAACGCACGAACAGTGTCACGCCGAGGAGCTCTTCCAGGCGGCGGATCTGTTTGGTGAGCGAGGGCTGCGACACGTACAGCCGTTCGGCCGCGCGGGTGAGGTTGCCCTCGTCGGCGACCGCCGCGAAGTAGCGGAGCAGCCTG
Source organism: Nocardia cyriacigeorgica NBRC 100375 (assembly GCF_000308555.1). Lineage (GTDB taxonomy): Bacteria > Actinomycetota > Actinomycetes > Mycobacteriales > Mycobacteriaceae > Nocardia > Nocardia cyriacigeorgica. Next base: position 26,816 of record NZ_BAFY01000099.1, on the reverse strand, counting down.
GTGTCGACATCCATGCCATCAGGTTATGGATGCAGGTATTGGACGGCCAACACCGGTGGCGGCGAGGGTGGAGGCAGATCCCAACGCAGGAAGAAAGGCGACCGATGTTCGCGCTGTACGTGCTCTCGACCGTGCTCACCGCGCTGCTGTGCGCGGGCGGGGCGTGGATGAACTTCACTCGTCATCCGGTCACGGTGGCGGCGGCCGAGCAGGTGCAGGTTCCGCTGTCGTGGACGCGGCCGATCGGGCTGATGTTCGCGGCCGGCGGGCTGGGTGTGCTGGCCGGATTCGCGCTGCCCGTTGTCGGTGTCGCCGCGGCCGCCGGGCTCGTCTTCCATTTCGTCGGCGCGATCATCGCCCACCTGAGAGTCCACGATCGCGATCTCGGGAAAGCGGGCGGGGCCCTCACGCTGATGGCGCTGAATCTCGCCGTGACCTTGGCTTATCACCTCGGGTGAGCACCGCGGCGGGGCCGGCTATCACCGCGACGGGGCCGGGTGGCTCGGTCCTCGAACTTCGGGCCGATGAGTTGCACGCCCACCGGCAGTCGCGCCTACCGCCCCGCGTAGAGCCGGACATCCGATCGTCACCGAGCCCACCGTAGGCTCCACCCATGGCTCTCAGCGCAACCCTGTACACCTTCACCATCCAGCTGGCCGACGTCGACCGCGGCGTCTACCAGGACCTGGAGCTGCGGGTCGCGCGCCACCCGTCCGAGACCGCCGAGTACATGCTCACCCGCATCCTCGCCTACTGCCTCGAATACGACGACGGCATCACCTTCAGCGACGGCGGCGTCTCCGCCACCGACGAACCTCCCGTCCTCATCCGCGACCTCACCGGCCGCCTCACCACCTGGATCGACGTCGGCGCCCCCGACGCCGACCGCATCCACCGCGCCGCCAAACTCGCCGACCGGGTAGCCATCTACACCCACCGCGACCCCGCCAAAGTCCTGGCCGCCCTCACCGGCAAACGCATCCACCACGCCGAATCCATCCCCCTGCACAGCTTCGCCCGCCCCTTCATCGACTCCGCCGCCACCACCCTCGACCGCCGCACCACCGCCACCGTCTCGATCACCGAACGCCAGCTCTACCTGGAGCTCAACGGAACCGGATTCACCACCGAAATCGGCGAGCACTCACTCGCGTAGATTCCGCGCCCTGTTTCCCCCGCATCGGGAGCGGGCCACTGCCCAACTGCCCGCGCGTAATGGTGGCGCGACGATCGCCCGATCACCAGCCGCATGAGCCGCGCGGATCTGCCCTTCTCGTCGAATGTCGGGTCGATCTCCCGCGCGACGGCGTCGTAGGCGTGGCAGGTGCCCTGGGCCGCTGCATGGTGTCATTTACGACGGGCGCGGGCGCATCCACTTCCCACCACGCACCGCACCCCTCACCCCAGCTCGGCGAACTGGGGCACGACCGGGGCCATACCGTCGATCCACTTGGCCGGGGAGCCGGTGAGGGGGATAGCCATGACGGCGTCGATGCCGAGGGCGGCGTATTCGGCCATGGTGCGGACGAATTCGTCGCGGGTGTCGGGGGTGGCGTAGGTGCGGTCGGCCATGACGGTCTTGCGGATCGTGTCGTAGTCACGGCCGAGGGTGTCGCAGTGTTTGCGCAGGACGTCGAGTTTGTGGGCTACCTCGGCGGGTGAGGTGGCGAAGAGGTTGCAGGCGTCGCCGTACTGGGCGACCAGGCGCAGGGTTTTGCGTTCGCCGCCGCCGCCGATGAGGACGGTGGGGTGGTGCAGTGGTTGTGGGGCGCAGAGGGTTTCGGCGAGCTGGTAGTGCTTGCCCGTGAAGGGGCCGTTGTTGGTCGGGTCCCACATCTGGGCGCAGATCTGCAATGCCTCCTCGAGACGTTCGAAGCGTTCGGAGATGGCGGGGAACGGGACACCGAGGCCCTCGTGTTCGCGGTCGAACCACGCCGCACCGAGGCCGAGGGCGGCGCGGCCGCCGGAGAGCACGTCGAGGGTGGTGACGATCTTGGCCAGCAGGCCGGGATGACGGTAGGTGACGCCGGTGACCAGCAGGCCGAGTTCGACGGTCGAGGTGTGCGCGGCGAGGTAGCCGAGCGTGGTGTACCCCTCGAGCATGTTCGCCTCGGCGGGCAGGCCGGTCGGCGGGATCTGGAAGTAATGGTCCATGAACGACAGCCAGGTCGCGCCGGACTCCTCCACGGCCGCGCCGACCCTGGCCAATTCACCGGCGATCGCGCCGGGACCGCCGTCGATGTCGAAGTTCGGGATGTGAAAGCCGAGGTCCATACGATGATCTCCTCAGTGGGGCAGCGTGTGCGACCCAGGCTATGAGCTGGAGTGCACTCCAAGTCAAGCGCTGGCGCTCAGAGCGCGAGCCCACCGGCGAACGGCATCGCCCGCCACTGATCGATGGCCGGTTTCATGACCTCCACCAGCATCGGAAGTTGCGGCGCGAGCCCGAGATAGGCGACCACCCGCAGCATCCCGACGGCGTTGACGAACTTCATGACCTCGCTGTTCAACGGCCGCAGGCCGTTTCGCCGCGCACCACGGTCATAGGCGGCTTCCAGCCCGGGTCCGAGCGCGGCCAGATCCCATTCGACCGGTCCGAGCGTGACCAGTTCGAAGTCGGAGAAGAGGGCGCCGTCCACGCCGGGGAAGATGTTCGCGGGTGGCGAATCGCCGTGGATGGGTTGCAGATCGATCCCGGGAAACGCGTCCTCGAACGCCGAACGGGAGCGCACGAGCGGTTCCAGCACCTGCCATTCGCGGCGAGCACGCGCGAGATCGCCGGCCTCGATCAGATCAGGCCGCTCGCCCAGCCCGGCGAGGCTTTCGGTGACGAACCGCGGTTCGGCCGCCGACAGGAACGACAACTGTCCCGGATAGGCGCGCAACGCGACATGCAGCTCGGCGACGCGTTCGCAGTTCGCCGCGTAGTCGGGTTCGGCGTCCGGATTCTCGGCCAGATACTGCCAGAACGTCATCGAGAACCCTTCGCGCCGTACGGGTTCGCGCGGTACGAGCGGGCTCGGCGCGATCACGGGTGTGCCATGGCCGACGAGCCACGAGGTGACGTCGAGTTCGCTGCGTTGGCGGTGCGCCAGCGCGTCGAGTCCGCCGATCCCGGGCACCACGGTCGGAATCCGCGCCACCACGGGCGCGGGCGCGAGATGGACGACCACCGAGAACAGATCGTGCAGCACCCGCGCGTCGGTCACCGTCAGACCGAGCTCACGGGCAGCTGCGACAGCGGCGTCGACTGCCGCGGCGGTGCGCTGGGCGAGCTCGTGTTGGCTCAGGAAATCGGACACCGGGCCGATCTTGCCACGCCGGACGGGCACAGCATGGAAGCCTCGGCAATCCGGCGGCCGATCACGGCGAGCACGCCGGGACCGTCCATCGTGCCTGCCGGCGCGCCCGACGGCCCCGCGGCGAGCTACCCGCCGTAGGACGTCGCGCTCCTGCCGAGTTCCGGGCGGACGCGAACGCGGTCTCGAGTGCACCGATGAATTTCGGGCGGTCCCGTCGTCGATACCTCTGGTACACCGGCAGCGGTGGGCCGGACCAGAAGCACTCGATCCGAACAGTGATTCGGCAATGTCAGTGGGAGGCGCGATGAGCGGTATCAGAGTGTTGGTGGCAGGTGCGAGCATCGCGGGACCCGCGCTGGCCCACTGGCTGTACCGGCGGGGCGCGGTGGTGACCGTGGTGGAACGGGCACCCGAACTGCGTCCCGGCGGCCAGGCCGTGGACGCGCGCGGCGTGACCAAGGAAGTCATCCGGCGGATGGGGCTGGACCCGGCGGTCCGCGCAGCCTGCACCCAGACCATCGGCGCACATACCGTGGACGCGGACGGGAACGTGCTGGAGACCTTCCGCGTGGACGACGACGGCGGCGACGGATTCATCGCCGAGATCGAGATCCTGCGCGGCGACCTGTCGCAGGTGCTCTACGACGACACCCGCGACCATGTCGAATACATCTTCGGTGACCGGATCGCCGAGCTGTCCCAGGACGCCGACGGAGTCGACGTGGTCTTCGACAGCGGTGGCCGGAGGCGTTTCGAGCTGGTGATCGGATGCGACGGACTGCATTCCGCGCTGCGCACCATGGTTTTCGGGCCGCACGAGCAGTTCGTCCGCCACCTCGGGCATGTGCTGGCCTTCTTCAGCGTGCCCAACGAGTTCGGGCTCGACCGGTGGCTGATCGAATACCAGGAGGCCGGACGGTCGGCCGGGCTGCGGCCGATCCAGGACGCCACCCGGGCGATGGCCATGTTCTCCTTCCCCGCGGATGACGCCGAGGTCGACTACCGCGATATCGAGGCCCAGAAGCGGCTGCTGCGCGAGCGGATGGACGGCCTGGGCTGGCTGACCCCGCGCATCCTCGCGCATCTGGACGACACCCCGGACTTCTATCTCGACCAGGTGGCCCAGGTCGTGATGGATCGCTGGTCGCGCGGGCGGGTAGGGCTGCTCGGCGACGCGGCCTACAGCTCCTCCCCGATGTCGGGCCAAGGTACCGGGCTGGCACTGGTCGGCGCCTACGTGCTGGCGGGCGAGCTGGCCGGCGCCGAATGGAATCCGGAGCTCGGTTTCGCCCGCTACCAGGCACGGATGCACTCGTTCGTCGAGGCCAATCACGAAATCGCCCGATTGAACGCCCGCAGCCGCGACGTTCCCGGGCCCGATACCGAGCCGCTCCCCGATTTCACCGGAGCGTGGTTCGCCGAGCTGGTCGAGCGCGCGCTCAACGGCGTCGAACTGCCCGACTACGCGGGGCTGCCGGATTCCGGAGTCCTGACCGGATCGCCGGCCGAGCCAGGTGTTGCCCAGCGCGCCGAACAGACGGATGCGGTGGCCGGTCACGCCGGATAAGCCCGCAGGCCGCCAGGCCCCGAGCCCGCTACTATTCGCATATGCGTTCGATTACCGCCGCGCAGCGGCGCGCACGGCTCGGGGTTCGGCATCGGCTGGCCTACCCACAGCGAAGCGCTGACGTCGCGGATATCGCGCGGTCGCTGGTGGTGCTGCACGCGACCGACCCCGCGACGGTGTTCCTGTCGGTGGCCGCGCGCGGCGCCGGGATCACACCCGCCGATATCGAGCAGGCACTGTACGAGCAGCGATCGCTGCTGCGCATGCTGGCGATGCGGCGCACGATGTTCGTCGCGCCGGTGGAGCTGGTGCCCGTATTGCAGGCCGCCTGCGCGGACGCACTGGCCGATAAGCAGCGCCGCACTTACGGAAAGTTCTTGGAGCAGGCCGGAATCGGCGACGGCGATGTGCGGTCGTGGTGGGCCGAGGTCGAGGAGCAGACCCACCAGGCGCTGCTCGCCCGCGGTGCCGCGACGGGTGCGCAACTGAGCAAGGATGTGCCGCTGCTGCGTACGCAGGTGAATACCGCACCGGACAAGGCGTATTCGCGTCCCACCAATATCACCACCTGGGTGCTGGTGACGCTCGGCGCCGAGGGCCGCATCGTGCGCGGACGGCCGAACGGCAGCTGGTCGAGTAGCCAGTACACCTGGTCGCCGATCGAATCGTGGTTGCCCGGCGGCGTGCCCGTCATCCCGGCCGACGACGCCCGCGACGAACTGGTCCGGCAGTGGTTGCACGCGTTCGGGCCCGCCCCGGTCGGCGATATCAAATGGTGGACCGGCTGGACACTGGGCGAGGTGCGCACAACCCTGGCCCGCCTCGACATCACCGAAGTCGAACTGGACGAGGGCACCGGCGTCATCCTCACCGACGACCTCGACCCGGTGCCCGAACCGCAACCGTGGGCCGCCCTGCTGCCCGCCCTCGACCCCACACCGATGGGCTGGCAGTCCCGCGCCTGGTATCTCGGCGACCATGCCGCGGCCCTGTTCGATCGCAACGGCAATATCGGGCCGACCATCTGGTGCGACGGCCGCATCGTCGGCGGCTGGGCGCAACGCAAGGACGGCGAGATCGCGCTGCGGCTGCTGGAGGACGTCGGGTCCGACGCCGTGGCGATGATCGAGTCGGAAGCCGAACGGATCGGCGCCTGGTTCGGCGATGTCCGCCCGGTCCCGCGCTTCCGCACCCCGCTGGAAAAAGAGCTGACCGCCTGAACTGATCACCGGCCGACCCTGGGGCTGGAGGGTCACTACTGTCGTGCACATGGATGCTCGCCCGTACCAGGGAAACCGACCGCACCGAACTGCGTGAGCTGTTCGGCCGCGCGGGAGCGGGCTCGCCGACCGAAAGCCTGTGGGGGCACCTCGATTCCGAGGCCGCGGTGTACCTCGACCCCTACATGGACCTGGAGCCCGAGTCGCTGTTCGTCGCCGAGCACGAGGGCCGCCTGATCGGCTATCTCACCGGATGCGTCGACACCGCGGCATTTCCCGCCGAAAGCGAACGGATGGAGCAGGCGTTTCGCCGCTACCGCTCGATCTTCGCGTCCCGCTCGGCCCTGTTCTTCGCCCGCGCCACCCTCGACACGCTGACGGCGAAGCTGCGGCGCGCTCCCACCGCGGCGGACTTCACCGATCCCCGCTGGCCTGCGCACCTGCACATCAACATCGCCCCCGAAGGCCGGGGCACCGGCGCCGCCGACGCGATGATGCGGTTGTGGTTCACCCGCCTGCGTTCGGTCGACTCCCCCGGCTGCCATCTACAGACGCTGGTCGAGAACACCCGGGCGGCGAAGTTCTTCGAACGCATGGGATTCCGTGCGCACGGCCCGCAGCCGCTGGTGCCGGGTGTGCGGTTCCGGGGCGCGCGGGTGCATCAGCTGACGATGGTGCGGGAGTTCTGAGCCGGTTCACCGACCTCAAGGATCCTTCGGCACACGGCGGCGGTCGGCTCGGCGATGGTGTCGATGGCACGCAGGTGTGGCGTCGCGGCGAGGTCGTTGACCACGGTGAAGGCGGCTTGGATCCGGATGCGGGTCTCGTCGGCGCCCCATTCCGGGTGGATCTGACGCAGCAGCTGAGCCCATTCGGCGATGTATTCGCGTTGCACCTGCCGGGTGCGGCGACGATCGTCGTCGGGTAGCCGATCGGTTTCCGAGATCAGCAAGCGCATCAGATCGTTGTATTCGAAGACGAACTCGCAGTAGCTCGTGATCAGCAGCCGCACGGCGTCGATGGCGCTGTGAGCGCGGCCGAGCTGGCGGATCATATCGGCGCGCAGTAGTTCGTTGCCGCGGCGCATGGCCGTGGCCAGAATGTCGGCCTTGCTGTCGAAATGGTTGTAGATGCTCGGGCCCGCGATGCCGACGGCGGCGCCGATATCGTCATTGCCGACGCCGGCGAATCCGTGCCGGGCGAACAGCCTGGTGGCCGTCCGCAGGATCGCTTCCCGTCGATTCGGTGCCCACTGCGGCGTCGTCTCAACCGTTCGGTTCGGCCTGGGCAGCGCCGTGATGGGCACTTCGGCGACCGCGCGGCTGATCCCGGCGATCAATCCGACGAAGCGCTCTTTCGGCAGCTCGAGGTGATAGTAGGAGGCGCTGGTCGTGACGCCCAGCACGCACCACGACAGGTAGTCGGCCTCCGCGGGACCGAGCCCGGGGCGGGCGCGCCGCAGGATCTGGGCCAGCCGAGCGCCGATGCCGCGCAACTGATGGCGCAGCTCGGTGCGCGCCTCGGCGCTCAGGTGCCTGGCTTCGGCATGCCAGAGCACGCCGACGCCGCGGTGCTCGAGCATGGTTTCGGCCAGCACCAGCACGACGGCCGGATCAGCGCCCGGATCGGCCAGCAGGCCGTCGAGCGCGGCGTCCACCGTCGTGAGCGCGTCGGCGACCACGGCATACAGCAGATCGTGCTTGCCCGTGAAGTGGCGATACAACGCCGAGGGTCCGATCGCCACCGCGTCGGCGACATCGCGCATCGACACACCGACGTAGCCGTGCCGGAAGTACAGATCGGCGGCCGCGGCGATGATCAGGCCGCGCCGGTTGGCCGGACGGGTACCGCGAGCCGGCCGGGATACCGCCGTGGGTTCGGCTCGGCTCGCGGTCACTGTCTGCTCCTCCTGCATCGTCCGGGCAAGGGTACTGCGAGCGGGCGGCCGGCTCGGCCATCACCTCGCCGGGGCCGCCACCGCGGCGGGATCAGACGTTGAACCCGCCACCACAGAGGAGGGTCTGGCCGCTGATGTAATCGGATTCCGGGGTGCACAGCAGATACACCGCGCCGGCCGCCTCCGCCGGTGTGCCCGCCCGGCCCAGCGGGATCGACCGTTCCATCGCCGCCAGCAGATCGGGATTGACGCCCACCTTCAGCTCCCGGCCCTGCACGTCGATGGTGGCACTGCCGTCGGCCGGCGCCTCGGTGAGCCGGGTCTTGATGAGCCCGAACGCGACCGCGTTGACGGTGACGTTGTAGCGGCCCCATTCCTTCGACAGGGTCTTGGTCAGGCCGAGCACGCCGGCCTTGGCGGCGGAGTAATTCGACTGTCCCGCATTGCCTCCGGTGCCCGCCATCGACGAAATATTGACCACCTTGCGGCACGGCACCGCCTCGCCCGCTTCCTTGGCCTGCTTCACCAGTCCAGCGATCACCGGCTGCGCGGCCCGCAGGATGCGGAACGGCGCCTTGAGGTGCACGTCGAGGATGGCGTCCCACTGTTCATCGGTCATCTTCTGGATCACCGAATCCCAGGTGTAGCCGGCATTGTTGACGATGATGTCGAGGCCGCCGTAGGTGTCGACGGCGGCGGAGACGAACCGCTGCGCGAAGTCCTCATCGGTGACGCTGCCCGGCACCGCCACCGCCTGACCGCCCGCGGCCTCGATGGCGGCGACGGTCTCCTTCGCCGGTTCGGCATCGAGATCGTTGACGACCACCCGCGCCCCCTGCGCGGCGAACTTCAGCGCGATCTCGCGACCGATGCCGCGGCCGGAGCCGGAGACGATGGCGACCTTGTTGTCCAGATTTCCCATGGTGAATGTCCTTGTGTGCGAAGTGTCAGAGGGCGATGACGGCGGTGCCGGTGAGTGTGACGGTGCCGTCGGGCAGCGTGATCGCGAGGTCGAGCTGCGCGCGGGACTCACCGTCGACGTCTTCGATCGCGGCGACGGTGGCGGTCGCGGTGGGTTCGGCACCGACCGGAGTGATCGCGCCGAAGCGCACGCCGAACGACCGGATGCGTTCGGGCCCAACCCAATCGGTGAGGATGCGGCCGAGGTAGGCCATCGACAGCATGCCATGGGCGAAGACGTCGTCGAGGCCGGCTGACCGCGCGACGTCGATATCGATGTGCATCGGATTGTGGTCGCCGGAGGCGCCGGCGAACAATGCGAGGGTGGTGCGGGTGATGCGCCCGACCGCCAGCGGAGGCAGTTCGGTGCCGACGGCGATCGCGGTGGTTGGCAGGCTCATGCGGGGGCTCCCGGATTGCGGATGACGATCACCGAGGTCAGTTCGGCGACGGCGGTGCCGTCGGCGCGCGTGACGTCGGTCTGTTTCACCACGAACTCGAGCGCACCGCCCTTCTTGCTGTAGACGTCGGTGATACGCGGCCGGGCGGTCAGCGTGTCACCGGCATAGGCCACCGAGTGGTAGTCGAACCGCTGCTCACCGTGCAGCACTGTGCGCAGGTCGATGCCCAGTTGCGCCAACCACGCGAACGGGTCGGGATTTTCCAGTTCGATCGAGAACAGGAAGGTCGGCGGTACCGGAAGCGCCTCGTGGCCTGCGGCTTTCGCCGCGGCATCGTCGGTGAAAACCGGGTTGGTCTCGCCGATGGCCTTGGCGAAGAATCGCAGTCGCCCGGCGTCGACGGTGAGCGTCGACAGCGGTAACTCGGTGCCGATGACGGCGGGATCGAGTGGCATACCTCAGCCCACTTTCTGGTACAGGGTGACGACGGCGGCGCCGCCGAGTCCGATGTTGTGTTGCAGGCCGACCCGCACATCCTCGACCTGACGCTGCTCGGCCTGACCCCGCAGCTGCCAGACCAGTTCCGCGCACTGCGCCAGCCCGGTAGCGCCCAGCGGGTGCCCCTTCGACAGCAGCCCGCCCGAAGGGTTGGTGACGACCCGGCCACCGTAGGTGTTGTCCCCGTCGGCGATGAACTTCTCGGCCGTCCCCTCCGGGGTGAGCCCGAGCGCTTCATAGCTGAGCAGTTCGTTGGTGGTGAAACAGTCGTGCAGCTCGACCACCCGGATGTCCTCCGGCCCGATACCCGCGCGCTCGTACACCTGTTGTGCGGCGGAGCGGGCCATATCGGCGCCGACGATGTTCATCATCGAGCCGCTGTCGAAGGTCGCGGGACCGTCGGTGGTCATCGCTTGCGCGGCGATCGCGACGTCGCGGCGCAGCCCGTGCTTGCGCGCGTACTCCTCGCTGACCAGCACAGCCGCTGCCGCTCCACAGGTCGGCGGGCAACACTGCAACCGGGTGAGCGGACCGTAGATCTGCGGCGCGGCCAGCACCTGCTCGACGGCCACCGGGTCGCGGAACACCGCGTACGGGTTGTTGGCCGCGTGCTTGCGGGCCTTCACCGCGATCTGGGCGAACACTGCCGGGTCCATCCCGTACTTGTCGGCGTATTCGCGGCCGGCGCCGCCGAAATACTGCGCCGCGAACGGCGCGTCGCTGCCGCCCTGTAGGCGGTCGACGACCGCGCCGAAGCTGTCGAACGGGCTCGGCCGATCGGTGTAGGACATGGTCAGCGCGCCGCGCTGCATCTGCTCGAAACCGACCGCGAGCACCACGTCCGCGACGCCGTGTTCGATGGCCTGGCGGGCCAGGAACAGCGCCGACGAACCGGTGGAGCAGTTGTTGTTGACGTTGACCACCGGGATGCCGGTGACACCGACCCGGTACAGGGCGGCCTGACCGGAGGTGGAATCTCCGTAGACGTAGCCCGCGTACGCCTGCTGAATCGCGGTGTAGTCGACGCCGGCGTCGGCGAGGGCCGCGCGGACCGCGCGTTCACCCATCACGTCGTAGGTCTGGCTCGTGCGCGGGGTGGTGAACGGAATCATCCCGACACCGGCGACGAGAGTGGTCACTCCCATAGCAACTCTCCAATCAGCTATCAGAAATTCACTTAAATAGTTGCACCTGCCTCTCATGTGTTGTCAATACCGATTTGCCCCGCCAATGACGCGCACCTAGACCATTTACACCTATTGTCAATTCACTTACACTCGCCCAGTGTGACCTAGGTCGCAGACGGACCATTCTCTCCAGGAGGACACGATGTACCTCACGCAATCCCTGCATCGCGCGCTTCAGCAGCGGCCCGGCGATATCGCCACGATCTGCGGCGACCGGGTGCGCACCGTGGCCGAATCGGCGGATCGGGTCGCGCGGTTCGCCGGTGCGCTGCACGCGCTCGGCGTGCAGCGGGGTGAGCGCGTGGGGATCCTGGCGTTGAACAGCGATCGCTACCACGAGTACTACCTGGCGGTGCCGTGGCTCGGCGCGGTCGCCAACCCGGTCAACATCCGCTGGAGCGTCGCGGAAATCGTTTACTCCCTGCAGGATTCGGACACCACCGTGCTGCTGGTCGACGATGCGTTCGCGCCGATGATCGCGCCGATCCGCGCGGCCTTCGACCGGCTGCGCACCGTGATCTTCATCGGCGACGGCCAGACCCCGCCGGACGCGCTCGACTACGAAGAACTCATCGCCGGCCACGAACCGGTTCCCGACACCCGCACCGGTGGCGACACCCTGCTCGGCATCTTCTACACCGGCGGCACCACCGGGCATCCGAAGGGCGTGATGCTCAGCCACGACAATCTGGTCACCTCGGCGCTCGGCTCGCTGTCCACCGGCCACGTACTTTCCCGTGGGGGACGCCTGCTGCACGCCGCGCCGATGTTCCATCTGGCCGATTTCGCGCTGTGGACCTGCGGGAACCTGGCCGACGCGACGCATGTGTTCGTCCCGGCCTTCACACCCGCCGGTGTACTGGAAGCCATCGCCGGGCATCAGGTCACCGACGCACTGCTGGTGCCGACCATGATCCAGATGCTGGTCGACGATCCGGCCGCCGCCGCGCATGATCTCAGCAGCATGCGGCACCTGATCTACGGCGCCTCCCCGATTTCCGAGGCAGTGCTCGAACGGGCCATGACCACGTTCCCCGACGCGGGCTTCACCCAGGCCTACGGCATGACCGAACTCTCGCCGATCGCCACGCTGCTCTCCCCCGCCGACCACCTGCGCCCGGAACTGCGGCGCTCGGCCGGCCGGGCGGCGCCGCATGTGGAGGTCCGGATCGTCGACGAGACCGGCGCGGAGGTGCCGCGCGGTGAGGTCGGCGAGGTGGTCGCCCGCGGCGACAACGTGATGCTCGGCTACTGGAACAAGCCCGACGCGACCGCCGATGCGATCCGCGACGGCTGGATGCACACCGGCGACGGCGGGCGGATGGACGAGCAGGGCTATGTGTTCATCGTCGACCGGATCAAGGACATGATCATCACCGGCGGCGAGAACGTGTATTCGGTGGAAGTCGAAAACGCCGTGGCCGCACACCCTTCCGTCGCCGCCTGCGCCGTGATCGGGGTACCCGACGACCAGTGGGGTGAGCGGGTGCACGCGGTCATCGTGCGGCAACCGGGCGCCGACCTGGACGAGAACGCCGTGCGTGAGCACTGCAAGAGCCTGATCGCGAACTACAAGATCCCGCGCAGCGTCGCGTTCGTTGACGCGCTACCGGTGTCGGGGGCCGGCAAGATCCTCAAACGCGAACTGCGCAAAGAGTTCTGGAGCGAGTCGGCGACCGCCGTGCACTGAGTGGCGGAGCATCGGTCAGGGGCCTACATGTCCAGGCCGAGGTCGAGCACGGTCACCGAGTGCGTCAGGGCGCCGACGGCGAGGTAGTCGACGCCCGTGCGGGCGTAGTCGGCGGCCACGTCGAGGGTCAGCCCGCCGGAGGATTCCAGCTTCGTGCCCGGTGACTTCGTATTACGGCGCTGAACCGCGGCCTGCGTCTGCCACAGCGGGAAGTTGTCGAGCAGGACCAGTTGCACGTCCTCGGCGAGCACCGCGTCGAGCTGCTCGAGGCTGTCGACCTCGACCTCGCATTCGATCTCAGGCGCGAGTTCGCGCACCGCGCGCAAAGCCTCGACCACCGAACCGGCGGCGACGACATGGTTGTCCTTGATGAGCGCCGCGTCGCCGAGACCCATCCGGTGATTCACCCCGCCACCGACGCGCACCGCGTACTTCTGCAGAGCCCGCAGGCCCGGCAGGGTCTTGCGGCTGTCGCGGATCCGGCAGTCGGTGCCGGACACCGCATCCACCCAGGCGGCGGTGGCGGTGGCGATACCGGACAGGTGGCACATCAGATTGAGCATGGTGCGTTCGGCGGTGAGCAGCCCGCGCGTCGGGGCGACGATGCCGAGCACCGTCTGCCCCGGCGTGACCCGGGTTCCGTCGGCCACCCGCTCGGCGACCTCGTACTTGCCCGCGCCGATGACCTCATCGAGCACCAGCAGCCCCACGTCGATCCCGGCGACCGTTCCGGGCTGGCGCGACACCACCGACGCCTTCACCACGGCGTCCTCGGGAACCGTCGCCACGGTGGTGACATCCGGGCCGTACCGCAGATCCTCATCCAGCGCGGTCCGGATCAGGGCGAGCACTTCCTCGCGCGCCAGATCGGCGTCCAATCCCATCACGAACTCCCTACTCTCATGTCTCTGATCGGCGAGTGCTGCCCGGCCGAGAGGCCTTCTCGCGTTGCCTCGGTCAGGTGACGCTCGGCGGCGTCATCCGGTGGTGACGGGCACCGTCAACGGGGTGAGGTGCGGGGTGCCGTCGGGGGCCAGGCGGATCGACGTGCTGTGGCGGGCGGCCTCGACCGGCGCCGGATGATCCGAGCGCGTGTGGCAGCCCCGGCTCTCCTCGCGCGCGGCCGCCGCCAGCAGCAGAGCGCGCGCGGTCACCGTCAGAGCCGCGTCCTCGAAGGCGGCAATGCGCGCGGTCAGCAACCCGGCCGTAGTCGGATTCGGTCCCGCAGCTCGGCGCGCACCGGCCACGTCTGCGGGGACAGCGGTCGATGACTCGAGGCTCATACCCTCCGACCCGGACGGGCCGCTGATCGCAGGCTGCACCGTGAGCGACGTGGCGTCAGGGTCGGTCGTGAGGTGGCCGGGCGCGGTGTCGTTCTCGCTCGTCGCGCCCGGCTCGGAAGGCCGGGGCGCTCGATCCGCGCTGCGCACTGCCCGCTCGATCGCCTCGATTGCTGTCGTGAGTCCGACCGCGTCGCGGACCACCGCGGCATGGGCGGTCATCAGCCGCTGCACGAGTTCCCGAGGCGCCTTGGGGACGTCGAAGTGCTCATCTGCCGCGAAGCCGGTCGGTTCGCCGAGGCGCGTCACCGCTGCCACCCCCGCACGTTCGCCGACCACCAGACCCTCCAGCAGGCTGTTGGAAGCCAGCCGGTTCGCACCGTGCAGTCCGGTGCGCGCCACTTCGCCCGCCGCGTACAGCCCCGGCACCGAGGTGCGGCCGCAGACGTCGGTCACGACACCGCCGCACTGGTAGTGGGCGGCCGGAGCAACCGGGATGAGGTCGGTGCGCGGATCGATACCGGCCGCCAGGCAGGACGCGGTGATCGTCGGGAAGCGGGTGAGGAAGCCGTCGACCGAGCGTGCATCCAGATAGACGTGATCGTCTCCCAGCACCCGCATCCGGTCGGCGATGGAGCGCGAGACCACGTCCCGTGGCGCGAGATCACCCAGCGGGTGCACACCGGCCGTCACGGACTCGCCGCGCGAATCGACCAGCACGGCGCCTTCACCGCGCACGGCTTCGCTGATCAACGGCCTGCGGCCGAGCCCGCCCGGCGTGTGCAGGACCGTCGGATGGAACTGTACGAATTCCAGGTCGGCCACCTCGGCGCCGGCCCACAGGGCCAGCGCGATGCCGTCGGCGGTGGCGCCGGGCGGATTGGTACTGAGCGCGTAGAGCTGCCCGAGCCCACCGGTGGCCAGCAGCACCGCCGGAGCGCGCACCGCGCCGATACCGCGCCCGGACACCGCGATCACCCCGCGCACACCGCGCTCACCGGTGACGATCCGCACCGCCGCCGTCCGGAACAGCACCGGCAGGCCGGCCGCGTTCAACGCCCGCTGCACCTCGGCGCCGGTGGCATCGCCGCCGGCGTGGATGATCCGCCGGGTGCTGTGCCCGCCCTCGCGGGTGCGCGAGATCTGGCCGTCACGGCCGAGGTCGAAGACCGCGCCGAGATCGGTCAGCGCGGCCACGGCATCCTGTCCCCCGGTGACGATGGATTCGACGGCCGCGATATCGCAGAGCCCGCCACCGGCGGCCACCGTGTCGCGCACATGCGATTGCACCGAATCACCGTGCGGGGCAACCACAGCGATGCCGCCCTGGGCGTACTGCGTGGAGGTGTC
Organism: Nocardia cyriacigeorgica NBRC 100375; assembly: GCF_000308555.1. Taxonomy (GTDB): domain Bacteria; phylum Actinomycetota; class Actinomycetes; order Mycobacteriales; family Mycobacteriaceae; genus Nocardia; species Nocardia cyriacigeorgica. Next base: position 11,464 of record NZ_BAFY01000099.1, on the reverse strand, counting down.
GGTCGGGCCACCCTTGCTGAGCACCAGCACCCGCAGACCCCGCTGTGCGGCGGTGCGGGCGGCGGTCAGTCCCGCGACGCCGCCACCGATGACGACGAAATCCGCGTCCTCGGTCCAATCGAAAGCCGGCGCATTCATCTCTTCTCCAGGTGGATTCGCCTGCGGCCCCGCATGTCAGCGGGGCACGCCGGGGGCCGTCGGCGAGGTCGGCGCTCGGACAACCGACGCGACGGCCGACGGCCGGGCACTCCCGGCACCGGGCCGGGAACGGTTCACTCACCGCCGCCGGGGTTGCCGATCTCGATCATGCGCTGGACCGAATTGCGGGCCAGGGCGGCGGTTTCCGGGTCCACGTGCACCTCGTCGGTGTTCTCGGCGAGGCTGCGCAGCAGGGCGGCCGGGGTGATCATCTTCATGTACTTGCAGGACGCGCGGTCGTTGACGGCCTGGAAGTCGATGCCGGGCGCGGCCTTGCGCAGCTGGTGCAGCATGCCGACCTCGGTGGCCACCAGCACCTGGGTGGACTTGGCCGCCTTGGCCGCGTCGATCATGCCGCCGGTGGACAGGATGTGCACCCGGTCGGCCGGGAACGAACCCTCGCCCGCCAGGTACAGCGCCGACGTGGCGCAACCACATTCGGGGTGCACGAACAGCTCGGCGTCCGGGTGGGTGCGCGCCTGCTCCTGGAGCTCGTCGCCGTTGATGCCGGCGTGCACATGGCATTCGCCGGCCCAGATGTGCATGTTCTCCCGGCCGGTGACGCGCTTGACGTGCGCGCCGAGGAACTGGTCGGGCAGGAACAGCACCTCGCGGGCGGGGTCGATGGAAGCGACCACGTCGACGGCGTTGGAGGAGGTGCAGCAGATGTCGGTGAGCGCCTTCACCGCCGCGGTGGTGTTCACATACGAGACCACGACCGCGTCCGGGTGCTCGGCCTTCCACTCGCGCAGTTCGTCGGCGGTGATCGAATCGGCCAGCGAGCAGCCCGCGCGCTGATCCGGGATCAGGACGGTCTTGTCCGGGCTGAGGATCTTGGCGGTCTCGGCCATGAAGTGCACGCCGCAGAACACGATGGTGTCCTCGGGCGCCTCGGCCGCGATCCTCGACAGCGCCAGCGAGTCACCGACGTGGTCGGCCACGTCCTGGATCTCGGGCAGCTGGTAGTTGTGCGCGAGGATGGTCGCGTTGCGCATCCTGGCGAGGCGTTTGACCTCGCTCGCCCACTCGGGTGTCGCGTCGACCCCGGCGAACCCCGACGGGGTGTCGGTGACCCGCTCCAACAGTGCGGGGGCGAGTTCAGCTCCCATCGTCGCCATGACGGCTCCTTCCTTCGTGCGCGCCGGCATCGCCGCCGATTCGCACCACACCAGGTTTTCGACTTATGATCGAAAACATGGCCCATAGTAGCACCATCCACGAATCGCTCACCGCGGTGTTCCAGGTTCGCCGCTTCCCTGCCGTCATCACCGCAGGTCAGAGCCGCGACGAGGGCGCGAGCGAGCGGAGCGGGCGCCGCCGTCCTGGTCAACGGACCGAATTGGCGGTGCTGCTGTGGCAGCGGGCGCTCGACCCGCAGGCGGGCACCTGGTCGCTCCCCGGTGGCCGCCTGCGCGACGACGAGGACCTGGATTTCTCGGCGCGCAGACAGCTCGCGGAGAAGGTCGATGTGCGCGAGCTGACCCACCTCGAGCAGCTGTCGGTGTTCAGCGCCCCCGATCGGGTGCCGCCGCCGCGCCGGATCGCCTCGGCCTACCTCGGCCTGGTGCCGTTGACCGCCGACCCGCAGCTGCCCTCGGACACCGCCTGGCATCCGGTGTCGGCACTGCCGAACATGTCCTTCGACCACGGCATCGTCGTCGACCACGCCCGAACCCGGTTGGCCGCCAAGCTGTCCTACACCAATATCGCCTTCGCGCTCGCCCCCGACACCTTCACCATGTCGACACTGCGTGAAATCTATTGCGTGGCACTCGGTTACGACGTCGACACGACGAACCTGCAACGAGTCCTGAGCCGCCGCAAGGTGATCACCCCCACCGGCGAGACCGCCGCCCCCGGCCGGGCCGGCGGACGCCCGGCCGCCGTCTACCGCTTCACCGACTCCGAACTCCGGGTCACCGACGAATTCGCCGCCCTGCGCCCGCCGACCTGAGCGCCACGCGGCCGCGGATCGGCGTGGACCGGCAGCCGGCAGGACGGGGAATCCACAAAGCAGCGGTCCCGGTTCACGGAGTGCGGAAGGCCCGGCGATAGGCGCCAGGCGTCGTGCCGACGTGGGTGCGGAAATGGCGGCGCAGGTTCACCGCTGAGGACAGGCCGACGCGGGCCGCGATCGACTCCACCGGCAGATCGGTCTGTTCGAGCAGGGTACGAGCTTCGGCCACCCGCCGCGCCAGCAACCAGGCACCCGGGCCGGTGCCGAGTTGCTCGGTGAAACGCCGGGACAGGGTGCGCGGCGAAACATTCAGGTGCGCAGCCAGATCCGCGACCGAGAGCGGGGTGTCCAAGCGCGCGGCCGCCCAGTCGAGCAGCCCATCGAGTGCGTCCTCCGGCGGCGGCGCGGGGGCGTACTGGAGTTGGCCGCCGTCGCGATGCGGCGGCATCACCATATGACGGGCCACCAGGGCCGCATGGGCGGCGCCGTGATCCTTGCGGACCAGGTGCAGGCACAGGTCGATGCCCGCGCCCGCGCCCGCGCTGGTGGCGACGTCGCCGTGGTCGACGTAGAGCACATCGGGCTGCACCCGCACGGCCGGGAACTCCCGCTGTAGTTGTGCGGCCCGAGCCCAGTGCGTGGTGGCCTCGCGTCCGTCGAGCAGGCCGGTGCGGGCCACAGCGAACACCCCCGAGCAGATCGTCACCAGCCGTGCGCCCCTGCGGTGCGCGGCCAGCAATTCCCGGCGCACGCGGGCCGGTAACGGGGCTTCGACGGGCGCCCATCCCGGGATGATGACCGTATCCGCCGACCGCAGCGCCGACAGTCCGTGCTCGACCGACATCGAGTATCCGGCCGAGGTGGGCACGGGCCCGGGTTTCTCCGCACAGACCGAGAATTCGTAGCGCTGCGGTATCCCCGCCCGCGGCGTGCCGAAGACCTCGGCGGCGCAGCCGAGCTCGAAAGTCGACTGCACCGGCCGCACCAGAGCGACGACACGATGCATGGCAAGAAAATACCCCATAGTGTCTTTACCGCCACTGTTGCGCCGGTCGGCGGCTCGGCAAGGTGGGTGGCATGCATCCGGAGATCCTGGCCCAGCAGGGCTACACGTCCGCATCCGTCGACGACGCACCTGTGCGTGAACTCTTTCCCGGCATCCGGGTACGGCCGCTGTGGCGCGGGCCGGTTGGGGCACACGCCAATGTGCTGGAGATGGACCCGGGTGCCTGCTGGCCGCATCGCGATGTCCACGAACCCGGACCGGAGGAAGTGTTCGTCGTGGCGGGCACGTTCAACGACGGCGCCCGCGACTACCCGGCAGGCACCTTCCTGCACGCACCGGCGGGCTCCTGGCATGTGCCCGCGACAACGACCGGCTGCACGCTGTTCGTCTTCTATCCCGAAGGCTAGGAGCACTGCTGCGACGCTGCCGTCGACGACGCCGGTCGAGTGCGGGTTCAGGCCGATTTCATATCCGGCGTCGGCGCCGGTTCGGGCGGACGGCGCGTCAATCGGTAGACCGACCACGCGAGTAGTTCGATGAACCAGAACAGGATCAGATACACCGTCACCACCGTCACCGGGACGGCCAGGAACAGCACCGACAGCACGGCGACGAGCAGGAACAGCGCGATATCGCCCGCGGTGGCGCCGCGCAGCCTGCTGGCGAAGCGCACGGCGGCCCACATCATCCAGCGCCGCGGTACCGACACACCGAGTTCGCCGAGGGTGCGGCGGAAGATCCCGTCGGCGTCGGCGGCGCTCACCACGCCGGAGCTCAGCAGATAGTCGTGCAGGATGGCGGCTTTCGTGTACACGCCGTAGCGCGGGATCAGCCACACCACCGGCCGTGGCACCGAGGCGAAATCGGTGCGGAACCCCGCGGGCACCACGAATCGCTCGGTGGCGCCGTGATACTCCAGCGGTTCGGCCACCTGCCAGAACCGTTCGTCGAGCTCCTCGACGACGATCCCGCCATCGGAGAACGGCATGGCTCGCCTCCCCTGAAAATCCAGCGTATGCACCAATTCTAGGGTCAGCGGGTAGCGACTGGACCGAACACGCGGCAACGGTTGGGCCAACAACAGCGACCGAGCACGGCAGGAGTCAGTTCGATGAATCCCGTTCCGGCACTGCGTCCGGCTGCGCAACACCACCCTGCGGCGGCGCACCGTAGACCCCCGGGTTCGCGGGCACCCGGTACGGGTCGTACACCGACGCGGGATCGTCGTCGTATTCCGGCATCGGCCGCGACGCCCCGACCGGCCCCGCATACCCGGTCCCCAGATCCTCCGACGAACTCAACGCGGCGAGAAACAACACCACCAGCGAGGCGATCAGCGGCTGCGGCACCAAGGCGAGCCACGTGCCGACCTCTGGCGGCAGCGTCACGATCGTGCCCACCGGCGGATCGGTGGGACGCGGATGGTTCGCATCGGCGATGTACTGGCCGAGCAACGCCATCAGCCAGCCGCCCGCCAGCGCGCCGAACAGCAGGCCCGCGAACGCGATGGGGCCGCGCATCCGCCGCCACCGCCATGCGCCCACCGCCGACAGCAACCCGATCACCGCGCCCACGCAGACGAAGATCGCCACCGCGTCGAACTGGTGCGCGCTCTCCCCCGGTGAGCGCCGCCCCGCGCCCGGGCTGCACCACGAGCAGCTGTTCGGCCGGCGCGAGCAGCGCCCATACCACCGCCCCGATGAGGTTGGCGACGATGACCGCGGCCGCGATGACGCCCGCCGCGCCCACCTCGCGGCGCACGGCAGCACCGGGATCCGCGGTCACCGGGTGCGCTTGCGTATTCGCTCCGACCATGTGCTGGATTATGACCGACCGCCGTGCCCGCGGCCTTAGCGGCGCTCCAGGCTGCTCGAATCGGTAACCCCGTGCCGGGAGCATTTGGCCCACCAGCCGTCGGGGTTGACCTGCACGATCATCCTGCGCCCGCAGTGCTCGCAGAATCGCGGCGGCTCCAGGCCCAGTTCGGCGGCCTTCGGCATCGGATCGTCGAGCCCGGGCACGATCCGTTTTCCGGTGAACGGGTTGTAGCGCTCGGCCATGTCCATCACAGTAACCGCGCGGCTCACAGGGTCTCGTTGAGCGCCTTGATCGGCATCTTCAGCTCGCCGAGCAGGTCGATGTCGCTCTCCGCGGGCCGGCCGAGGGTGGTCAGGTAGTTGCCGACGATGACGGCGTTGATGCCGCCGAGGATGCCCTGCTTGGCGCCGAGATCGCCGAGGGTGATCTCGCGGCCGCCGGCGAAGCGCAGGATGGTGCGCGGCAGCGCCAGCCGGAACGCGGCCACAGCGCGCAGCGCGTCGGCGGCGGGGAGCACCTCGAGATCACCGAAGGGGGTGCCCGGGCGCGGGTTGAGGAAGTTCAGCGGCACCTCGTCGGGCTCGAGTTCGGCCAGGTTGGCGGCGAATTCGGCGCGCTGTTCGAGGCTTTCGCCCATGCCGAGGATGCCGCCGCAGCAGACCTCCATGCCGGCTTCGCGGACCATGCGCAGGGTGTCCCAGCGCTCCTCCCAGGTGTGGGTGGTGACGACGTTCGGGAAGTGCGAGCGCGCGGTCTCCAGGTTGTGGTTGTAGCGGTGCACACCCATGGCGGCGAGCTGGTCGACCTGTTCCTGGGTGAGCATGCCGAGCGAGCAGGCGACCTGGATGTCGACCTCGTTGCGGATGGCTTCGACACCGGCGGCGACCTGCGCCATCAGCCGCTCGTCCGGACCACGCACGGCCGCGACGATGCAGAACTCGGTGGCGCCGGTCTTGGCGGTCTGCTTGGCGGCCTCCACCAGGCTCGGGATGTCGAGCCAGGCGGCGCGCACCGGCGACTGGAACAGGCCCGACTGCGAGCAGAAGTGGCAGTCCTCCGGGCAGCCGCCGGTCTTGAGGCTGATGATGCCCTCGACCTCGACCTCCGGACCACACCACTTCATCCGCACGTCGTGGGCCAGCGCCAGCAGATCCTCGAGCTGGTCGTCACCGAGCTTCAGTACCTCCAGGGTCTGTTCCTGGGTGAGTCCGACGCCGCGTTCGAGCACCTGCTCGCGGGCGATGGCCAGAATGTCGGTGGTCACGGGTGCCTGGGTCACTGCACGAATCCCTTTCATCCGGCCGGGTGCGGCCGTCGGTGGTGGCCGATCGAGATGGCATTCACACTGGAACGACCATGCAACTTGAACGGTGTTCAGGATAGGGTAGCTCGAGAGTGAGACACAACACGACGGGAGGGTTCAGCGTGCAACTGCACCGGTCCGATGTGGTCGACGGCGCCATCGCCATCCTCGACCAATACGGTCTCGCCGACCTGACGATGCGTCGGCTGGCCGGATCGTTGCGCGTGCAGCCCGGCGCCCTGTACTGGCATTTCCCGAACAAGCAGGCCTTGCTCGGCGCGGTGGCCGACCGCATCCTCGCGCCCATGGAAGACCCGCTGGAGGCCACCGACTGGCCGGGCCAGCTCACCGAACTCGCACACCGGTTGCGCAACTGCCTGCTGGCCTACCGCGACGGCGCCGAACTCGTCTCGGCCACCTACGCCTCGCGGCTGACCACGAGCAAGGGCCGCGAGCGGTTCGCCGGCGCTGCCATCCGCGCCGGTATGCCGCGCGCCGAGGCCGAACTCGCCGCGTTCACGTTGCTGTATTACGTGCTCGGGCACACTGTCGACGAACAGTCGCGGATGCAGATGGACTCGGCGGGTGCGCTCGCCGACACGGCGTCGCCGCTGGAGCAGACCGAATCCAGCGACCCCACAGCCCGTTTCGATTTCGGCCTGCAATTGTTCGTCGGCGGTATCCGGCATCTGCTCGGCTCCCGCGTGCGCTGAAACCCGGCTCCGCATGCGCTGAGAACCGCGTGAGGCCGGCGCGATCACATCCGCGACGGCCTTTCTCATCGCGCTATCCGGCCCTCACCGGACGAGTGCGGGCCGCCGCGCGAACCGGCTCTCCGGACGCGGCAGCCCGAAGTGATCCCGCAAGGTGGTCCCGCTGTATTCGGTGCGGAACAGCCCGCGCTCACGCAGAATCGGCACCACGGTCTCGGTGAACACCTCGAGCCCGCCCGGGTAATACGGCGGCATCACGTTGAACCCATCGGCCGCGCCGTGGCGGAACCATTCCTCGATGGTGTCGGCGACCTGCTCCGGTGTTCCGGCGAACACCCGATGCCCGCGCGCGCCGGCCAGCCGATGCAGCAGTCCGCGCAGCGTGGGTCGCTCGCGCTCGACGATCCCCGCCACCACCTGCAGTCGGCTCTGGGTGTTGTCGGTGACATCCCCGGCGTCGGCGAACAACTCGTACGGCACCGGTTCGTCCAGCTTCAGATGCCGCAGGCGCTTGCCCGCGATGCTCTCCAGCTGCGTCACACCGTATTCCGGCACGGTGAGTTCGTTGAACTCCCGTTCCAGCCGCCTGGCCGCTGCTTCGGTGCCGGCGATGAACGGGCTGATCCCGGGCAGGATCTTGACGTGATCGGGATTGCGGCCGAAGCCGCGCGCCCGCTCCTTGATGTCGCGGTAGAACCGCTGCGCGTCCTCCAGCCGCTGATGCGCGGTGAAGATGGCTTCGGCGTAGCGGCCGGCGAAGGCGCGGCCGTCGTTGGAGGCGCCGGCCTGCACCAGCACCGGATAGCCCTGCGGCGTGCGCGCGGCACTGAACGGGCCGCGCACCCGCAGGTATTCGCCGGCGAAGTCGATCCGGTGGATCTTGTCCGGGTCGGCGTAGCGTCCGGCGGCGCGGTCGAACACGATGGCGTCGTCTTCCCAGCTGTCCCACAGCGCGACCACCGCGTCCACGAATTCCCGCGCCCTGGCATAGCGTTCGCGATGATCCGGGTGCCGGTCGAGTCCGAAATTGGCGGCCGCCGCCTCGGTTCCGGTGGTGACGATGTTCCAGCCCGCGCGGCCACCGGAGATATGGTCGAGCGAGGAGAACAGCCGTGCCAGGTTGTAGGGCTCGTAGTAGGTGGTCGATGCCGTCGCGATCAGGCCGAGATGGGTTGTCGCCGAGGCGATCGCCGTGAGCAGGGTGATCGGTTCCAGCCCTGGCGCGGCGTTGAATTCCACGTTGGTGCGCAACGCGGGGCCATCGGCGAAGAACACCGCGTCGAAGGTCGCGGCCTCCGCGGTGCGGCCGATCTGCTGGTAGTAGGACACGTCGTAGATCCGGTCGGCGCCGCTGTCGGGGTGGCGCCAGGCCGCCTCGTGATGGCCGGCCGGATAGATGAACGCGTTGAGACTCAACTGTCGCTGTTCGGTCATGACGCCTGCTTCACCGGTGCTGCCTGCGGCTCGACACCGAGCCCGCCCAGCAGGTCCTCGCGATGCCGCGCGAACGCCGGATCGCTGTGCCTGCGTGGATGGTCCAGGTCGATCCGGCGGTCGAGCACGATACGGCCCGCCTCGAGCACGAGCACGCGATCGGCCAGCGATACCGCCTCGTCCACGTCGTGGGTGACCAGCAGTACGGCCGGCGTGTGTTTGGCGCACAGCTCACGCAACAGCACATGCATCCGGATCCGGGTGAGCGCGTCGAGCGCGCCGAAGGGTTCATCGGCCAGCAGCAGCGCGGGCGCGCGCACCAGCGAACGGGCCAGCGCCACCCGCTGCTGCTCGCCACCGGACAGCTCGCGCGGCCATGCCTTCTCCCGGCCCGCCAGGCCGACCTCGGCGAGGGCGTCGCGGCCGCGGTCGGCGGCACCGGGACCGGTCAGCCCGAGGGTGACGTTGTCGAGCACCCGGGTCCACGGCAGCAGCCGCGAATCCTGGAACACCACCGCCTTTTCCGCGGGCACCGACAGCTCGCCGGAGCCGGGCACGCCGTCGTCGAGTTCGGCCAGCGCCCGCAGCAAGGTGCTCTTACCGGAGCCGCTGCGCCCGAGCAGGGCGACGAATTCGCCGCGCGCGATATCGAGATCCAGGCCGTCGAGGACCACCCGGTCACCGAAACCGCGGGTGAGACCGCGGGCCCGGACGAGGTTCAGTCGCCGAGAGTCTGCCGCCATGACAGGGCCTTCCTTTCCACTGTGCGCACGGCGAGATCACCGAGCAGCCCGAGCACGCCGTAGATGACCAAACCGACCACGATGACGTCGATCTGGCCGTAAGTGCGGGCCTGGGTCATCAGATAGCCGATCCCGCTGGTGGCGTTGACCTGTTCGACCACCACCAGCGCCAGCCAGGAAATGGTGACCGCCAGCCGCAGTCCGGTGAAGAAGCCGGGCAGCGAACCGGGCAGCGCGATCTTGCGGATGAACGCCGTCCGCGACAGGCCGACGGTCTCGGCGAGTTCGACATAGCGTGCGTCGACGCTGCGCAGGTGCGCGTGGGTGTTGATGTAGACCGGGATGAGCACGCTGGTGGTGATGACGATGAGCTTCATTTCCTCGCCGATGCCGAACCACACGATGAACAGCGGGATCAACGCCAGCGTCGGGATGGAGCGTTTGATCTGGATCGGCCCGTCCACCAGCGCCTCACCGAGCCGGCTCAGCCCGGCGATCAAGGCGAGCACCACACCGATGACGACGCCGAGCACCAGGCTGATTCCGGCGCGTTGCAGCGAGGTGAGCAGGTTGGATTGCAGGCGGCCGTCGGCGATGAGCTCACCGGCGGTCCGCAGGACCGTCCAGGGTGCGGGCAACGTCTCCGGGTCGAGCGTGCCGGAGGCCGATCCGATGATCCACGCGCCGATCAGCAGAGCGGGCCCGAGTGCCGCGCCGAACGGGATCGCCCGGCCGGGGCCCAGTGTGCGACGGGAGCGCTGTCGCGCGGCGAGCGCGGGAGTGGAAGCGGTAGGCGAGACCCGTCCGAAGGTCCGCGCGCCCGCGGTGTGCACAGCCATCAGTTGCTCCCCCGGACGAAACTGGCGCCGACCTGGCCGACGGTTTCGGTGATGACGGCGTCGAATCGCAGGTCGATGCCGTCGGCGGCGCTGACCTTGCGTGGCAGTTCACCGGCGGCGTCGATGAGGTCGATGGTGGCCTGCTGGCGGTCGATCAGCTGCTGGTCCAGATGCGGGAAGGTGATGGTGCCCCGCGATTCCACGATGCGGGTGGCGTCGTCGAGGCTCACCTTCTGGTTGTCCACGTAGTACTTCTGTGCCCATTCGGCGCGGTGCTCGTTCACCCACTGCCAGGACCGCACATACGCGGCCACCAGCGCCCGCGCCGCGGCGGCCTTCGCCGGATCACGCACCACCTCGCGGCGCGCATACAGGTAGGTCAGCCCCGGGTAGGTGCCGTCGGTTTCCTCGGCCGGGATCAGCGAGGTGCCAGGGGTGCGCAGGAATCGGGTGGTGTTGGGTTCGTTGAGCGGAGCGAGATCGACCTGCCCGGTGCGCACCGCGTCCAGGAACTCGGCCAGCTGGATGCGCACCAACTCCACATCGGAGGTCTGCAGCCCGGCCTTGTCCAGCAAACGCAGGACCGCCGCCTGCTGTGCGGTGCCCTCGGCGTAGGCGATCTTCTTGCCCTTGATCTGCGCGGCGGTCGTCACCGAAACACCCGGCGCCACACCGAATCGCAGCGCGCCCGGATCGATCTGGGCCGCCGCGACGATCGGCACGTCCTGCTTGGCGGCCAGCGCGTGGATGGGCGGCACATCGCCCACCCAGGCGGCATCGGCGGCCCCGGCCCGGAACGATTCCAGGATCGCCGGTCCGCCCACGAAGTTGGCGAACTCCACCTCGAACGGCAGCTTGTCCAGCTCGCCCGAGAGCAGCAGTTGATGACGCAGTAGTTCGGATTGGTCGGCGAGCACGAGCTTGGTGCCCGGCGGCACCTCGGTGGGCAGCGGACCGTCGACGACCGACCCCGCCTCCGTCGTGTCGGCGGCACATCCGGTCAGCGCGAACGTCGCGAACGACACTGCGGCGAGCAGGAGAGCGGCGGTGCGGCCGCGCGGACCGGTGCGGGAGAAACGAGGTCGAGCCATGCGGGAATTCAACAGTCCGGGCGCGGCGCCGAACACCGTTAACGGCACCGTGATCCGAACTCGGCCACCTCACCGGCCGGCGTCGATACGGCCGGCGATCTGCTGTTCGAATCGTTCCACGAACGGCCGCACCTGCTGGGCGAGCACAGTGTTGTATTCGTGCGGGCGCTGTCGTGGGTTGGCGTGGCCGGTGCCGTGCGGCAGCACCACCAGCAGCGCGCCGTCCACACCGCCGACCTCGTCGATGAGCACCTGGTGGGTGCGTTCGACGTCGACCACGTCGTCACGGTGGGCGTCGTGCGGGCGGATGAACACGATCGCCGGACGCGGTTTGCCGTCGGCCGGCTCGGACAGCGCGCGCA
>NZ_BAFY01000100.1 GCF_000308555.1 Nocardia cyriacigeorgica NBRC 100375 | reverse complement strand
ATAGAGAGTCGATGCGGCGAAGGCAACCACATTCGCGTGCCGTTTCCTTTCCTGCCGGACGCTGTTCGCCCAGGTCATCGGGCGCGACCGGGTTACGCGCGAGTAGGAGGCGGGTAGCCGGAATCACCTGCCCCGGTCATCTGGCACATCGTGTTCGCGGGCCGGATCGTTTCGCTCGGTCGCGGCGCGCGCGGGGCAGGTTTCGGCGCGCCGCGGCGGGGCACGCCCGTGCAAACAGCGGCGAACGGAGGAACAGATGCGAGTCCCGGGTGGTTCGGCCGCGAAGGGCAGGTACGGCGCGCCGGTGGTGCTGGCCGGCGCCGCGCTCCTCGCGGTGAGTGGGTGCGCCGACGGCGGCGACAACGATGCGGTGGCGACCACGGCGCCGCCGTCGACGACGGTGTCCGCCCCCGTGACGACCTCGGCGGTGGCCGCACTCGACGTCGAGGCATTGCGCAAGGCAGGCGGCACCGCGACGGCCGCCGTCGCCGGCAGTACCCTCGTCTCGATCGAGACCGAGCGCGACCATGGCTGGGAGGTCCAGGTCGTCACCGCCGACGGCGTCGAGCACGAGATGGAGGTGTCCGGCGACGGGGCCACCGTGACCATGGGCCCGGTCGCGAAGAACGAGGACGACGCCGACAAAGCCAAACATCGCGACCGGATCCGAGCCGCACGCGTGGATTACCGGGCGGCGGCCGACAGCGTGTTGCGGGAAGTCCCCGGCGGCACCATCACCGAACTCAACCTCGACAGCGACAACGGCACCACCGTGTGGGAGTCGGACGTGATCGACCCCTCCGGCACCAAGCACGAAGTGACCGTCGACGCCGTCTCCGGACGGGTGATGTCGAACACGACCGAACGCTGACTCCGCGCTTTCCCCGAGCCCGGCACAGCTCGGGGCCGGAAATCAGTGCGCGGCGGCGTCCCAGCTGCGGCCGGTGCCGACCGACACGTCCAGCGGCACCGACAGCTCGATCGCGGCCGCCATCTCCCGCCGGGCCAGCTCTTCGAGGGCTTCCCGTTCGCCCGGCGCGACCTCGAAGAGCAGTTCGTCGTGGATCTGCAGCAGCATCCGCGACATCAGGCCCGCCTCCTGAATCGCCTTGTGCACGTTGATCATCGCGACCTTGATGATGTCGGCGGCGGTGCCCTGGATGGGTGCGTTCAATGCCATCCGCTCGGCGGCCTCACGACGCTGACGGTTACTGGAATCGAGGTCCGGCAGATAGCGGCGCCGGCCGAACAGGGTCTGCGTGTAGCCGACCTTGCGGGCCTGCTCCACCACCTCGTGCAGATAATCGCGGATGCCGCCGAACCGGGCGAAGTAGACCTCCATCTGGTCCTTGGCCTCCTGCGTGCTGATCTTCAGCTGCGCGGACAGACCGTAGGAGCTCAGACCGTAGGCCAGGCCGTAGGACATGGCCTTGATCCGGCGCCGCATCTCCGGATTCACCTCGGAGATCGGGATGTCGAAGGCCTTGGACGCGACGAAGGTGTGCAGATCCTCGCCGGAGTTGAAGGCTTCGATCAGGCCGGCGTCGCCGGACAGATGCGCCATGATCCGCATCTCGATCTGGCTGTAGTCGGCCGTCATCAGCGATTCGTAGCCGGGGCCGACGACGAAGGTGTCGCGGATCTGGCGGCCGGTGTCGGTGCGGATCGGGATGTTCTGCAGGTTCGGTTCGGTGGAGGACAACCGGCCGGTGGCGGCGATGGTCTGGTTGAAGGTGGTGTGGATGCGGCCGTCGTCGCCGACGGATTTGAGCAGTCCGTCGACGGTGACCTTGAGCCGGGTGGCGTCGCGGTGGGCGAGCAGATGCGCCAGGAACGGGTGCTCGGTCTTCTCGTAGAGCGATTCGAGCGCGTCGGCGTCGGTGGTGTAGCCGGTCTTGGTGCGCTTGGTCTTGGGCATGTCGAGCTCGTCGAACAGCACCACCTGCAACTGTTTGGGCGAGCCGAGGTTGATCTGCTTGCCGATCACGCCGTAGGCCGCCTCCGCCGCCTCGTTCACCTTGTCGGCGAACTGGCGTTGCAGCGTTTCCAGCTGGTCGACGTCGACGGCGATGCCCGCGTCTTCGAGGGTGGCCAGCACCTCGAGCAGCGGCAACTCCATCTCATCGAGCAGCGCGGTGGATTCGATGCCGGCCAGCTCGCCGTCGAGGGCTTCGGCGAGATCGGCGACGGCGCGGGCGCGCAGCATCTCGGCCTGCGCGAGTTCGGTGTCGACGGCGTCTTCGTCGTCGAGCAGCGACAACTGCGGGGTCTCGTCGGTTTCGGCGCGCAGCTCCCGGTGCAGGTAGCGCAGCGACAGATCGTCGAGGTTGAAGCTGCGCTGCCCGGGCCGCACCAGATAGGCGGCCAGCGCGGTGTCGCTGGTGAGCCCGGCCAGCGTCCATCCGCGCCCGCGCAGGGCGTGGATCGCGGACTTCGCCTCGTGCAGCGCCTTGGGACGCGCCGGGTCGGCCAGCCAGGCACCGAGGCGGGCCTCGTCCTCGGGCGTCATCCCGGTGACGTCGATATAGGCACCCTCACCGTCGGCCGCGGCGATGGCGATCGCCTTGACGTCGCCGCGCCCGGGCGCACCGGAACCGACCACTGCCACACCGTGGCGCACCCCGGCAGGCGCGTGATCGGTGAGCCAGTCGCCGACGCTGCCCGGCGCCAGCGAGGAACCGCTGATCTCGAAACCGGACTCGGCTTCCGGGCTCGGCGGGGCCAGCGTCTCGAACAGCCGGTCGCGCAGCACCCGGAATTCCAGATCGTCGAAGAGCCGGTGGATGCGTTCGCGGTCCCACGGCCCCTGGGCGAGCTGGTCGGGGGTGTAGGGCAGCGGCACATCGCGCACCATTTCGGTGAGCTGACGGTTGAGCACCACGCTGCTCAGATGCGCGCGCAGCGCGTCGCCGACCTTGCCGCGCACCTCGTCGACCTTGTCGACCAGCGTGGCCAGATCACCGTACTCGCGGATCCACTTGGCGGCGGTCTTCTCCCCCACGCCCGGAATGCCGGGCAGGTTGTCACTCGGGTCACCGCGCAGCGCCGCGTAATCGGGGTACTGCGCCGGGCTGAGGCCGTATTTGGCCTGTACTTCCTCCGGCGTGAACCGGGTGAGGTCGGAGACGCCCTTACGCGGGTACAGCACAGTGACGTCGTCGTTGACCAGCTGGATCGAATCGCGGTCGCCGGTGACGATGAGCACCCGGTAGCCCTGCGGCACCGCCTGCGTGGTGAGCGTGGCGATGACGTCGTCGGCCTCGTAGCCGTCGATCGCCATCACCGGAATGCCGAGCGCGCCCAGCACTTCCTTGGTGAGTTCGACCTGCCCGCGGAACTCGTCGGGCGTGCTGGTGCGGTTGGCCTTGTATTCGGGGTAGGCCTCGGTGCGGAAGGTCTGCCGGGAGACGTCGAAGGCCGCCGCGATATGGGTGGGCTTCTCATCGCGCAGCAGGTTGATCAGCATGGCGGTGAAGCCGTACACCGCGTTGGTGGTCTGCCCGGTGACGGTCTTGAAGTTCTCCGCCGGTAGCGCGTAGAACGCGCGGTAGGCCACCGAGTGGCCGTCGATCAGCAATAGCGTCGGCCGCTCCCCCGTGGCCGTCGCGGCGGCACTCGACGCGGTGCTCGGTGCCGTGCCGGATCCGGAAGAGGCAGAACGCGGGGCTGTCGTCGGTGAACTCACCCCCCAGAGTCTAGGGACAGCCACCGACAAGTCGAACGGCCGACACCCGGGCGCGAGCGCTCACCCCACACCCAGGTACGCCGACTTCACCGCGGGGTCGACGAGCAGGTCGGCCCCGGTGCCGGTTTTGGTCACCGCACCGGTCTCCAGGATGTAGCCGCGGTCGCTGCGTTTGAGTGCCTGCCTGGCGTTCTGCTCGACCAGCAGGACCGTGGTGCCCTGCTGGTTGATCTCGCTGATGATGCGGAAGATCTGCTGGATCACCATGGGCGCCAACCCCATCGACGGTTCGTCGAGCAGCAGCAGCCGCGGGCGCGCCATCAGTGATCGGCCGATGGCCAGCATCTGCTGTTCACCACCGGACAGGGTGCCGCCGACTTGCTTGCGCCGTTCTTGCAACCGCGGGAACAGGTCGAACACTCGGTCCAAGGTGGCGGCGTACTCGGTCTTCTGTTTGAAAGGCCGTGCATAGCAACCCATGTCGAGGTTTTCCTGCACCGACATGCCGGGGAAGATGCCGCGGCCTTCCGGTGCCTGGATCAATCCGGCGACGACGCGTTCATGGGCTTTCATCCGGCTGATGTCGCGGCCTTCGAACACGATGCGGCCCTTGGTCAGCGGCAGCAGCCCCGACAGCGCCCGCATGGTGGTGGTCTTGCCCGCACCGTTGGCGCCGAGCAGGGTGACCAACTCCCCTTCGGCCACCCGTAGCGAGATACCGTGCAGCGCTTGGATTCTGCCGTAGTTGACGGAGATCTCGTCGACTTCGAGCATCGGTTCGGCTGTGCTCATGCGTCCTGTCCGTCCTCGTCGTCGGGCACCCCGAGGTAGGCGGCGATCACCGCCGGATCGGCCCGGATGTCGGCGGGCAGCCCGTCGGCGATCTTGCGGCCGAATTCGAGCACCACGATCCGGTCGGTCACGCCCATCACCAGCCGCATATCGTGCTCGATCAGCAGTACGGTGAACCCGTCGTCGCGGATCTTGCGGATCAGATCCATCAACGCCGATTTCTCGCTCGGGTTGAACCCGGCGGCGGGTTCGTCCAGGCACAGCAGTTTCGGTTCGGTGGCCAGCGCGCGGGCGATCTCGAGGCGACGCTGATCGCCGTAGGACAGGTTGCGTGCCTTCTCCACCGCGCGCGGGGCGATACCGACGAACTCCAGCAACGCCATGCCGCGTTCGATGGCGTCGCGTTCCTCACGCCGATGCCTGGTCGTGCGGAAGATCGCGCCGGGCACCGAGGTCTTGTGCCTGGCATCGGTGCCGACCACCACATTCTCCAGCGCCGTCATCTCCCCGAACAGCCGCACGTTCTGGAAGGTGCGGGCGATGCCGAGGCGGGTGATGGCGTTGCGTTTGGTCTTGGTGAGCGGTTTGCCGTCGAAATACACCGTGCCCGCCGACGGCCGGTACACGCCGGTGATGGCGTTGAAGCAGGTGGTCTTGCCTGCGCCGTTGGGCCCGATCAGGCCGAGGATCTCACCCCGGCGGATCTCGAAGCTGACGGCATCGAGCGCGGTCAGGCCGCCGAACTTCACCGTCAATCCCTCGGTGCGCAGCAGCGGGGCGCCGACCTCGGTCTCGATCTCGCGGCGTGGTGCGACCGCCTCGGCGACCGCGGCCGCGTCGGCCAGGGCCGGATCGACGGCCTCGACGTCGACGGTGCCCGCCGACTCCACCTCTGGTTCCGCGACATATCCGGCGGCCATGTCGTCGTTGTCGAACAGTGCGTCCCCCGCGCCCGGTCCGGTCATCGCTGCGCTCCCCCCGGTTCGCCCGGCATCGGTCTGCGCACGGCGAGATAGATCTGCCTGCCGTAGGCCAGCAGTTTCTGCCGCACCGGGAACAGGCCCTGTGGCCGCAGGATCATCATCACCACCAGCGCGATGCCGAAATACAGATACTTCAGGTCGCCGAGGGTCTGCGCGCCCTGCGGCCGGAACAGCAGCACGCTGCCGAGCAGGACCAGCCAGTACACCCCGAGCACCACCATGACGGTGACGAACAGCCTGCGCACCCACACGCCGCGTTCGCGCATCCACCGCTTCCACGCCCATGCCGATCCGGCGAACACCACCGCCAGTACGCCGAGCTGGATGTAGCCCGCGGTTTCATCGGTGACCAACTGCACCGACATCAACCGGTTGGGCAGGTACACGATCAGGAAGGCCCCGACGATGACGCCCAGTTTGTTGCCCTGGCCGCCGATCACCACCGCGCACAGGAACAGCATCGAGTTGATGATGTTGAACCCGGTCGGATTGATGAACTGCACCTGGCCCGCGTACAGCGCCCCGGACAGCCCGCCGACGGCGGCGCCGATCATGAACGCCCACAGCTTGAATTTGAACGCGGGCACGCCCATGATCTCGGCCGCGTCCTCGTCCTCGCGGATCGCGACCCACGCCCGGCCCACCCGGCTGCGTTCCAGATTGCCGACGATGAGCAACACCACGATCACGAAGATCATGCCGAGCCAGTACCACCAGGTGCCGGAGTTGGCGCGGTCGAGCAGGTTCGCGCTGTCGCCGTCGCCGACGTTGCCCGCCGAGAACACCCCGGTCGGGCGCTCCTCGGATTCGCCGACGCGCGGGTAGGCGATACCGGACAGACCGAGGCTGCCGTTGGTCAGATCACCGAGGTTGTCGGCGAGCAGTCGCACGATCTCACCGAAGCCGAGGGTGACGATGGCCAGGTAGTCGCCGCGCAGCCGCAGCGTGGGCGAGCCGAGGATCAGCCCCGACACCGCCGTCACCGCGATGGCCAACGGCACACACGCCAGCCAGGCCCAGTCGGAGTCGAGCCAGTCGCCGTCGGTCTGGTTCCACGGACTGTTCGGGCTGGTCAGCAGCCCGACGGTGTAAGCGCCGACGGCGTAGAAACCGACATAGCCGAGGTCGAGCAGACCAGCCTGCCCGACCACCACATTGAGCCCGATGGCGATCAGCGCGTACATCGCGAACTGCGCCATCACCCCACCGAAACTGGTGCCGGGGGTGTCCAGCAGCGGCGGCGGGAACAGCGGAAGCAACGCCAGCGCGATGATCGCCGGAACCCCGACCGCCCACTGCGCCGGCCGGCTCAGCCCTTCCCACCAGCCGCGTAGCGCGTCGCCCACACCGTGCATGGGCCGCGGCGGTGGCTTCGGCGCTTCGATCGGCGTGGTCTTCTCACTCATGCGCGGGCCCTCCCGAGACTTTCACCGAGGATGCCCGTCGGCCGGAACATCAGCACCAGCACCAGCACCACGAACGCCACCACATCGCGCCATTCGGTGCCGAACAGGATCTGCCCGTAGTTCTCGGCCAGCCCGAGCAGCAGCCCGCCCAGCAGCGCGCCGCGCAGATTGCCGATACCGCCGAGCACCGCCGCGCTGAACGCCTTGATGCCGAGCACGAAGCCGCCGGAGTAGATGATGCCGTTGGGAATTTTCAACGCGTACAACAGCGCCGCCGCACCGGCCAGCACACCGCCGATGAGGAAGGTCAGCATGATGACCCGTTCCCGCGAGACGCCCATCAGCGTCGCGGTGTCGGGATCCTGGGCCACCGCCCGGATACCGCGGCCGAACTTGGTGCGGTTGATCAGCATCTCGGCCGCCGCGGCCAGCACCACCGCGGCCACCACGATCACGATGGTCACATTGGTGACGTCGGCGCCACCGAAGCTGAACTGCACCGTCGGCTCGACCAGGATGATCGGTTGCTGGGCATTGGTGCCACCTAGGTCCGGCCACAGCTTCGGCAGGATGAAGTGCACGAATTCCTGCAGTACGAACGACATTCCGATCGCGGTGATCAAGAAGATCAGCGGTTTGGCGCCGCGGCGGCGCAGCGGCCGATACGCCACCCGCTCCAATCCGACCGCCGCCGCGCCCGAGACCGCCATACCGAACAGCATCGCCAGGCCCAGATAGGTGACGGTCAGGATGACGCCCTGGGAGTACACATCACCGCTGGGCGAGAACCCCAGCAGCATCAATCCGACGTACTGCCCGAACATGCCGAGCATGAACACTTCCGAATGGGCGAAGTTGATCAGCCGCAGCACGCCGTACACCAGCGTGTAGCCCACCGCCACCAGGGCGTAGATCGCGCCGTAGGACAGCCCGTCGACGGTCAGCCGCCAGAATTGATCGATCACCCCCTCGTAGTTGAAGTCGATCGAACCGTCGGCAAGCGGTAACGCGCCGACATACACGCTAGGAGTCATCCCTGCCAAGCCCTCATCGCTGTCGCCCCTGATGGATCGGCGCGTACCCCGACCCTCCGGCAGGGTCGTGGGTACGCGCCGGTGCCGCTCCCGCTACTTGACCTCGTACACCCAGATCAGCGCGTTGGACAGCTCGCCGTCGGGGTTCCACTTGTACTGACGGGCCAGGCCGGCGCCGTCATAGGTGCGCACGAATTCCAGCAGGTCGGGCCGGGTGATCTTGCCGGAGTCGATGCCCTTGGCCAGGATGGTGGCCAGGTCGTAGGCCTCCACCGAGTAGACGCCGGGGGCCTGGCCGTTGAGTGCCTCGTACTCGGTGGTGAATTCCTTCGGCGCCGGGCCGCACGGGCACGACAGCACCGCGCCCTTGGCCGAGCTGCCGGCCTGGGAGACGAACTGCGGATCGTTGCTGCCATCGGCGGAGACGAAGGTCGCGTCCACCCCGCCGGACTTCAACTGCTGGGCCAGCGGTGCGGCCTCGGCGTAGTAGCCGGAGTAGAAGATGGCGTCCGGCTGCACGGCCGCGATCTTGGTGACGGTGGCGGAGAAGTCCTTGTCGCCTTCCTTGATGCCGGCCGCACAGGCCGGATCGGCCACCGGGCCCAGCGCGGCGGTGACGCTGGCGGCCAGGCCGGTGCCGTAGTCGGTGTTGTCCTGGACGACGCACACCTTCTTGTAGCCGGCCGTATTGATCATGTAGTTGGCCACCGACGGCCCCTGCACGTCATCATTGGCCAGCCCGCGGAAGAAACTGCGCCAGCCGTTCTGGGTGAGCGAGGCATTGGTGGCCGACGACGACACCGCCACCAGGCCCGCATCGCTGAGGATCTGGCCGGTGGCCTTGGTCTCGCCGGAGAAGGCCGGGCCGACCAGGCCGATGATCGTGGGGTCGTTGACGATCTGCGGGATGACCTGCGTCGCCTTCTGCGGGTTGCCCTCGGTGTCGAACTGCTTCAGCACGATCTGGCAGCCCGGATTCGCCTTGTTGTGTTGCTCGATGGCCAGCTTCGCGCCGTTGACGATATTGATGCCCAGTGCCGCGTTCGGCCCGGTCAGCGCGCCCGCCATGGCGATGGAGGTGCCCGCCGGGCAGGTCGCCGAACCGTCACCGGCGGGGTCGGCGGCGGCCGCGGTGTCGGCGGAGGGCACTTCCTTGCCCTGGGCGTCGATCTGCATCACCGGCTGAATGGACAGGCCCCCGGCGTCGGTCCCGGTGGCCTCCGAATCCCCCGTCGATTTGTCGCTGCATCCGGTCAGCACCAGGGCTGCGGCCGCGCCGACCCCCAGCACTCGCACCGTACGGTTTCGCCACGTCGAACTAAGCACGATTCACCTCTGCGTTCCTGTGCTCCCCCGGCCAACCGAGGAGGCCGACCACTCAGCCTGCGCAGAAACATAGCGTCGGCACGTTAGATCCGCATCACATTCGGATCATGCAGATGACATCGTGTCGAATTCTTTTTCGCGTTTATGTTTCCTCGACGTAAAACGCACTGTGAGTGCCGCCGCGGAACCCGATCACTGCGGCGTGAGGTTCTCCAGCACCACTTCCGCGACCGCCTTCATGGTGGTGCGGCGATCCATCGCGGTGCGCTGAATCCACTTGAAGGCCTGCGGCTCCGACAGCCCCTGGGTCTGCATCAGCACGCCCTTGGCGCGCTCGACCAGCTTGCGTGTCTCCAGCCGCTCCGACAGGCTCGCGACCTCACCCTCCAGCGCGGTGATCTCATGGAACCGGCTCGCCGCCAGCTCGATCGCGGGCACCAGATCCGACTTCGTGAACGGCTTCACCAGGTAGGCCATCGCCCCCGCGTCGCGGGCCCGCTCGACCAGATCGCGCTGACTGAACGCGGTCAGGATCACCACCGGCGCAACACGTTTCGAGGCGATCTCGGCGGCCGCGTCGATCCCGTCGCGGCGCGGCATCTTCACGTCCATGATCACCAGATCCGGGCGATGCTCCACCGCCAGATCCACCGCCTGCTGCCCATCGCCGGCCTCACCGACCACCTGATAGCCCTCTTCGGTGAGCATCTCCACCAGATCCATGCGAATCAAGGCCTCGTCCTCGGCGACGACGACGCGCTTGGCCCCGGCGCCGGCCTTGGCGTCCGCGCCCGCAGTAGTGCTCATAGAAGACCCCTCTGGTTCGATGCTCGAGCCCCGACGCTCGACTGCGGCCACCGCCGGACCAATCCGGCCGAAGAGCCACCGCCACGCCATCGAGTGATGTAAAGAGTACCTTTCACTTCGGCATAGAACGCATATACCCAGCGCAAACCTCACCCAGGTCACAACGAGGGCAGCCGGTTCGCCGAAATCCCCACCCACCCGCTATGCTTTCCCTCCGGTGCGCCGAGTTGGCGGAACTGGCAGACGCGACGGTCTCAAAAACCGTTGTCCTCACGGACGTGTGGGTTCGAGTCCCACACTCGGCACCAGGTCAGGCGGTATTTTTGCCGTCGCTTTCGACGTCGTCATCTCATGCAGTCCGCAATCGGTCCGCAGCAGTCCTGGCCCCCGCGTCCATCCCGAGCGCCACAGCGTCGAGATCGTCCGGGAACAGGTGCCCATACAGGTCCAGCGTCAGCGTGGCCGTCTTGTGCCCCAGCATCCGCTGAACCACCTTGATATTCGCCCCGGCACTGATCGCCAGCGACGCCGCCGTGTGGCGTAGACCATGCGGAGCGATCTTGCTCAACCCCACCGCCTTCGCGGCTTGATCGAATACCCACCGGAACTCCGTCGACTCGAGGTAGCCACCTTTCCGGCTCGGAAAGACGAGTGCGTCGGGTCGACGACCATTCATGAGGTTGGCGAGCTCCTTTGCCAACGTCTCCGGGACCGGGACAGCACGAGCCGTGTGGTTCTTAGTGTCGGTCACTACCGTGCCCGCACCCCGGACATAGGTCGCCGACCGCGTCACCCGGATGCGCCGGGCGTCGAGATCGACGTCCATCACCCGGAGCCCGGTCGCCTCACCGAACCGGATACCGGTGTAGGCCAGCGTCAGCACCAACGGCCGGAACCGACCGGCCGCCATCGCCAGCTTCAACACCTGAAGGTGAGACAGGTACGGCCGCTCCCCCGCCATCATCGACGGCAACTCGACATCCTCGGCCGGATTGGAAGCCAACCGCTTCGACTTCACCGCGAACCGAAGAATCTGGCCGAGCACCTGATACGACTGAATGACCCGCGACGCCGACAGGCCGCGACCTTCGAACCGCGTGCTGCCCGACTCCGACAAGCTGACCACCCATTCCTGGATGTCCTCGAAATCGATGTCGCGCAGCGGGACCGACTCCCACCTCGGGAGCACGACCGTATCCAGCAACGACCGATAACCTGCCACGGTCTTCGGTTTCCGGAACTTCTTTGTGGCAAACCATTTCTCGGCGACCACGCCGAATAGGACACCGCTGCGGTCGGGGTCGACCCACGTGCCCGTGGTTACCTTCGTCGTGACCTCGGCGTCGAGAAAGTTCTGCGCCGCAATCTTGGTGTCGAACGATCGCGACCGCTCGACACCACTTGGATCGACGTACCGGGCCCGCCACCGCTTTCCCTTACCGAAGCGTTCCGTGGACTTGACCTTCTTCTTGGTTATCTTCCCGGTCACCGGGTCCACGTTGACCACGGTCGGGTACCAGCGGTCCTCGATACCCGACCGTTGGTTCCGAGTCGCCGCCATTACGCAGCCTCATCACGTCGGCTCGCCTGCTCCTGCTCTTGCTCTGCGATCCAGGCCAGCACCGCCGATTTCCGCCATACCCGGCGGCGGGGCCCTAGCTTGAAACTGATCGGGCCGTATCCGATATGTGCCCACCATCGCCAGGTGGCCTCCGGAATCCCCGTCAATTTCTCGCAGTCCTTCGCCCGCAAGTAACCTTCGTCCTCATTCATAAGATGACTCCTGCTCTGTATCTCGGATTTCTTGTACCGAAAGCTGTTCCGCCCCAGGCAGTTATGGTTGGCTGAGGCGAACGATGCAATTCGGGTCGTCAATCAACGCTCTGTAGGACCGGAGTCGTCAAGCGATCAATCCCACCCATTCCCATTTCGCGCAATTCAGGCAAGCGCCGCTGCGGCGGGTTCGGCGCACACCGCGGCCGCCGCGAGAGAATGTGGTCTGGCCCCGTGCGCCGGGCGTGGTAACGCGGTCCGGCAGTGCGCAATCAGTAATCGCCTGCCCCGGCAAGCAGCTTCTGCCGTTGGTTCAACTGTGCAATCGGGACCGAGTCATTTGCGCTCGAAGACGGCTGCACACCAGTCACGAGGTCAGACCGTGACGCCGCACGAAGCTATGCGTCGTATGCGGCCGACTGCGACAGCCCAGTGGGCCATGGTTTAGGTCTCGCAACCGGTCGTGCTGTAGCGCGGTGAACGGATGTGCACGGATGAGGGCATGAGGAACGCTCCTGGCATCGAGTGAGGCGGGTACATTCCTTCAACTCCGTCGGCGACGGCCGTTTTCAACAGCACATAACAAACGACAGACCGGAGGAGTCGGCAACCCGCAGTTGTCCTCAACGCCCAACCGGCCGTCGATCCGGATGTCGATGCAGAAGCTGAAGCCGATCACACCTACGACGCCTGTGGACCGCATCCCGGGGGGAGTTTCCCGTGGCTCTAGTTTCTGCGAACCAAGCCTTGGCTTCGATCGCAGCGCGATTGGCTCGCATGCGCCATATGAGTCTAGTGTCCGCCTTCTCCGGATCCTGACGTGTCGAGTTCCAGAAGGTGTCCACGAGCGAGTTCTTCGATCCAGCCGACAGTGTCAGGCACCGAAGCTGCATCCAGGCTGGCAGTCTCGGTGTAGCCATTCTCGGCGGCGATAGCGCACGCTGGAGCCATCGGCACGCCCGCGCTTCGCCATCGCGCGATGATGGCTCGCTCGATGGCCAGCGCATCGACCCGCCGAAGAAGCCACCAACATTGCTCGCCGTTCAATTCGACGACGCGCCACCCACGTCGGCCATGAACTCGCAGCCGACTGGACGTTCTTCGGGCCACACCGATCTTGAGAGCTCGACGGCGCTCCGATTTGATCAGATACAGCGTGGTTGGTTCGCTGGCGCGACATTGACCGGCACAATCCGGGCACCGTGTCCGCGTTTCGTCGTTCAGGTCATAATCGCTTGGCAAGTACCAGCCCATGGCGTGTGCTATGGCGCGCAGGGCGGCGCGAGCAGAGCGGTCGGCAGTGGCTTGGCCCCCGACATGGTTCACGCGGAATCGCACTTCTGCCTTGGGAAACTCGCGGCCGCAGATGCCGCAGC
>NZ_BAFY01000101.1 GCF_000308555.1 Nocardia cyriacigeorgica NBRC 100375 | reverse complement strand
AGCAGTCGCAGCGCGACCGTCTTGATCTCCTGCGCTGTCTGGGCGCGCAGCCGCTCGCGCCGACTCGTCATTGCCTCCACCACGGTTGACACTCTACAGCGTGCGAGTACTATCTGCCGTGCAGTCACTGAACGGCGTGTAGTAATTGCACAGCATGTATAACCCTAGGAGTCGGGATGGATATCGGAGTGTTCGGCGCGACCGGAGTCATCGGTTCGCGAGTGGTCGAGGAGGCGCGGCGGCGCGGGCATGCAGTGCGGGCGTTCGCCGGCGACGCTGCCCGGGTTCCGGCGGCGCGGGAGGGCATCACCTGGCAGGTGGCGAATTGGCGCGATGCCGAGAGCGTCGCGACGGCGATCGCCGGCGTGGATGTGGTGGTCAGCGCGGTGAATGCGGGGCACGGAATCGAGGGCACCATTGCCAAGGCCGACGATTTCGTGGCCGGTGCGCGGGCAATGGTGCAGGCATTGACCCGTCATCCGGCGATTCGGGTGATCGCGGTGGGCGGCGGCGGAAGTCTGGAGGTCGCGCCCGGTCTGCAACTGGTGGATCAGCCGGGGTTCGCCGAGGGGCTACCGGAGAATCTCGGGGTGCCGGTGGAGTATCACCGGGTGATCGTGGCACTGCGGGAGGCGTTGAACGTGTATCGGCTCTCGGACCGGCAGTGGACGTATCTGAGCCCGTCGTCGGGGCGGATCGACCCCGGCACGCGCACCGGGCGCTACCGGGTCGGCGGTGATCAGCTCCTGGACGCCGAGGCCGATATCAGCGCCGAGGATCTGGCGGTCGCGCTGGTGGATGAGGCCGAGGCCGCACGGTTCGTGCAGCGCCGGTTCACGGTCGCGGCGGCGTAGCGGCCGCATACCGTCACCGAACAGCCCGAAGGCCCCGGTCCGTTGCGGACCGGGGCCTTCGGTGTTGCTCTACCCGTATCAGGCGTTGCCGGAGAGCTTCTCCCGCAGAGCCGCGAGCTGGGCGTCGCTGGCGAGCGAGCCGCCGGCGGACTCGGGCTGGCTGGAGGTGGACTGCGAACCGCTCTCGGAGGAGTAGTTCGACGAGCCGCCACCGTTCGCGGCCTCGGCCGCGGCGTCGGCCGCCATCTTCTCCATCTGCGCGGTGTGCATCTTGTGGCGACGCTCCGCCTCGGCGTAGCGGCCTTCCCACTCCTCGCGCTGCTTGTCGAAGCCCTCGAGCCATTCGTTGGTCTCGGGATCGAAGCCCTCGGGGAAGATGTAGTTGCCCTGCTCGTCGTAGCTGTCGGCCATGCCGTACTTCGACGGGTCGAACTCGGCGTGGTAGTCCTCGTTCGCCTGCTTCAGCGACAGCGAGATCCGGCGACGCTCCAGGTCGATGTCGATGACCTTGACCATCGCGTCGTCGCCGACGGCAACGACCTGATCCGGGACCTCGACGTGGCGCTCGGCCAGCTCGGAGATGTGCACCAGGCCCTCGATGCCCTCTTCGACGCGCACGAACGCACCGAACGGAACCAGCTTGGTGACCTTGCCCGGCACGATCTGGCCGATCGCGTGGGTGCGGGCGAACTGACGCCACGGGTCTTCCTGGGTGGCCTTCAGCGACAGCGAGACGCGCTCGCGGTCCAGGTCGACGTCGAGCACCTCGACGGTGACCTCGGTGCCGACCTCGACGACCTCGGACGGGTGGTCGATGTGCTTCCAGGACAGCTCGGACACGTGCACCAGGCCGTCGACGCCGCCCAGGTCCACGAAGGCACCGAAGTTGACGATCGAGGAGACCACACCCTTGCGGACCTGGCCCTTCTGCAGCTGGTGCAGGAACTCGCTGCGGACCTCGGACTGGGTCTGCTCCAGCCAGGCGCGACGCGACAGAACCACGTTGTTGCGGTTCTTGTCGAGCTCGATGATCTTGGCCTCGATCTCCTTGCCGACGTACGGCTGCAGATCGCGGACCCGACGCATCTCGACCAGCGAGGCGGGCAGGAAGCCACGCAGCCCGATGTCGAGGATCAGGCCACCCTTGACGACCTCGATGACGGTGCCCTTGACGGCCTCGTCCTTCTCCTTGAGCTCCTCGATCGTGCCCCACGCGCGCTCGTACTGCGCCCGCTTCTTCGACAGGATCAGGCGGCCTTCCTTGTCCTCCTTGGTGAGAACCAGGGCCTCGACCTCATCGCCCACGGAAACGACCTCGTTGGGGTCGACATCGTGTTTGATGGAGAGCTCACGGGAGGGGATGACGCCTTCGGTCTTGTAACCGATGTCGAGCAGGACCTCGTCACGATCGACCTTGACGATGGTTCCCTCGACGATGTCGCCATCGTTGAAGTACTTGATCGTGGCGTCGATGGCGGCGAGGAAATCCTCGGCGGAGCCGATGTCGTTGACGGCTACCTGCGGCGAGGTGACGGTGGTGGGCATATGTGGATTTGCTCCGGACGGATTGTGGTCGGTTGCGGACATTGGATCTTTCGGTACTGTGCGACACACCGAAATTGGGCGCGGTGTGATCACTCGCGCGTTCAGCGTACGCGACCTGCATCGGGCCGGGCAAACCGGTCCCGTCGCCACGCCGATACTCTTACGGCGTGTCGGACGATCGCCATGCGCAAGCAAACGAACTGCTCGGAACCGTCGGTCCGGCACGTGCCCGAATCGATTCCACGGACAGTGAACGTGCCAGCAGGCGTTGGTGGGATGCCGACGCCGGCCAATACCACGATACCCATGCCGATTTCCTCGGTGTCGACTCCCCCGGCGGTGAATTCGTCTGGTGCCCCGAGGGACTGCACGAGGGCGATTGGCATCTGCTCGGTGATATTGCCGGACAGCGCATCCTGGAGATCGGTTGCGGTTCGGCGCCGTGTTCGCGCTGGCTGGCGAGCAACGGCGCGTTCCCGGTCGGCCTGGACCTGTCGGCGGGCATGCTCGCGCACGGGCTGGCCGCGATGGCACGCGGCGGGCCGCGGGTGCCACTGGTGCAGGCCGGTGCCGAGGCGCTGCCCTTCGCCGGCGAATCTTTCGACGCCGCCTGCTCGGCGTTCGGCGCGATCCCCTTCGTCGCCGATTCGGCCCTGGTCATGCGGGAGGTCGAGCGGGTGCTGCGCCCCGGTGGGCGCTGGGTGTTCTCGGTGAACCACCCGATGCGCTGGATCTTCCCCGACGATCCCGGTCCGGCGGGTCTGGTCGCCACCACCCCGTACTTCGACCGCACCCCTTATATAGAGGTCGACGCCGACGGCGAGCCGGTCTATGTCGAACACCACCGCACCGTCGGCGATCGGGTCCGCGAGATCGTCGCGGCCGGCTTGATCGTCGAGGACATCATCGAACCGGACTGGCCGGAATGGCTGGACCGGGAATGGGGCCAGTGGAGCCCGCTGCGCGGCGCGCTGTTCCCCGGCACCGCGATCTTCGTGACCCGCAAACCCGGCAGCGGGCACTGAACGACCGGACCGCACGCCCATGGTGAGCGTGCGGTCCGGTGCTCATTCGCCGTCGTCGGCCGCCGACCTGCCCGGCCGGGGTTTGCGCCCGGCATTGTCCAAGGCCAACCGCAGTGCGTATTCGATCTGCGCGTTGACGCTGCGCAGGTCGTCGGCGGCCCAGCGGGCCACCGCCTCGTACACCGCCGGGTCGAGCCGGAGCAGGATCTTCTTCCGTTCGGCCATGCCGGTCAGGAGTAGAGCGATCCGGCGTTGACCACGGGCTGGGTCGGTCGATCACCGCACAGGACCACCAGCAGGTTCGACACCATGCT
Organism: Nocardia cyriacigeorgica NBRC 100375; assembly: GCF_000308555.1. Classification (GTDB taxonomy): domain Bacteria; phylum Actinomycetota; class Actinomycetes; order Mycobacteriales; family Mycobacteriaceae; genus Nocardia; species Nocardia cyriacigeorgica. The sequence goes on along the minus strand of NZ_BAFY01000101.1, from coordinate 8,758 downwards.
CGCCTTGCGTTCCTCGTCGAGTTCCACCATGCCCTGGGCGGCCAGCCGCTCGAGCGCGAGCCCGACCATGCCGACCGCGCCCTCCACGATCCGGGTGCGGGCCGCGACCACCTGCGCCGCCTGCTGGCGCACCAGCATGGCCTGGGCGATCTCGGGGGCGTAGGCGAGGTGGGTGATGCGGGCCTCGAGCACTTCGATCCCGGCCAGTTCGGTGCGTTCGCGCAGTTCGACGGTGAGTTCCTCGGCGATCTCGGTGCCGTCGCGCAGGCTGGTGCGCGCGTCGTCGTGGGCGTCGTAGGGGTGGGTGGTGGCCAGATGCCGGACCGCGGCCTCGGACTGGGTCTCCACGTACTCCTCGTAATCGTCGACGGCGAAGGCGGCCTTGTAGCTGTCGACCACCCGGTAGACGACCACCGCGGCGATCTCGACCGGGTTGCCGTCGGCGTCGTTGACCTTCAGCTTCTGGGTCTCGAAGTTACGCACCCGCAGTGAGATGCTGCGCCGGTCGGTCAGCGGCAGCACCGAGAAGAAGCCGGGTTCGCTGACCGAGCCGATGTAGCGGCCGAAGAACTGCACCACCTTCGCCTCGTTCGGGTTCACCACGATCAGCCCGGTGATGGCGAGCAGCAGCCCGGCCAGCACCACCGCTCCGGCGATGCCTGCCCCGATCGCGGCGGCGTTGCCGTCCTTGGTGCCGACGACGAAGGCGAGCGCGGTGGCACCACCGACCGCGATCGTCAGCACCAGCCACGTCAGTAACACCACGAACCCATTGGCGTGGACAGCGGCACGAAGCTTCATGACATCCTCCCGGTATCAAAGTGATATCACGACAATAGCACAGCGCCGCTGTCACACGCCTGGTTCGACCGACTGGGGCGGCTGATCAGCGCGCCGGACGGATATTGCGGTTGAAGCGGAACATGTTGTGTGGGTCGTAGGTCGCCTTCAACTCGGCCAGCCGCCGGTAGGTGGCGGCCCGGTAGCCGGCCTTGGTCTGCGCTTCGTCGGCCACCTCGCCCGCGCCGTAGAGGAAATTGAGGCTGTGGCCGATCGTCCACGGCGCCAGGGCGGCACGTACCGGCGCGCCGGGCTCGACCGGACCTGCCGACGGATCCGGCAGGGTGATGACCCGCACCACGTAACGGGCCTCGCGATGATCGAGCGCCAGGTCGTCGCGGCGCGCGCTCAACGCGCCGCCCAGGTGCCTGATGTCGATGACGGCGCCGAGCCCGGAATCGGGTCCGGCCACCGCCAGCAGCGCGGTGAGCGCTTCGGGCGTGAGGTCGTCGAGCAGGGCGTTGGTGGCGGCGTAGGGATGCGGGTCGGCCGGATCGGTGTGGATGGTGTGCGATTCGGTGTAGGCCATGACGCGCAGATCGTCCTTCAGGGGTGTGCCGATCGCGCGCAGCGGTTCGACCAGACGGTCGCCGTGCTCGATATCGGTGCCGGCGATCCGGATGGAGGCGACGAACCGGCCGCGCAGCGGTGGCGGCACCGGCGCGATATCCGGGAAGGCGAGCATGGCGACGGTCGAGGTGACGGTGTCGGGCACGGTCGCGGTCCATCCCCGCCAGGCCTCGAGCGCGCGCGGCACCTGAGCGGTGTCGAACATGAGTTGGCCGCCGTAGACCGTGGTCACCGGCACCAGGCCCAGTTCCAGCGCCGTCACGACGCCGAAATTGCCGCCGCTGCCGAGCACCGCGCCGAAGAGTTCGTCACCGGGGCGCAGGGTCCGCACGCGCGCGTCGGCGGTGACCAGTTCGATCCCGCGGACGTGGTCGGCGGCGTATCCGTAGGTGCGGCCGAGCAACCCGAGTCCGCCGCCGAGGACGTAACCGACCACGCCCACCGACGGCGACGACCCGTTCAGCGGAGCCAGCCCGTGCGGGGCGGCCGCCTCGATCAAGGCATCCGCCTGCACGCCGGCCCCGATCCGTGCGGTCGCGGCGTCGGCGTCGATATCGATGCCGGTCATGCGGCGGGTGCTGATGAGCACGCCGCCGTCGGCCGCGACCGACAGGCCGTGCCCGGTGGCCTGCACCGCCACCGGCAGTGCGTGCCTGGCGGCGAACTCGACGGCGGCACGCACGTCCTCGGTATGCCTGGCGGCGACGACGATCGCGGGACGGTGCTGGTAGGCGGTCTGGAATCCGGCGACCTCCGCGGGGTAATCCGGGTCGCCGGGCCGCAGCACCGGTGCGGAGAAGGACAGCAGTTCCGCCTCGGCGGCGGGGGTGAGAGCGGTGTGTTCGGCTGCGATGTTTCCCATGACTTCGACCCTGCCGCGCAGCGGGCGATAAGGGAAACAGCTAGTTTCTCTTGCTGCCATAATCGTTGGTTATGGAATTGCGGCAGCTGCGCTACTTCGTCACCGTGGTCGAAGAAGGCGGGTTCACGCGCGCGGCGCAGCGGCTGCACCTGACGCAGCCGGGGCTCAGCGCACAGATCCGGCAGCTGGAACGCGAGCTGGGGCAGCCACTGCTCGAGCGCGGCACGCGCGGGGTCACGCCAACGGAGGTCGGTGCCGCGGTGCTCGCCGACGCCCGCGCCGCGCTGGCCGCCGCCGAACGGATCGCGCACACCGTCGACGAGTTCACCGGGCTACTGCGCGGCCAAGTGCGGATCGGGCTCATCTCCGGCGCCGCCACCGAGGAATTCGATGTCCCCGCCGCGCTCGCCGCCTTCCACGACGATCATCCGCAGGTCGGCATCGTCCTCACCGAGGCCACCTCGGAGCACATGCTGGCCGCGGTGGGCCGCGGCGAACTCGATATCGCGGTGGTCGGGTTGACCGGCGCACCACTCGATCCCGGCATCGCCGTCGACGTCATCCTCGATACCCCCGTGGTCGCCGCCGTCGCCGCGAACGAGGCGGCCGCAGGCGAGACCATGCCGCTGCGTGCATTGCGCGAACGACCGCTGATCTGCCTGCCACCCGGCACCGGCATCCACGGCGTGCTCCAGCACGCCTGCGCCGCAGCGGGTTTCACCCCGAACATCGCCTTCGAGGCCGCAGCGCCACCGCTGCTGCTGCGACTGGCCGCGCACGGCCTCGGTGTCGCGGTGGTCCCGGAACTCACCGACGCGGAGGCGGCGGCGTTCGGGGTTCGGACGCTGCCGATCGTGGAGCCGGAACTGCGCGGGCAACTGGCCATCGCGTGGCGCACCGACCGCCCCGGCACGCCGGCGGCGAAGGTGCTGCTCGGCCAGCTGCGCATCGCGTTGGGCAGACCCTCGAGCAGGTAGCCCGCCCGAGCCCCTCGGTCAGAGCAGGCGCGACAGAAATGCTTGGGTGCGTTCGTGTTTCGGCTGCGCCAGCACTTCACGCGGTGGTCCGGCTTCGACCACCACTCCCCCGTCCATGAACACCAGCTGGTCGGCCACCTCGCGGGCGAAACCCATCTCGTGGGTGACCACCACCATGGTCATGCCGTCGTCGGCGAGCTCGCGCATCACGGTGAGCACCTCGCCGACCAGTTCCGGGTCCAGCGCCGAGGTCGGCTCGTCGAACAACATCAGCTTCGGATCCATCGCCAGTGCCCGCGCGATCGCCACCCGCTGCTGCTGCCCACCCGACAGCTGCGCCGGGTAGGCATTGGCCTTGTCGGCCAGCCCCACCCGATCCAGCAATTCCTTGGCCCGGCGGACCGCCTCGGACTTGCGGATCTTCTTGACCTGCGTGGGCGCCTCGATGACGTTGGCGAGCGCGGTGCGGTGCGGGAACAGGTTGAAATGCTGGAAGACCATGCCGATATCGCGGCGCTGCCTGGCCGCTTCCCGCGGATGCAGCTCGTAGAGCTTGTCGCCCTTCTCGCGGTAGCCGACCAGCTCGCCGTCGACATAGAGCCGCCCGGCATTGACCTGCTCGAGATGGTTGATGCAGCGCAGGAACGTCGACTTGCCCGAACCGGACGGCCCGACCAGGCACAGCACCTGCCCGCGCTGCACTTCCAGCGAGATCCCCTTGAGCACCTGCAACGCGCCGAAGGATTTGCACACCCGGTCGGCGACGATCATCGGCTTGGTCGCGGCCGCGGAATCGTCTTTCGCCTGCTCGCTCATTTCGCCTTCACCACATTCTGCGCATCGGCCAGTTCCTGCAACTGTTTGGCGGTCAGCTGCCGCGACACCCCGCGCGAGAAGTAGCGCTCGAGGTAGTACTGGCCGACCATCAGCACGCTGGTGATGGCCAGATACCAGGTCGCGATGACCAGCAGCAGCGGGATCGGCAGGAAGTTGACGCCGTAGATATCGCGGGCGCGGCCGAACAGGTCGGTGCTGAGCGGGATCGCGGTGACCAGCGAGGTGGTCTTGAGCATGCCGATCAGTTCGTTGCCGGTGGGCGGGATGATCACCCGCATCGCCTGCGGCAGCACCGTCCGGCGCATGGTCTGCGACCACGTCATCCCGAGCGCGACCGAGGCCTCGCGCTGTCCCTCACCGACCGAATTGATGCCCGCGCGTACGATTTCGGCCATATAGGCGGCCTCGTTGAGACCGAGCCCGATCACCGCGAAGGTGAACGCGGCCTGCAAGCCCTGCACATCCAGTTCCACCAGCTGCGGCCCGAACGGCACACCCAGGGTGATCTGCTTGTACAACGAGGGCACCAGCCCCCAGAACACCAACTGCACGAACACCGGTGTGCCGCGGAAGATCCACAGATACACCCACGCGGTCGCGCGCAGCACCGGGTTGGGCGACAGGCGCATCACCGCGAGCAGCGCGCCGAGCACGACCGCGATCGCCATCGACAGCACCGTCAGCTCCAGCGTGACCACCGCGCCCTCGGCGATGCGGCTGTCACGCAGGTACCGCCAGTAGACGTCCCACCGATAGGCCGGGTTGGTCGCGGCGCCGTAGATGAACAGCCCGACCAGCACCAGGATGGCGGTCGCGGCGAGCCACCGCCCCGGCCTGCGTAGCGGGACGGCCTTGATCGGCTCCGGCTCGGTCTGTGATTCGCTCATGTCATCCCTTCGGCGCGCCGTTGATGACGGACCTGGTGATCGCGCCCTCCTGCACACCCCAGTTCTCGGTGATCCGGCGGTATTTGCCGTTGTCGATCAGATGTTGCAGTGCCTGCTGCAGCACCGGGGCCAGCGGCGATCCCTTCGCCACCGCCCAGCCGTAGGGCGCGGCGTCGACGACCGGGCCCGCCGGTTCGATCTTGCCCTCGGTGAGCTTGATGGCGTACGCGGTGACCGGCGAATCGGCCGACATCGCATCCACCTGTCCGAGCACCAGCGCATTGGTCGCGGCGCTCTGCTCATCGAAGCTCTGGATGATGATCGGGTCCTTGCCCGCCGCCTCGCAGGCCTTGCTCTTGGCCGGCAGCTCTTCCAGATGCTCGAAGGTGGTGGCCTGCACCGCCACCCGCTTACCGCAGGCATTGTTCGGGTCGACCGGCCGGTCGGCGCGCTGGGCCCACTGCACGCCCGCACTGAAATAGGTGACGAAATCGACCTGCTTCTCCCGCTCCAGGGAGTCGGTGATCGAGGACATGCCCACGTGATAGGTGCCCGCCTGCACGGCGGGAATGATCTTCTCGAACGCCGACTCGATGTATTCGGCGCGCAACCCGAGCACCGCGGTCACCGCGTCCATCAGATCGACATCGAAGCCGGCGATATTGCCGTCGCTGTCGCGGTACTCGTTGGGCTGGTACGGCACGTTCACCCCCACCTTCAGCACCCCCGACTGCCGGATGTCCGGCGGCACCAGCGCCGCGAGTTCGGGCACCTCGCTCACCGGCACCTTCTCCACGTCGGGCAGATCCTCGGTGTTGTGCGTGCAGCCGGCGACCGCGAGCACGAGTGCGCCGAGCACGGCGACCACCAGCACCGCCCAGCGTCCATGCCTGCCGGATTCGGTTCGATCAGTCACCGCAGCCTCCACCTTCCCGCTCCGGAGTACCCGGCCCCACCTTCCCGCAGTCCAGGCAACCGAGCACCCGCGTACCGGACAGTAGCGGAGAACCCGGCCCCTGCGGACCAGTACACACCGAGCCGTGATGCGCGCTGGCCCGCCCGCGAAGGGCGCTCATCGCCGATGCACCCGCGCGCTCACCTGCTCGGTGAACTCGCTCGTCGAGGCCAGTCCACCGAGGTCGGCGGTCGCGATGCCGGCTTCCAGCGTCGTCGCGACGGCGCGCTCGATGCGCTCTGCGGCCTGGGTGAGCACCGGGTCGGCGCGCCGAATCCCCAGCCAGTGCAACAACATCGCCGACGACAATTGCAACGCCGCCGGATTGGCCCTGTTGCGGCCGGCCAACGCGGGCGCCGCGCCGTGCACCGCTTGGGCCATGGCGCGGTCGGCCGAACAGTTCAGCGACGCCGCCAGCCCGAGCGATCCGCTCAGCTCGGCGGCCAGATCCGAGAGGATGTCGCCGAAGAGGTTCTCGGTGACCAGGACGTCGAAATCGGCTGGCGCGCGGACCAGGTGGGCGGCGGTGGCGTCGACGTGCTCGTCGTCGACGCGCACGCCCGGATACTGGTGCGCCACCTCGTAGCAGACGTCACGGAACAGGCCCATCGTCATCGGCAGCACGTTGGCCTTGTGCACGATCGTCACCCGTTTGCGCCGGGTGCTCGCCAGCCGCATGGCCTCGTGCGCGATGAGTTCGCAGGCGCGGCGGGTGACCACGCCGATCGACATGGCGACGTCCTCGGTGGGCCGGAACTCACCCGTTCCGGCGAACATATTGCGGTCGGCGTAGAAGCCCTCGCTGTTCTCCCGCACGATCACCAGGTCGATATCGGGGGCGGCCGCGCGAACACCGGGAAAGGCCCGGGCGGGGCGGATATTGGCGTACAGGCCGAAATGTTTGCGAATCGCCCCGCCCGGAGCCACCCGGTGTTCGGGCGGGTAGGAGGCGTTGTCGTGCGGGCCGAGGATCCAGCCGTCCAGCTCGGCAAGCGCGTCGAGGGTGTGCTGCGGCAACGCGCTGCCGTAGTCGGCGATGGCGCGATGGCCGATCGGTAGCCGCACCCAGTCCACGGCGACCGCGCCGGAGGCCGCCAGCGCCTCGTCGACCACGGCGCGCGCCGCGCTCACCACCTCGGGACCGATTCCGTCGCCATCGATCAGCCCCAACCGCAGCGGTTCGCCACCCGTTCGCTTCGACTCGTGCACCCCGACATCCTGCCGTCGCGGTCGAACCGGCCCGCGCGCGGGTCCTGGGCGGCTAGTTTCTGCAGATCATGGTGCAGTCGGTGGAACTGGTGCTCGACGACGCGGCCGAGGAGTACATCCGGCAGCAGTGGGCGGCGCTGGCCGAGTCGGGCCTACCGGGCGTCATCCGCAAACCGGCGGTGGGCGACCCGCCCAAACGCCCGCACATCACCCTCGCGGTCGCCAAGCAGATCTGGCCGCGCATCGACCACGATCTGGAGAAATTGCCGTTCGACCCGTTCCCGGTGCGGCTGGGCGGCGTGCTGGTGTTCGGGGCGCGCCGGCCCATTCTGGTGCGGCTGGTGGTGCCCTCGGAACAGTTGCTGGCCTGGCAGCGCCGGGTGCACGCGCTGGTGGCGCCGTGCCCGGGAGTTCCCGGCAATATGGCTCCTGATCAGTGGACTCCACATGTCACACTGGCCAGACGCGTGCCACCACCGCAGCTCGGCGCGGCGGTCCTCGCTGTCGCGTCGGATCGTGATTTCACCGCGACCGCGGTGGGTATCCGGAGGTGGGACGGCGACGAACGGCGGGCCTGGCCGGTCGCCGGTGGAAGATAACCCCGGCGCCCGGCGTTGGACCCGGCAAACCCATACGAGAGGACGCCCATGGCAACGCAGACGCTGACCGAGCAGAACTTCGATGAGATCGTCACCGGAAACGACGTAGTGCTCGTCGATTTCTGGGCCGAATGGTGCGGACCGTGCAAGAGCTTCGCCCCGACCTTCGAGAAGTCCTCGGAGCAGCACCCCGATGTGGTGCACGGCAAGGTCGACACCGAGGCCCAGCAGGGACTCGCGGCGGCCGCCAACATTCGGTCGATCCCGACCATCATGGCCTTCCGCGAAGGCGTACTGGTGTTCGCCCAGCCCGGCGCACTTCCCCCGGCCGCACTCGAGGACCTGGTCACTCAGGTGAAGGCCCTCGACATGGACGAGGTGCGCAAGCAGCTGGCCGAGCAGCAGTCCTCCGGGGAGTAATACCGCCGACCGTGACGACGCGGGTCCTGCCCTCCCCGATCCGGGAAGGGGCAGGACCCGTTTGTCGTGTCAGGCGCCGAGGCGGTTGAGCCCGGCGATCATGGCGCGCACCGTGGACTCCGCACCATCGCCGGCGAGGGCGGCACCCCAGCCGCGGCGGCCGTTGAACTCGCACTGGACGAAGGTGGCGGTGGCCGAGCCGGTGCGGCGTTGATGGAATTGCAGGATCTCGACCGGGTAGCCCTCGTCGTAGAGGGCCGAGGTCATGGCCGCGACGGGGTTGCCGGTGGCCACCACGGTACGCAGGTGACCGGCGAATTCCAGGGTCGCGGTGAAGGTAGCGTTCCGGTTTCCGGCCGGCGACCAGTCGCCGAGGCGGATCGGCCCGGCGCTTTCGCCGTAGCGGTCGCGGAACTGGTCGGGGGTCAGGCCGGCGCTTTCGGAGCGCAGGCTCCGTGGGGCGGCGGCGATCAGGTCATGGCTGTCGAGGGTGAGCATGGTCACGTAGGTCTTCCCGAGAATGCTTGGAGGCGGCAGAGGGGACCAGCAACAAACGTCAAACGGCCCGCAGCGAGGGGGCCGGTCCGAATCAGACCCCGCTG